>CAWUIY010000341.1:0-4892 GCA_963922555.1 uncultured Serratia sp. | reverse complement strand
TGATCATCGCGGTAGAGCTGCATACGACAAAGGTATCTATTAATACCCCCAACATCTGTGAAAATCCCTGAGCAGCCGGATGGCGCGAAGCGGCAAGCGCGCTGATATGTGGGGTGGAACCGGCACCGGCTTCGTTGGAAAACAAGCCTTGCTGGACTCCCTGGGTCAACGCCAGCGTCACGCCATAACCTAAAATCCCGCCGCCGAATTCCTGTAACCCAAAGGCGCTTTTGAAAATCAGTTCGAACACCGCCGGCAACTGTGAAATATTGCTACCCATGATCCACAGCGCCAACAGCAGATAGCCGATGCTCATCAACGGAGCCAGCCAGAGAGACATTTTGACCAGCGTTTTCAAGCCGCCGAACAGGGTCAGTACAAACACCAGGCTTAGCACAATGCCGGTATACCAGGGGTTAGTATGGAAGGTGTTGGAAATCGCGTGAATGGCCGCCTTGGCCTGCAGGGCGTTAAACACTAGCCCGACAGCAAAAATCATTAATATGGCGAACAGTACACCCATCCAGCGCATGCCGAGACCGCGACTCATGTATTCTGCCGGGCCGCCGCGAAACTGCTGTTGCTGGTCAGTGGTTTTAAATATTTGCGACAGCGTGTTTTCGATTAGCGCCATTGGCAGGGTGAGCAGGGTGATGATCCACATCCAGAAAATAGCGCCCGGTCCACCCGCCGCCAAAGACATCGCGACGCCGACCAAGGTCCCTATACCGATTCTTCCCGACAGGCTGACCGCCAACGCCTGCCAGGCAGAAATTCCCCTGGTATCGGTTTCTGAATTTCTTCGCAGGCTGAAAAACATTTCAGGCCAGCGTCTAAATTGGATGAACCGCGTGCGCAAGGTCAGATAGAGGCCATATCCCAGCAGGAAATAGATCAGTATCGATTCCCACAATATGTCGTCGAGAAAATTAAGCAAACTGGCCATATAGTCCTTTATTCCCTATTAAAATCATGGTGAATCCCTCCATTTATGCCGATTATTATGCTCGCCTCTTAGTACGAATATGCGTTTTTTTCACTTAAAGTTTTGACAGCCATATCTGCCTTGCGGATGTCTTGTTGCATGTTATCATCAAGAGAAGGCAAGGCATGAAAATGCCTCAACGATAAACTCTAAACGATGAGATATGCCACAATGACCGATAAACTTTCTTCCCTACGCGAATTGACCAAGGTAGTTGCAGATACTGGTGATATCGCGGCAATCAAGTTGTATCAGCCTCAGGATGCAACCACAAACCCTTCACTGATCCTGAACGCAGCTTCGATCCCTGAATATCGTAAACTGATCGACGAAGCTATCGCCTGGGCTCGTGACCAAAGCAGCGATCGCGATCAGCAAATCGCTGATGCGGCCGACAAGCTGGCAGTAAACATCGGTCTGGAAATCTTGAAACTGGTTCCAGGACGTATTTCTACCGAAGTCGATGCGCGCCTGTCTTACGACACTGAAGCCAGCATTGCCAAGGCTCATCGTTTTATCAAGCTTTATAACGATCACGGTATCAGCAACGACCGTATCCTGATCAAACTGGCTTCTACCTGGCAGGGCATCCGTGCAGCCGAGCAGCTGGAAAAAGAAGGCATCAACTGTAACCTGACCCTGCTGTTCTCCTTCGCTCAGGCGCGTGCTTGTGCAGAAGCCGGTGCTTACCTGATTTCTCCATTCGTTGGCCGTATTCTTGACTGGTACAAAGCTAACGGCGACAAGAAAGAGTTCGCGCCACACGAAGATCCAGGCGTTGTTTCTGTTACCGAGATCTACGAATACTACAAACAGCACGGCTATGAAACCGTTGTTATGGGCGCAAGCTTCCGTAACACTGATGAAATCATCGAGCTGGCTGGCTGTGACCGTTTGACTATCGGGCCTGCTCTGTTGAAAGAGCTGAAAGAAACTGAAGGCACCCTGGAGCGTAAACTGTCTTACACCGGCGAAATTAAAGCCCGCCCGGCTCCACTGACCGAAGCGCAGTTCTACTGGGACCACAACCAGGATCCAATGGCTATCGACAAGCTGGCCGACGGTATCCGCAAATTTGCCGTAGACCAGGGCAAACTCGAGAAAATGATCGCTGACCTGCTGTAATCGTCAATTAGTTCGATTCATATTCATTAAAGGTGGCTTAGGCCGCCTTTTTTTATGTCCAAATTTTGTTGTCACGACAGTCATTAACCTGCTGATTGCCGCAAAAAAACCAATCCCTGCTGTGGTTCCGCTTTAGGTTCTCGATATACTTGAGTTTTTATTGTGGTCGCCTAGCGCGGCATGTTTCACCGCTGTCTGGAGGAGTGAAATGGATAAATTACGAATTGGTCTGGTGTCGGTATCCGACCGTGCGTCGAGCGGGGTTTACCAGGATAAAGGTATTCCCGCGCTTGAAGAGTGGCTGGAGCAGGCATTAATCACGCCTTTCGTGGTCGAGAAACGCCTGATCCCTGACGAACAGCCGCTGATTGAGCAGGCGCTGTGCGAGCTGGTGGACGAGGCCGGATGTCATCTGGTACTGACCACTGGCGGTACCGGCCCCGCGCGTCGTGATGTGACTCCCGATGCTACCTTGGCGGTTGCCGATCGGCTGATGCCGGGCTTTGGTGAGCAGATGCGCCAAATTAGCCTGCAATTTGTCCCCACAGCCATTCTCTCACGCCAGGTTGGGGTGATTCGCAAGCAGGCGCTGATTCTGAATTTGCCGGGACAACCAAAATCAATTAAAGAAACGCTGGAAGGATTAAAGGACGAACAGGGCAACGTGGTCGTGTCAGGAATTTTTGCCAGTGTACCTTATTGTATACAGCTGCTGGATGGCCCTTATGTCGAAACTCAACGCGAAGTCGTAGCAGCTTTTCGTCCTAAGAGCGCAATCCGCGATACAAACAACTAAAAATAACCTTTTTCTGCGATAAGATCTGACGACTGTGGTGTGTAAACTAATTGCCGCATATAGTAATGTTTACTTTACATTGCGCGGCAATTCTCTACCTCAACTCGGTGCTTCAGGTATCCTATGCAACACGACAATAATCGCCGGCTGAACCGGCAGGACTACAAGACGCTTTCTCTCGCCGCCCTCGGTGGCGCTCTGGAATTCTACGACTTCATTATTTTCGTTTTCTTTGCGGCAACGATTGGCGATCTGTTTTTCCCCGCCTCGATGCCGGATTGGCTACGTCAGGTACAGACCTTCGGTATTTTCGCCGCCGGGTATCTGGCGCGTCCGCTCGGGGGCGTCGTCATGGCGCACTTTGGCGACCTGGTTGGCCGTAAACGTATGTTCAGCCTGAGTATTCTGCTAATGGCTTTGCCGACGCTGGCGATTGGCCTGTTGCCAACTTATTCGTCTATCGGCATCGCGGCGCCATTATTATTGCTGCTGATGCGCCTGTTGCAGGGCGCGGCGATCGGCGGAGAAGTGCCAGGAGCCTGGGTATTTGTCTCTGAACACGTGCCGCGTAAACGTATTGGCTTTGCCTGCGGCACGTTGACCGCCGGATTGACGATGGGGATTTTGCTCGGCTCGCTGGTCGCGACATTGCTAACAACGTTGATGCCCGCTTCTTCTATTGTTCACGGCGGCTGGCGAATCCCGTTCTTTATCGGCGGCATCTTCGGACTGATCGCGCTGTACCTGCGCCGCTGGTTGCAGGAAACACCCATCTTTATCGAGATGAAATCGCATAAAGTGTTAGCGGAAGAACTGCCAATCAAGTCGGTGATCCGCGATCACAAGAAAGAGGTGGTGGTCTCGATGCTGATGACCTGGCTGCTTTCCGCCTGCATCGTGGTGGTGATCCTCATGACCCCGACTTACCTGCAAAAGCAGCTGCATATTCCCGCTGCGCTGACGCTACAGGCCAACAGCATGGCGACGATTGCCCTGCTTTTCGGCTGTATCTGCGCAGGATGGGCCGTTGACCGCATCGGCTCGAGCAAAACCTTTATTATCGGCAGCCTGTTCTTCGGCGTGTGCAGCTGGGTGTTTTATCACACCGTCGCTATCGACAGCAGCTGGTTGAAACCTCTTTACACGCTGACTGGCTTTAGCATTGGCGTTGTCGGGGCAGTACCTTTCGTGATGGTCCGTGCTTTCCCTGCCGAGGTGCGTTTCAGCGGGATCTCATTTTCTTATAACCTGTCTTACGCGATTTTTGGTGGTCTGACGCCGATTTTCGTCACCATGATCACCCGGATGACACCCATGGCCCCTTGCTATTATGTCACGGCGTTGGCAGCAATCGGTTTGGGGTTGGGCCTGTATCTCAATCGCGACCTTAATAATGAATCGCTAATCGAAACTCGCCTCGCCGAGCCTCTCTCCAGCGGACAATAATCAACAGATTCGCTTAAAATTGATCCCAAAGGGCAATAAATACAAAATTTTTTTTGTTGTTGCCCTTGATGCTGCGCCACATGACCCCATCTTATTCTCAACCGCAGTTGTTACCGCTGTTGAAAGCAATATCGGACAGTTGAAATGCAAAAAACCGTCCGCATATAGAGTAACAACCTCAACGAATAATGAATTTTAGTGGAGACGTTTTAGATGGGTAGAATTATTGGGATCGACCTGGGTACAACCAACTCTTGTGTAGCGATCATGGACGGCACCAAGGCTCGTGTGCTCGAAAACGCCGAAGGGGATCGTACTACACCTTCAATCATTGCTTACGCACAGGATGGTGAAATCCTGGTGGGCCAACCCGCTAAGCGTCAGGCAGTCACTAACCCGCAGAACACGCTGTTTGCTATCAAGCGTCTGATCGGTCGTCGTTTCCAGGACGAAGAAGTTCAGCGCGATAAAGGCATCATGCCTTATAGCATCGTTGGCGCTGACAACGGTGACGCCTGGATCGACGTTAAAGGCCAAAAA
>CAWUIY010000340.1:0-4915 GCA_963922555.1 uncultured Serratia sp. | reverse complement strand
TGGCAAGAGCAACATCCTGCTGATCGGCCCGACCGGTAGCGGTAAAACGCTGCTGGCTGAAACGCTGGCTCGTTTCCTGGATGTGCCATTTACCATGGCCGATGCGACTACGCTGACCGAAGCCGGTTACGTGGGTGAAGACGTCGAAAACATCATTCAGAAGCTGCTGCAGAAATGTGACTATGACGTGCAGAAAGCTCAGCGCGGCATTGTCTACATCGATGAAATCGACAAGATTTCTCGTAAGTCTGATAACCCGTCTATCACCCGTGACGTTTCGGGCGAAGGCGTGCAGCAGGCGCTGTTAAAACTGATCGAAGGCACTGTGGCTGCCGTTCCTCCTCAGGGCGGACGCAAGCATCCACAGCAGGAGTTCTTGCAGGTTGATACCTCAAAAATCCTGTTTATCTGTGGCGGCGCATTTGCCGGCCTGGACAAGGTCATCGGCCAGCGTCTGAACACCAGCACCGGTATCGGTTTCGGTGCAGAGGTTAAAGGCAAGTCAGAGAAAGCAACCGAAGGTCAGTTGCTGGCTCAGGCCGAGCCTGAAGATTTGATCAAGTTTGGTCTGATCCCTGAGTTCATTGGTCGTCTGCCCGTTGTGGCAACGCTGAGCGAACTGAGTGAAGACGCGCTGATCCAAATCCTGAAAGAACCAAAAAATGCCCTGACTAAGCAATATCAGGCATTGTTCAACCTTGAAGGCGTTGAGCTTGAATTCCGCGATGAAGCATTGATTGCAATCGCGAAGAAGGCGATGGATCGCAAAACGGGTGCTCGTGGTCTGCGTTCTATTGTTGAAGCTGCTTTGCTGGATACGATGTACGATCTGCCATCTCTTGACAGTGTGGACAAAGTCGTTGTTGATGAGTCCGTCATTGCGGGGCAATCTGAACCTCTGATGATTTATGGCAAACCTGAGGCCCAACAAGCTTCTGGTGAATAATTAGCCAGCTTTACAGAGGTTTAGTGGAGAAATGGGGGATTTTTTCCCCCATTTTTTTTTCCTCGCATTCTTGTCGTTGAATGTCAGATATTCATCCCCATATACTCAGTTAACTACTTGCTGAAACCCGCTGACTCGTGTTTCACGAGATTTCCTTAACCTGGCGGAAGCTAAACTAAGAGAGAGCTCTATGAACCCTGAGCGTTCCGAACGCATAGAAATCCCCGTATTGCCTCTGCGCGATGTGGTGGTTTATCCGCATATGGTGATCCCGCTGTTCGTTGGCCGGGAGAAATCGATTCGCTGTCTTGAAGCGGCAATGGACAATGATAAAAAAATCATGCTCGTTGCGCAGAAAGAGGCCTCGACGGATGAGCCTGGTATCAACGATTTGTTCTCAGTGGGTACCGTAGCCTCTATTTTACAGATGCTTAAACTTCCAGACGGAACCGTTAAAGTTCTGGTTGAAGGTTTACAGCGCGCCCGCATCACTACGCTTTCAGACAGCGGCGAGCATTTTGCTGCCCAGGCCGAATACCTGGAATCGCCAGCGGTTGACGAGCGTGAGCAGGAAGTTCTGGTCCGTACGGCCATTAATCAGTTTGAAGGCTACATCAAGCTTAACAAAAAGATCCCGCCGGAAGTCCTGACTTCACTGAACAGCATCGAAGACGCTGCACGCCTGGCGGATACAATCGCTGCGCATATGCCGTTGAAGCTGGTCGACAAACAGTCGGTGCTCGAGATGTTCGATATTACCGAACGTCTGGAATACCTGATGGCGATGATGGAGTCGGAGATCGACCTGTTGCAGGTTGAAAAACGTATCCGCAATCGCGTCAAAAAACAGATGGAAAAAAGCCAGCGCGAGTACTATCTGAATGAGCAAATGAAAGCCATTCAGAAAGAGCTGGGTGAAATGGACGATGCGCCTGACGAACACGAAGCGCTGAAACGCAAAATCGACGCGGCAAAAATGCCGAAAGACGCGCGTGAGAAAACGGAAGCCGAGCTGCAAAAGCTGAAAATGATGTCACCTATGTCCGCCGAAGCCACCGTTGTGCGTGGTTATATCGATTGGATGCTTCAGGTGCCATGGAACGCGCGCAGTAAAGTGAAGAAAGACCTGCGTAAGGCGCAGGAGGTGCTGGATACCGATCACTTTGGTCTCGAAAGGGTCAAAGATCGCATTCTTGAGTATCTCGCAGTGCAGACTCGCGTTAGCAAAATCAAAGGGCCAATTCTCTGTCTTGTAGGGCCTCCAGGTGTGGGTAAAACTTCACTCGGACAGTCGATTGCCCGCGCTACAGGCCGTGAATACGTGCGTATGGCGCTGGGTGGTGTGCGTGACGAAGCGGAAATTCGCGGTCACCGTCGTACCTATATTGGTTCTATGCCAGGCAAACTTATCCAGAAAATGGCGAAAGTTGGCGTCAAGAACCCGCTGTTCCTGCTAGATGAAATCGACAAGATGTCTTCCGACATGCGCGGCGATCCTGCGTCAGCTTTACTGGAAGTGCTTGATCCAGAACAGAACGTGGCCTTTAATGACCACTATCTGGAAGTCGATTACGATCTGTCTGACGTGATGTTTGTGGCGACCTCAAACTCGATGAACATCCCGGCTCCGCTGCTTGACCGTATGGAAGTCATTCGTCTGTCGGGTTATACCGAAGACGAAAAACTGAATATCGCCAAACAGCATCTGTTGCCGAAACAGATCGAGCGCAACGCGCTGAAGAAAAACGAGCTGACGGTTGAAGACAGCGCCATTATCGGCATTATTCGTTTCTACACTCGTGAAGCGGGTGTGCGTAGCCTGGAACGTGAAATTTCCAAACTATGCCGCAAAGCCGTTAAACAGCTGCTGCTGGATAAGACCTTGAAGCACATCGTCATTAATGGCGATAACCTGAAAGATTATCTCGGCGTGCAAAAGGTTGACTACGGCCGTGCTGACACTGAAAACCGCGTAGGGCAGGTGACGGGCCTGGCGTGGACGGAGGTGGGCGGCGAGCTGCTGACTATCGAAACCGCCTGCGTACCAGGTAAAGGCAAGCTGACCTACACCGGTTCTTTGGGTGAGGTTATGCAAGAGTCGATTCAGGCGGCGTTGACCGTGGTTCGCGCACGAGCTGACAAGTTGGGCATTAATCCTGACTTCTACGAAAAACGTGATATTCACGTTCACGTACCAGAAGGGGCGACGCCGAAAGATGGTCCAAGTGCCGGTATCGCTATGTGTACCGCGCTGGTTTCTTGCCTGACCGGTAACCCGGTGCGCGCCGATGGGGCCATGACCGGTGAGATCACTTTGCGTGGTCAGGTATTACCTATCGGTGGCTTGAAAGAGAAACTGTTGGCCGCGCACCGCGGTGGCATTAAAGTGGTGCTGATCCCTGACGATAATAAACGTGACCTGGAAGAGATCCCGGACAACGTATTAGCCGATCTGGAGATTCACCCGGTCAAGCGTATCGACGACGTATTGAACCTTGCGCTGCAAAACCCGGCGTTTGGCGCTCTGCCTGTCGCGGCGAAATAGTGACCTGATGCATAAAGTGTAAGCAAAACTGAGGCTGGCAAGTGAATTCCTACTTGCCAGCTTTTTTTTGTGCCGTTAAGTTAGTAAGCCATGTCAGTCGGGTGCAAGGTATTCTGGGTCGCTTGCATACCCCTGACAAGCTTGATATAACAGCTGCGCTGTCGCGTCCGTAGGGAATTTTCGGCGTGACCATAGAATTTTAAGAGGGGATGAAAACGTGAATAAGTCACAACTGATCGACAAAATTGCAGCCGGTGCGGATATTTCTAAAGCGGCCGCTGGACGTGTTCTGGACGCGGTGCTTGCATCGGTAACAGATTCTCTGAAAGCCGGAGATGAAGTTACACTGGTAGGATTCGGTACCTTTGCTGTTCGTGAGCGCTCTGCTCGCACTGGCCGTAACCCGCAAACCGGTAAAGAAATCAGTATTCCGGCTGCCAAAGTGCCTGGCTTCCGCGCAGGTAAATCTTTGAAAGATGCGGTAAACGGATAATTACTAACAATAACCTGACGTCACAGGGTTGGTAAGGTAATATATAAGGCGCATCTCAGAGATGCGCTTTTTTTACTTTTGCGAGCCAGTACGCAGGGCAGCTCTGGTTTTTTAAGCCTTAGACATTGCCTGTTAACAGTGATTCTTTTGAACACCACTCGAAACGAAGTGTCAGTGTAAACACGCAGTTTATTGTGCAGCACCCTGATGGGTGTCACAGGGATCGTTGGTATCATCCACGCAGCCCAAGTTTTAAACCCCAAATACAGCGGAGTGTTGCTTCACTATGATGGACAACTTACGCGCGGCAGCTAATCACGTCGTGCTCAAAATCATTCTTGGTCCGATCGTTTTATCTTTTGTTTTGACCGGTGTTGGCAATTATTTGATCGGCGGGTCCAGCGACTATGCAGCGAAAGTTAACGGCCAGGAAATTAGCCGTGCCCAGCTCGACGACGCCGTGCAGAGTCAGCGCGCCCGTTTGCAGCAGCAGCTTGGTGACCAGTTTGCCGCGCTGGCAGGTAGCGAAGGCTATATGCAACAGCTGCGTCAGCAATCACTCAATAACCTGATTGACGTGACGCTGCTTGAGCAATATTCCCAGAAGCTTGGCGTAACCGTCAGCGATCAGCAAATCAAAGATGCCATTCTGGCCACTCCTCAGTTCCAGACCAATAAACAGTTTGATAATGCTAAATATCTGCAAACTGTGCAGGGGATGGGTTACACCGCGGATAACTTCGCACAGCTGATGAAAAAACAGTTGGTTAGCCAGCAGTTGGCACAGGCTTACGGCGATTCTGATTTCGTGTTGCCGGTAGAAACCAAATCGATGGGTGAGCTGGTTCTGCAGGAGCGCGACGTTCATACCGCAACCTTTAATACGGATACGCTGGCCGCTAAACAACAGGCTAGCGACAGCGAACTGCAG
>CAWUIY010000339.1:0-4936 GCA_963922555.1 uncultured Serratia sp. | reverse complement strand
GTCCCTGATTTGCCAGTAAACGCTGAGAGTAGTATTCGGCATAGCTATTCAACATGGCAACATCTGATGGTCTTTCTACAGCCTCCCCATGTACGGTACGAATATTTCTCACCGCGTCATCGACAATCTTGTAGCTTCCAGTTTTGGCATGAACATTATCAAAACTATCGTTAAGCTCAGTATCAACCATTGCTGACATATCTACGGCGGTAATGCCCTGATGATATGAAGAGTTTCCGTTCTTCAGGCCCTGAGCAATCAGGCAGGCGCTTTTCACTACCCCAGAGCGACCATCACCGGCTCCGCAATGAATGGCCAGCATAGTGTGGGGATTCCGCGCCATTTCGGCCAAAATCCACTGAACTATGCCATCAAGAGTGGCGATAAAAGTATCATCATCTGCCAGATTAAATGATGGGAAATCATAACAATCTGTCACAAAATACTGTTGATCAACAACATAAGAAATTCCTTTTGCATAAAGCAACTGAGTGGCTTTATCGGCTTCAGATATCCCTGCTACAGGGTCGAAAATGTCATCCGACATTTCGTTGTCTAAAGACAATAATGTGACAACATTCAACTGTTTCAGCTCATCAGCTAACATATTCATATTGCTTTCAAATTCTCTCGGTTTTCCCTTATGGGTTGGCCGAGCTATCGACGCTAAACCGAGGCTGGGATGTTCATGATAATTATGAATTATCTTTTTAGCCACCGGCGTCTGCATATTAGCAAGATGTTGAGCCAGCACGCTAGTTTGATGCGCTGAGACTTGGTGAGGCGTATTAATGGGAGGTGCTACAGAGGGTGCAGGGTCTGCAACCGGGGCATTGATCGGATGATGATACATAATTTACCTGAGAGTTGTCAGCTATGGGGACTTCCAACATAACCAGCAGTCTCAGTGCATAACTACAGCGAAGCCTTCCTCCTGTTTTTTAGCTGACTGAAAATTACCGACTCATTAATAATCAGAAAATTATCGTGCTTATAGATATTCTAACCGATCCGCAATAATTTCGACCTGCTCAGGTTTTATCGTTCCACTATAAATATGAACTTCGTCGGAATCTGTCACATACTTAGTGTTATCTCTAAGATAATTTTTGTATTCCGGCTTTGTCCATTTCGGGAACACCCTTCCCTTTATAACCCAGATGAGTCATCAATTTCTTAAGGTTTTCGTCCCTGTTATGATTTAAGGAAACACCAAGCACTTCAGGTATTGGTGGCATGGGCTGGTGCGGGAACTATCGAAGGGGCATTGATCAAATGGTGATACATAATTTACCTGAAAGTTGCCAGTTATGAAGACTTCCAACATAACCAGCACTCTCAGCCCTTAACTACAGCGCAGTCTTCCTGCTGTGATTACTTTTTCTCGCTTTCACCGACAATAATCTCTTCGCCGATGGCGTAAAAATGGCCTCCAGCGACATAGTGCAGGCTGCGCAGCTCCGGCGGTGCCTGTTCGAACAACCAATGGCCGTTTTCGAATACGCGCTTATCGGCCCAAGCGCCGACAATTTCGCCGATATATAAGTCGTAAGACTGTTGATTATGCGGTTCGGGGATCAGTTTACACGCCAGCCAGGCCGAACAGCCCTCGACAAATGGCAGATCAAAACCGTCGAAGTCGAACAGGTTGACCCCTGCCCGTTCCAGCTTGTCCGGCTGACTGGCCAGGGATTCTGTTCCCAGCTGCAAAGTCATCGCCGCCTGTTTGGCGGTAGGCACCTGAATGACAAACATCCCGCTTTGTTCCAGCAGCTGGCGCGTTTTGGCAATTTTATCGATAACGACGGTAAGTTTAGGTGGAGAGAAATCCAGCCCGCAAGCCCACGCGGCAGCCATCACATTGTCTACGCCACCGTGACGGGCAGAGACTAAAATCGTTGGGCCATGATTGATCAGACGCCAGGATTTATCTAACGGCACGGCCTTGATGAAGTCCTTCATAAAGTCCCCCTAAAAGGATAAAAGTTAAGAGCCAAATTTTTTATTGATGAGTGTACTAGTAGCAATAGACCCGGTGACCGCGAATAAGATTGGAATTAAAAAGTCATGATTAACTCGAGTAAACTCAAGAATCAACACCACGGCTGTAATCGGCATTTTCATCGAGCTGGCAAGGAATGCCGCAGCGCCAACGATAGCAAAAGCCCCAATTGCCGTGCCCGGCCAGAAATGGTCCCAGATAATACCCAAAATACAGGCCAGCAAAGCGCCGTTAGACAGCCCAGGGGTCAGTAAACCGCCCTCGGCTCCGGAACGCAGGCTCCCCCAGATCATCAGCAACTTTAACAGCAACAATCCCGACGCCAGATACAGCGTTATCTCACTGTCGAAGGTAATTTGCGCCGGCCCTTTGCCATTGCCCAGTAGCTGTGGGAACCAGGCAGCCAAAAGCCCCAGAATGGCAAAGTTTAACAGGCAAAATACTGGCATCTGCCAGTTACGCTTGGCCTGCTTGCGCGCCTGAGTCATCATGCGGGTGAAAAGATTGGCTGCGATGCCAAACAGGGGGCCACAGATGACAGACCAAATAACCAGCCCGGAAGTAATATCCAACGGTGGCAAATGATATTGTGACTCGTTGCCCAGCCCAATCCAGGCCACCAGTGCGGCAATCGATGAGGTGCAAATGGCAGGAATAATCAATTCAAGGCTAAAAGCGCCCAGCAAAACTTCAAGCGCAAATACTGCACCGCCCAAGGGCACGTTGTACACTGCTGCCAGCCCGGCTCCTGCGCCACAAGCCACCAGAATTCGGGTCTCGGCAACGGTCAGATGAAAACGCTGCGCTAACCAACCCGCTCCGATGGCCCCAACTTCACGAGGGGCAACCTCACGGCCAAGCGGAGAACCCAGCGCGACAGTAATAATTTGCAGCAAGGCGTGGATAAGCGTCGAGAAAAAAGGCATCGGTTTATGCGGATTTTTTACCGCATTGGCGATGCTGATCAACGGCTTGCCGAAGCGATAAAGCAGATACCAGCCAATTCCGGCGATCAATCCACAAATAATCAGTACATACAGCCGCCGCGAGGCATTGGCCGCGCTTACGCCCTCAAGGAAGCTTTCTTTACTGATGATCGCGTTGGGACTGTAGCCAAAAGCAAAATGCTGAATAGCATGCAGTAACAACGCCAGCAACATGCCCCCAATTCCCGCGGCAACCCCGGTCAATAGCGTTGCAAAAACCAGACGGATTATTCCACTACGCGGTTCAACCAGCTGTTCACTCATTCTTTATTTTCCATTTTTGACGCCCTTAAGGCTTTGATTCTAAATTAAGGAAATTATAAAGTTGAAGTTTTAATGGTGTTTAAATAAGAAGGCGGATAGCGGCTGTAAGTTAAACATTCTATTAACACAAATAAGATTACAGCGGCAAACACCGGTCGATGCGTTACCGCTGTAAAGAAAACCGGACTTAGTCCATGGTGTAGCCAGGTTTTTTCACTAACTGATCGAGGTGGGCCATAATGATTGGCTCGTAAACCTCGCTCTTCCAGTCGTCTTTTGCAATTTCATTAAGACGAATAGAGACCGCCTCGTCAGAACTGCCAAAATGCTTTTTCAACACCTCGGTAATGTCGTCGGAGATGGCAGTTTGCTGCGCTTCGGTCAGGTTACGGGTAATGAATTTCAAGTCTACGTGTGGCATACGTTTCTCCGCTAAAAAAGGGCTATCCAGTTTAGATGCTCTAGCATCCTACAGTGATAGCCCCCTAAAAAGTAAGCACTGTGTGCCGACAATCAATGCCACTGATTTAATTGCTGATTATTTGCTCCACTCGCCTTGCTGAAGACGCATGCCGTGCTGTCCCTGGTAATCAGGCGATACCGGCTTCTGCCAGCCTTTCAGCAACGCTGAATCCGGTTGATAAATCTCGATGCCCAACGGACGGCAAACCTTGAGCGTATCTTCTGCCTCATCGCCCCACATTGGCAGCGAAAGATCCCCACCCGGACAGGTTGAGATGGCACACAGCAGATCAATTTCAGCAAAAAACTCCAGATAATCGCCCTTCTGCGCCGGGCAGGCCTTCATAAAATACTGATCGTTATCATTCAGGCCGGTGCACTGAAACACGTTCATTACGTCATGCACGTCAAACTCAGTCAGACCAAATGGCTGAATTGCGCGGGTGAGATTAGAATGGCAGTGGAAATCAAAATCATCGCCGGTCAGCAATTTATTAACATAAGGGTCGCAGCGCGTTCCCAGCAGGTCATGTACGCGGCCACCGTCACTGTCGATACCATAATCGGCCAGCGAGTCTGCGGTAATGGTGGCCATAGGGCGAATAAACGGCAGCGTTGACCAGATTCGGTCAAAGGTCGATAAATGGGCGCGTTGCAGCTGACGCGTGCGGGCAACCCACATACGTTCTCGCGGATCGTGGCGGTTCCAGATATTAAGATCGCCAACCTGTGGCCCTTGCGGCGTGGTGATACGGAAAATATGCCCGGCGGGCACTTCCCAGGCAAAGCCGCTGCGGATAGGCACCAGATGACGGGCAGTCAGTTCTCGCGCCCCATCGGCCAGCGCCTGATAAAAATCAACATCGACATTCAGTGCCGAACCCTTGGTGTTTTGATAAGCAGCGGGATAAGAAGACATGATTACTCCTGGTCGAATGAGGCATCAGCAAACATTTGCATCAGCTGTTTTTCAGAATGATCGAGATAATCGCGCAACGCCTGAGAAGCAGCCTCGAGATTTTGCGCGCACAATAATTGATAGATTTCACGGTCGCGGGCCAGCCACGGGTACTGGAACTCGCGCTCGGCCTGACCGCTGGCAAACAGCAAACGCAGCTGTGCGAGGATCACCGAGAAAAAGTCGTTGAATCGCTGAGAGGCCAACATCGCCACAATGGCCTGATGAAAACGCAGGCTCAGCGTCCCCACCTTTCGCCATTGC
>CAWUIY010000338.1:0-4942 GCA_963922555.1 uncultured Serratia sp. | reverse complement strand
AAGCCCTGACGCCTGAAAGGGTCTGGAAAGAGACTGAAAAAGCGCTACAAACGCAGGATCCACAGGTTTATTTCCAGGTCTTGCGCGACTGTAATGCGTTGAAGGTGTTGTTCCCAGAAATCGATGCGCTGTTTGGGGTTCCAGCTCCGGCGAAGTGGCACCCGGAAATTGATACCGGCATCCATACGCTGATGACGTTAAAGATAGCCGCCGAGCTGAGTCAGGACGTGGATATTCGCTTTTCCGCCCTATGCCACGATCTCGGTAAAGGGCTGACGCCACCGGAGCATTGGCCAAGCCATCACGGCCACGGGCCTGCGGGTGTCAAGCTGGTTGAGGGATTGTGTCAGCGCTTGCGCGTGCCGACGGCAATCCGCGATCTGGCGGTTTTAGTGGCTGAATTTCATGACCTTATCCACACCGTTGAACGCCTTCGCCCTGAAACCTTGCTCAAACTTTTCGATACCATCGACGTGTGGCGCAAACCGCAACGTCTTGAGCAGATGATCCTGACCAGTGAGGCCGATGCGCGCGGCAGAACCGGTTTTGAACGCAACCCTTATCCGCAGGGGCATTATCTGCGGGCAGCCTTTGAGGCAGCCAATAGCGTGTCGATTAAAGAAGTCGTGGCATTGGGATTGCAGGGCATGGCCATCCGCGAGGAACTAGGCAAACGCCGTATCGCCGCCATTGCCGACTGGCGAGAAACGCAGACAATCATGCAGCGCTAAATGCCTAAAATTTGCTATCAGGCATAAAAAAACCCGCCAAGGCGGGTTTTTTATTAATCTGCTATGCCGATCAGGTCATAAATACCCAGTAGACCAGGGCTGCCACCACGAAACGGTAGATGGCAAACGGCACAAACGAAATGCGCTTGATCACTGCCAGGAAGGTTTTAATCGCAATCAGCGCCACGATAAATGCAGTAATGAATCCAACTGCAAACATCGGCAGGTCAGACAGGCTTAAAATCGAGTGATTCTTGTAAAGGTCGAGCGCACTCGCCCCTAACATCATTGGTACAGCCAGTAGGAATGAGTATTCCGAGGCTGCGTAGCGGCTAACGCCGACCAACAGGCCACCGCCGATCGTGGCACCAGAGCGGGAAAAACCCGGCCACAGCGCCAGGCACTGAAAACAACCAATCAGGAACGCCTGTAAATAGGTAATATCATCGACGCCTACCGCCTTGGGGAATTTCGGCTTTACCCATTCGGCGATAAGAATATAAATACCACCGACCACTAAAGCGTACATGACATATTTGGGTTCAAACAGCGCCTTAATATCATGGCTAAATACTAAGCCAATAATCACCGCTGGCAGCATACCCAGAATAATATGCAGTAAGGTGAGATGACCTTTACCAATACCTTCGTGCTCGACCTTTTTGCCAAAATGGATACCAATCAGTCCAAATAAACGCCGCCAGAACATCACGACGACGGCAAGGATTGAACCTAACTGAATGATAACTTCGAAAACTTTCGATTTATCATCCGTATAACCCATAAGGTTACCCGCGATAATTAAATGCCCGGTAGAAGACACCGGAAGGAATTCAGTTAAGCCCTCAACAATACCTAAAATCAGCGCTATTAAAAGCTGATGACCTTCAGTTACCATAATATCCTTGCCTCAAAGATTGAATTCACTAAAAAGCGCAATATGCTCTGACGTCTTAAGACAAAATTAAGAATTTGCCTATTCTTTCCGAAAAAAAGACTGACTGCTGTGATATTAGTAATCCATTATTATGACAGCAGTTTATCAATTGTAACTATTGGAATTTAATAAAAGCTAAAATTATTTAATTAACTTGCCGCGCTCGATAATAACGCCGACATTCGCTGCATGCGCAATGGCGCCCGGCTTGCTCAGTTTGATTTTGACCCATGGGGTGTTAAAGCGCGTCATTAGCAGGCTAGCGACTTCTTCAGCGACACGCTCAACCAGCGCAAAACTCTGAGAAGTTACGTGCTGAATGACAACATCGCTAACATCGGCATAGCTAAGGCAGTCATTTACATCATCACTTTTAGCGGATTTACGATTATCCCAGGCAAGCTCGATATCAAACACCAGCTTCTGCTGTATTGTTTGTTCCCACTCAAACGCGCCAATAGTGGTGATTACATTTAGTTGCTCAATAAATACGATATCCATAACACGTTTCTCTATATTTGGCCTTGCTGAAATCTTTTGGGTATACCACTTCCAGCTGAAAGTGCGTATTATCCATGAGAGTAGTGTTTTACACGACCCCTAATAGACGGAATTGCTTTTATGAGTGCAACCGCGCTTGGAATGATTATTTTCGCCTACCTTTGCGGCTCTATTTCCAGTGCAATTCTGGTCTGCCGCCTGGCGAGATTACCCGATCCCCGTACCCAAGGCTCCGGCAACCCGGGGGCGACCAACGTGCTGCGCTTTGGCGGGAAAGCCGCTGCTGCGTCGGTACTGGTTTTCGATGTTCTGAAAGGTATGCTGCCGGTGTGGCTTGCCTACAAGCTGAATGTCACCCCAATGTATCTGGGTCTGACCGCTATCGCCGCCTGTCTGGGTCATATCTACCCGGTGTTCTTCCGTTTCCAGGGCGGTAAAGGCGTCGCGACCGCATTAGGTGCTATTGCTCCGATCGGTTGGGATCTCACCGGTCTGGTGACCGGCACTTGGCTGTTGACCGTCCTTTTGAGCGGCTACTCGTCGCTGGGCGCTATCGTCAGCGCGCTTATCGCGCCATTTTATGTCTGGTGGTTTAAACCCCAGTTTACCTTCCCGGTTGCCATGCTGTCCTGTTTGATCCTCTTACGCCATCACGACAACATTCAACGCCTGTGGCGCGGACAGGAAACTAAAATCTGGACCCGCCTCAAGCAAAAGCGCCTCGATAAGAAAGCCGCTCAACAAGTCAAAGACGGCAAATAGCAGATATAAAAAAACGACCTCAAAGGGTCGTTTTTTATTTAGCACAAGATTTAAACCTGCGTGAAGCATTGCAAGGCAAGGCGTCAGAAACAGAGAAAACGCAGCATACCTCAGTATGTGAGTATTTCGATGCGACGCAGTGTTGCTCGCCTCACACCGGCGCGAGTTCATCCAATGGCCAACGCGGGCGCACAGAGATGCTGAGATCTGCCGTCGCGCCTGTTTTCAAACGCACCATTCCCGCATAGGCAATCATTGCCCCGTTATCGGTACAGAATTCTGGGCGCGCATAGAACACTTCGCCACCGCGCTTGTCCATTACTTCTGCCAGCTTGCTGCGTAAGGTGCGGTTAGCACTTACTCCGCCCGCCATGACCAGGCGTTTAAAGCCGGTTTGGTCCAATGCACGCTTACATTTGATAGCCAACGTATCGACAACAGCATCCTCAAACGCACGAGCGATATCGGCATGAGTTTGTGGATCGCTTTCATTACCGCGCACAGTATTGGCTGCAAACGTTTTAAGGCCAGAGAAGCTGAAATCCAGCCCCGGACGATCGGTCATAGGACGCGGAAAAGTAAAGCGCCCCGCCACACCCTGCTGAGCCATTTTCGACAGCAGCGGACCACCCGGATAATCCAGGCCCAACAGTTTTGCAGTTTTATCAAAGGCTTCGCCGGCGGCGTCATCGATAGACTCACCGAGCAGCGTATATTCGCCAATGCCGGTCACGCTGATAAGCTGGGTATGGCCACCAGAAACCAGCAGTGCGACAAAAGGAAACTCCGGCGGATTGTCTTCCAGCATCGGCGCTAAAAGATGTCCTTCCATATGATGTACTGGAATAGCTGGCACGTTCCAGGCAAACGCCAGCGAGCGACCAATAGTAGCCCCCACCAATAATGCCCCGACCAAACCCGGCCCGGCGGTATAGGCCACGCCATCGATGTCTTTTGCCGTCAGATTTGCCTCTTTCAGCGCTTCCTGAATCAGCGGCAGCGTTTTGCGCACGTGGTCGCGCGAGGCTAGTTCAGGCACCACACCGCCATAGTCAGCGTGCACTTTTACCTGACTATACAGTTGGTTAGCCAATAACCCGTTTTCGGTGTCGTAAATTGCAATCCCGGTTTCATCGCAGGACGTTTCTATACCCAGTACTCGCATCACTCTTTCCACTATGTCTTCGCGCTAACTCGCGGCGCGTAGTCTAGCACACAACCTGCCGAGGGTAATGTCCCCGCATAGACGAAGCGCGGGTTATAGGCCCACAATCGGCAGTTTTATGTGCAAAACAATGATTAATATCGAGCAATTCGAGTTGATTGGTATATAATCGCCGGCCGACGCAAAAGCGAGCGCACAGTCCTCCACCATGAGGATTGTAAAACGCCCGTTTCAATTTGCCATTGGGCTTTACAAGGCCGGGCAAATTGGAGTAAAATTCCGCACCATTTTGAAATGAGCTGGCACAACGCTAGCGAACAAACCGATTTTATCGAGGTGAGAGGCACATGCCTGTAATTAAAGTACGTGAAAACGAGCCGTTCGACGTAGCTCTGCGTCGCTTCAAGCGTTCCTGCGAAAAAGCAGGTGTTCTGGCCGAAGTTCGTCGTCGCGAATTCTATGAAAAACCGACTACCGAACGTAAACGCGCTAAAGCATCTGCTGTAAAACGCCACGCCAAGAAACTGGCTCGCGAAAACGCACGTCGCACTCGTCTGTATTAATTCTTCGGGGGCAACCCCACCCGCGTGATACTGTTTTTTAAAACGCGCAGACCGAGTAGTTGCATACGAAGGCCGTGCTTTCCGAAAGGAATGCGCGGCTTGTTCTCGTTTATAGGCTACACCCGAATAGCTTTTGCATTGCCGCCCACTCAGCAGGGCAGAAGATAAAGGGTAAGTGAGTAAGGGCTTATGGCTGGGAGAATTCCGCGCGTATTTATCAATGACTTGCTGGCTCGAACCGATATCGTCGATTTAATCGATGCTCGTGTAAAGCTCAAGAAAC
>CAWUIY010000337.1:0-4955 GCA_963922555.1 uncultured Serratia sp. | reverse complement strand
TTTTACCCTGATTAATCAGTTCGCCCATCGAACGAACGCTCTCTTCCAGCGGAAGATCCAGCAATGCGCGGTGAAAATACAGGACATCAATATAATCGGTATCCAGCCTTTTAAGACTTGCTTCAACACTCTGGCGGATCCACTTTCTCGACTGCCCAACCTGATTAGGTCCCCCCGCGAATGGAAATCCAAACTTGGTGGCGATGACCCAGTCATCGCGATTTGCCGCGACGGCCTTGCCGACCACTTCTTCTGATTTACCGGCATGGTAAACGTCGGCGGTATCAATAAAGTTAATCCCCTGCTCGCCCGCTTTAGAGATGATGCGTTTGGAGGTTTCGAGACTGGTTTCGCCTCCAAACATCATGGCCCCCAGGCATAAGGGGGAAACTTTTAAGCCACTACGGCCCAGATTTCTATACTTCATGATAATTCCTCTCAATGTGTTAAAAAAACCTTGCCTGTCGATTACACCCTAAATCGATGGAAACTCTGCTTAATTCGCTTTGATTTTTAAATAGTGACACTCAGTGATAAGGAGATAAATAGCTAATCGTGAATAGATATATGAGGAAAACTCATTAATAAACCCACTTTAAGAATAAATGCGATAAAATCAGTGCGAAATCTATTCATGAAAATTACACATAAGTCTATTCAATATTGATGCATTAAAATTATCAAACCCGGCAGGTAACATTGAGGTCTTCATTCGTTATTCAGGTGCAGAGTATGAACAATGTCGCTTCAAATAAAGAATCATCGAATACTGAGATCGCGTTGCCTTCATTAGCGATGTATACCGAAAATACCTTGTCGAAAAAGCTATGGAATAGAGCCGAGCTTGCGGCCCGTGACAGAAGTATTGTGACGCTGGCGGTGATAATTTCTCGTCACCACACTGCCGAACAGGCTAACTACGTCAATCTTGCTCTGGAGAATGGGGTAACACCGGCAGAAATTGCTGAAATTATTACACATCTGGCTTTCTATTCCGGTTGGGGCAATGCCACTGCCGCAGCGCGTGTCGCTGAGCAAATTTTCGGCGAGCGAGGCATTGCTATTAGTGCGCTGCCTGGAAACAATATCGCCTCTCTGCCCATTGACCAGAAAGCCGAAGATCAGCGTGCCCAACATGTCAGCAGCCTTTTTGACACGGTGTCACCGGGGGTGGTGCAGTTCACTACGGATACGCTATTTAAAGATTTGTGGTTACGCCCCGATTTGTCTCCTCGCGATCGAAGCCTGGTGACCGTGAGTGCATTGGTGGCAAACGGTCAGGTTGCACAAGTCACTTTCCATCTGAATAAAGCTATGGATAACGGCCTGACTCAGACTCAGGCGGGCGAAGCACTGACTCAGCTCGCGTTTTATGCCGGATGGCCAAACGTTTTTTCTGCTTTGCCGGTATTCAAGCAGGTTTTTGAATCCCGCCAAAACAAAGCTCTATAATCAAAATCAGAGACCACGGCCCATACAGAACTGAGGAATAAATGAAATCACGCGATAATTTGAACGACTATGTGGCCTTTGTGACCGTTGCCCGGGAAAAAAGCTTTACCCGCGCTGCCGCACAGCTCGGCGTCTCGCAGTCGGCTCTTAGTCATACTATCCGTGGTCTCGAATCAAGCCTGGGTGTCAGATTACTGACCAGGACTACCCGCAGCGTATCTCCTACCGAAGTGGGCCAGCGATTACTTGATAATCTGGCTCCGCGTTTTGAGGAAATTAGCAACGAAATCGCCTCAATTGGCGACACGCTCGACAAGCCAGCCGGAAATATCAGAATTTCGGCCACCGATTATTCGATTCAAACCGTGCTGTGGCCAAAACTGTCACCCATTCTCAGGGAATATCCTGAGATAAATGTCGAAATGATTAATGACTACGGTTTAACCGATATCGTTGCCAATCGCTATGATGCAGGTGTCAGGCTGGGTGAACAGGTTACCAACGGCATGATCTCGATGCGGATTGGCCCCGATATACGATTTGTCGCGGTTGCCTCTCCTGAATATTTAAGCGCCAACGGTATTCCAGAAACGCCCTATCAGCTGGCAAAACATCGGTGTATTAATCTTAGGCTGCCCAGCCATGGCGGTTTTTATGTCTGGGAATTCAAGAGAGACGGTAAAGAAGTCAGGGCGAGGGTCGACGGACAAGTCATATTTAATACCGTAATGCAGGTGGTCGAAGCGGCAATTGATGGCTATGGCATTGCGCAGGTGCCGGAAGATCTGGTCGATAACTATGTTAAACAGGGTAAATTAGCCCTGATCATGGAAGACTGGACGCCTTATTGTGAAGGTTTGCATATATTTTATTCCAGCCGACGTCAGGCCTCCAAAGCAATGAGAATTGTCATTGATGCGCTGCGTTATCAACGTGAATAAGCATGCTCATTTGTGAACAGCAGTAATAACTCCATGCATTAATAGCCTCTAATCAATATAAAACCTGAGTGCTATTTTATTCATTCGCCATTACCTGTGATGCATTTAGGATCACTCATAATTTTAGAATTAATCTTCCTTTATTCATCTTGGGAAGATCTCCGACCATTGCAAGGAATATAGATGAAAGTTGATTTTAAAAACCAGGTCGCTCTGGTGACCGGTGCTGCTTCCGGTATGGGCCTGGCGGCGGCAAAAGCCTATGCCGAAGCAGGCGCGAGTGTCGCTCTGGCCGACATTAATGGCCATGCAGTAATGGAAGCCGCTGAGGCACTGAATGCGGCCGGATATCAGGCTATTGCCATTCAATGTAACGTCGCAGACCTTGAACAAGTCAAGGCAATGGTCGACCAAACGGTTGCCACTTACGGCCGTCTTGATTTTGCTTTTAACAATGCTGGCGTGCAAAGCCCGGTGGCAGAAACGGCGGATGCCGATCCCAAAGATTATGATTTTGTTATGGATGTTAACTTGCGTGGCATCTGGAACTGCATGAAATTCGAACTCATCCAAATGCGCACACAAGGCAGCGGCGCCATCGTTAACAACTCCTCCCTTGGTGGGCTGGTAGGGATTGCAGAACGCGGAATTTATCATGCCTCTAAACATGGCGTTGTCGGCCTGACCAAAAGTGCCGGTCTGGAATATGCCCGTCAAGGAATTCGGATTAACGCCGTTTGCCCTGGCATTATTGAAACGCCAATGGTTGCAGGAATGCTTGAAAGCCAGCCCGCTGCGATGGCTGAGCTAATGAAAGAGGTACCAATGCGCCGATTAGGGCGGGCTGAGGAAATAGCCGAGGCGGTTATTTGGCTAAGTAGCCCAGCTTCCAGTTTTATTATTGGCCATGCACTGCCGGTTGATGGTGGATATACCGTCCGTTGATCCCCCGCGAAGTCTGAGTTATTACCTTATCTTGATATTAAAAGAGAAATTTAATGCAGACTGCGTCCGTACAACTTAATAAAAATCATGGTTTCCTGCGAGTGTTATTGCTGCTGTTGATCGTGGTGCTCACCGGTTTTCTTATTATCGGTATCGCGCTACCGGTACTGCCGCGCTATGTGCACCACACGCTGAGATTTGGGACATTTACCGTTGGCCTGGTAACAGGATTTCAGTTTGCCGCCTCACTGGCTTCGCGCTTTGTCGCAGGTCGCTATGCTGATATCCACGGAGGTAAAAAAGCCATTCGGATCGGACTGTGGATGGCAATGGGCGGCGGCGGGTTTTATCTGCTTTCAATTCAAGTCGTCAACCACCCCATTGCGGCCATCGTTCTTATCCTGACTGGCAGAGCGATTATCGGCGGCGCAGAGAGTTTTATCATTACGGGAGGCATGGCGCTGGGTCTCGCGATATCGGGTGAAAAACAGGCCGGTCGCGTTATTGCTTGGGTCGGGACCGCGATGTTTGCCGCCTTTGCACTGGGAGCGCCGATAGGCACGTTTCTTTTCGATCGCGGAGGTTTTTTATGGGTTGCCCTGGCGAGCCTGGTTTTGCCTATTGCCGCCGTTGCCGCTGTTTGCATGCTTGAGGATCACGTTGAATCCTCGGCTAAGAAAGGGTCGATTGCACAAACGCTCAGGAAAGTATGGCTCCCCGGCCTGGGCGCAGCGTTTAACGGCGTAGGTTACGCGGCGCTGCTCTCCTTTTCCGTGCTGCTCTATGCACAAAGAGGTTGGGGAATGGGCTGGCTGCCGGTCAGTGCCTTTGCTGCGGCGTTAATTGCCACCCGCTTACTTGGCGGGAAACTTATCGACACAGTGGGGAGTTTTCACGTAGGAATCGCATTTTCGCTGGTCACTGTCCTTGGCCAAGGTCTGCTAGGTTTTGCTTCTTCCTCCTGGTTAGCCGCGCTTGGCGCTGCATTGACCGGCGTCGGCTGGGCGATGGTTTATCCTGCATTGGGTGCCGATGCGGTTCGCCGCGTGGGGATGAGCAACAAGGGCATGGCGATGGCCACTTACTCCGCTTTCCCTGATTTTGCTATCGGCCTGGCCAGCCCGTTGTTGGGGCTTGCTACTCCCTCTGGCCGTATTAGCCTCGTGTTCTTATGGAGTATGCTCATCGTGGGATTGGCGATACCGGTTGCTGTCATGGCGAAAAATCAGAGATAGTTACCCTCGCTCAGCGGCTGCAGATGATATGCTACTCTCTGTTTTAGATGAAATTATATCTTGATACCTTACTGGAGAACGCCACGACAGCAAGCCACCGCCGCCGAGGGCCACCGCTATGACCTATATCTATCTCTTTATTGCCATCATTTCAGAAGTTATTGCCACCAGCTCGTTGAAAGCCTCTGAAGGTTTTACCCGCCTCTACCCCTCAGTGGCGGTAGTGGTCGGCTACATTATCTCGTTTATCCTGCTATCACTGGTATTGAAGTCGATGCCGGTCGGGATTGCTTATGCGATTTGGGCTGGAATGGGTATCGTGCTGGTCGCCTGTGCCGGTTTTGTTTTCTTTGGCCAGAAGCTGGATGCCTATGCGATTGGC
>CAWUIY010000336.1:0-4959 GCA_963922555.1 uncultured Serratia sp. | reverse complement strand
CACAGTCAGCGGCTATGCATTACACCCTTGATACCGACCACACTTCCGTCATTGTGACCTGGGATCATTTCGGGTTCTCTCACCCAACTGCGGATATTCCAGGCACCAAAGGTACTATCGTATTCGATAAAGATCATCCTGCTCAGTCTCGCGTAGACGTCACTCTGCCTATCACTAAAATCGATACTCACGTGCCGCTGCTGACCAAAGAATTCCTGGGTGCTGACTACTTCGATACCGCTAAATATCCATCAGCCGTGTTTCACAGCACCAAAGTTACCTCAACGGGCGGAAACAAATTTGATGTTGAAGGTAATCTGACTATCAAAGGCATCACTAAGCCAGTGACTCTGCATGCAACGCTGACCAAACAAGGCATGCACCCAATGGTGAAGAAAGAGGCGATTGGTTTTGACGCCACTGCAACCATCAAGCGTTCAGACTTTAAAGTAGATAAATATGTTCCGGCTGTAGGTGATGACGTGACGCTGACCATATCTACCGAAGCTTACGCCAAGTAAATTGGAATAAGGCCTTGCTCATTATTTTGAGTGGGTCAATTAAAATGCGATGGTGGAATTTCACCATCGCATTTTTTTGTAAACTACAATGCCTTTAATAAAAAATTAATTATTAAAATGATCCGTTGTTTATCTATTTTAGGGTTTTTCCCTATAATAATCGCATTAATCTCATTTTTAAAATAATTAATTGTTTAGTTTAATTTGTTATTTAATCGAAGGTGATGCTTGATTCTGATTAGTCGTGCTAATTAATCATATTCTCTAACGCTTTGGATTATTTCCTGATAGAGCATGGTGAATAATATAGCAAGCTTGGTGTTGTTGGAGGATTCACGATAAATCTTTTTTCCTTCTTGCGTGACGATACTTGAGCTAAACAGTTTACGCAGGGGGCTATGGGCTTTTACAATAAGTGATACCTTCTCAAGTTCCGTCATTTCATCTTTGCCAATATTTTCTTTACTGCCATCAGATGCAAAGCTATCCTTAATCTTATTCAATGTTATCAGTGGTTTGTAAGCATAATCTGGCATGTAAAAATTTTGTGCCACCTGCAGTTTAGAAGTAAAAGTCATGGGCGTACCTTCAAAAAATTGAGGATTGTCTGTAATAGATTCAACCCACCTTTCCACGATCTTTTCGAATAATAAATGAATTATAAGTACCGCTGAGAGTTCATCATCATGATTGGTAATGTTCAAAAACTTTAGCGTAACTCCCTTATAGGAGAGTAATTTTATAAAATGCTCTTTGTCCATTTTTAATTCTCATCATTAGCTTTCGTTACTTGTAGGGTAGTTTTCTAAAACGATAAGCATGTTTAACCATTCGAATTACTTCATTGTAAAATATAACAACCAGGTCAATTTCGAATGTAAAAAATAAGCCCATATAGGGATGGGCTAAGTGATTCAGGAAATGCTAAGGGATATCATAGTTATCCACGGCAATTATGGATTCGATAAGAGTAGACTGTTCTTATATTTTAATGCGAGAAAACTTTGACCAAATAAACCCTAAAATGAGTTTCAACCCGCATTCCTGAAATGACTGGAGTATTGTACGGTTTTTTTATCTTTGGAATGATCTTTATGCTGGTCTAATCACTATATGCGAATTTATAAAATACAAAAGGTCGCCATCAGGCAAGCCTTCTAATTATACTGATATGATGAATATAACTTACTGGTTATAGCTTAAACGATACTGAAGCTTGCCTCTTTCCCACATAACCCGAGGCGCGGGTTTGGTTATATGTTCGGTTGTCACGCGCTCAATTAATTTTTAAATAATTGATAATAATAGGTTTTATTTATGCTCCGAGTTCAGCTGAGCAAAATGCCAGGAATAAGAGTCGTTAAATGGTCTGGCGTTTCAGCGAGCATTACTGCTCCTGCCTGTTGCAGTTCGGAGATTGAACCGTATCCCCACAGCGCGCCAATAACGCTAAGATGATTGCTCCGAGCAGCAATGATATCGTCACGCCTGTCACCGATGAGCAGGCTATTATGTAGACTAAGATGATGAGTAGCTATTAGCTCTTTAACCAACTCGGATTTATCGTCCAGGCTGCCATCTGGCCGTGTACCATGAATGGCCCTAAACACGTTATCAATGCCAGCATTATTCAAAATAGCCTCGGCAAATGCCTGACGTTTTGAAGTCGCAATATACAGCGCGAAGCCATGATCCTTGAGGAAGTGCAGCGTCTCGACGATTTGTGGATAAAGGCTCGTTTTTAACAGGCCCGTCTCGTAATAGTGATCTCGAAAAATATCCACTGCTTCATGGATACGACTGTCGCCAAACGGCGCAAGCAGAGTGGTAAATATCTGGCTCATCGGCGGTCCGATCATCGGTTTTAAATCTAATGTATCGTCCGCTGCATGGCCCTGTTTGCGAAGGGCATGCAGGATACTCTCTTTGATTCCCGGCAGTGAATCCACTAAAGTACCATCAAGATCAAAAATAACAGAACTATGTGCTTTCATTAGCGGCCTCTCGCAGAATATTTCCATATTAAAGATTTAGCACAGTCATTTATGATTTAGAAACGCTTTTGGTGAATACCATGAGGTAGAGCTTTGAATTTAATTTTGAATTCACCTACTGGGCAGGGTTTGGCATGCAGCTCCGTCCGATGGAGGCGCAACCGTTGGATATACGGCATCTGGGACAATATTTACCTGACTCGTAGCAACATAACCATCACTGAACGTTGCTTCAATAAACGATGCCTGCCAGCCTGGGTTGGTATTCGCCAATGAAATGGTTACCGTATTAGCTCCTGAGAGTGGGAGGGGAGAAGACACGTAACGAATACCGCAAGCATATCGAAAATCCCTTGAGGCTGTGTTGGTCGCCGTCCAGCGCACCACTTGTGAAGGCTTTTCAGAGAAATTGATCGTCATCTGTTTGTTATTTACAGCACCGGTATAGGTTGTCGTTAATACTGGAAGAGCAGTGCCATTTTGTATACGATTAACAAAAGTAATCAAAGATTGCTGAGCAAAATTAATAATGCCTGCATGATCGGTATTTGGCGCAATGCGAAGAGATTTTTCCCCCGGCAACTGGTCATAAAAGTACCTTGTATTGTCAGGAATGAAAAAATCATCGCCACTTGCATTGATGATATATTTTGGAATAGAAAGCCCTGTCTGGTAACGCGTTCCAAGATATTGTAATGGATCTTCTATTTTCATTAATTTAGTGAAGTTTGCAGAGGTTCTTAGAGTATCAAGGTTCTGATTATAATAATCCTGAAAAGCAATAGGCCAGTTTCCGCCATAAGTTTGATACATGTGTTGCATAATCTGTTGCGTATTGAGAACGTCGGATACCATCGGAACCACAGCGACAACATTAGGATCGGATATAGCAGTTAACCACGAACTCCAACCGCGCTTTGAAGCCCCGGTTACAATAAATTGTGTAATCCCTAGCCCTTGTAGTTCTGTTTTAGCGAGTCTTATAGTTTGTGAAATTGTGGTAGCCATAGGGACGTGGAGTGGCAGGAGTTGCCTTTGACTCGGGTTATCCAGAAATAAACGCCAACTGCGGGAAACGCTATCATCTTCGTTACGCGGAATTCCGTCATTTGCGTAAATCAGGTTGGTGCTCGGAATTGAAATTATTGAAATTGCTATCGTTCTTGTCGCTTCAGCAACGTTGTATAAAAGATCCTCATTAATATCAGCCGCAATGAGTGCCCGCAAGGGCTTTGGATTGGCGGGGATTGCTATGGCAATATTCTCTCCCCATTGAGCCGGCAACACTAATCCTGAGGGTGACCATGACTGTGATTGTAATTGATAGCGATTCACTTGAACGTCGCCATAAGCCTGGCTGCTAATCAACGTATAGTTGAGTGGTGTGGCTGCCAGATTCTGCCGATAACAGGGTATGGCATCGGAGAAATTAGTCTGGTTTTCAGGCTGACAAGTGACGGCAGGGGGTACCGTAGCTGAGAAAGCGGGTAATGAAATTAATAATAAAAATAGGTTAAAAATGATATTTTTATACATATAGTTTTCCTGATGAAATGGGTTAAATGCCATTAGAAAAATTCTAAATTTTATTTTTATATCGATTTAAAAATTAAGTTGGTTATTTGTTTTTTAAAAAATGCCCTGCTAATGTAAAGTTCATTAATTTTTAGACTGTAATTAACAATAACCTTATTTATTTGCAAAGCGAGGAAACTTACGATTGTTGTCAGGATAGTGAGTGCGGCACATTTATGTTTATTTTTTCAGCATATAAAATTGTTTTTTGTTTTTGAATGTTGCTTTTATTTTTCGATTTATTGAGTTGAGTAGGGGGATTTCAATTGACAGCGAATGAGATAACAAATGATTGTTTAATTCGGCTTTTTCTTATGAGTAAAAGTTATCCGCATAAGTCGTTATTAAAAATGGCGTGAATAAATTAATTCCACGGCATGATACGGGTGATGACTTGTGATTTTTTAGACAAGAACACGGCGTAAAAAATTGAAAGGCACTATAATTACCTCTGGAAAGTTATTTTATGTAAAGCTGCACGAGGCGTTATGAAAAGAATTATGGCCGTATGTATTATGTCATCCCTGTTGCTGGTCTCTTTAGAGACTTTGGCTAACCAGCCACAACAGCCCGGACAACCTCTACAGCCGCAACAGCCCAGGCAGCCTCAACAACCATTGCCTTATCAACCGGCTCAGCCCAAACAACCTGCCCAGCCTCGTCAGCCGACACAGCCAAAGCAGCCTTACGGTTCTATTGATCCCGGCTGTATTCCAGGCAATCCGACGCATTTGCCGCAGTGCTCGCAGTATTAGCCTCCGGCTGGAGGGCAAAAAAAGGTGCCGACATCTCCCAATATCAGCACCTTTTCATCAACTATTTTAAACTGAACTAAGCACTACTTTGCCCATACCTCTTCCGCAATTTCT
>CAWUIY010000335.1:0-4970 GCA_963922555.1 uncultured Serratia sp. | reverse complement strand
ATTTCCGGGGTGATACCTTTAGCGACCCGCGCCAGCACCGTGGAATCGGTGGTTTCACTCAGCAGCCAGTCCCGAAAATCCCCCACGGTCAGGTGCGATATTTCACTAAAAGCGGCGGCATCGTGAGTGTCGATGATCAGGCGCGTCACTTCATCCTGCTCATAGGGGATCAGCAGCTGTTGCAGAAATACCTTAAGTGGGATCTCAGCCAGCGCCATTTTTG
The DNA here is from genome assembly GCA_963922555.1 of uncultured Serratia sp. Lineage (GTDB taxonomy): Bacteria > Pseudomonadota > Gammaproteobacteria > Enterobacterales > Enterobacteriaceae > Rouxiella. Next base: position 4,747 of record CAWUIY010000335.1, on the reverse strand, counting down.
CCGCCATACGCTCTTCCGCGCTGTCGGCAGCAACCTCGGCAAGATAGTCGCCGGAACGGGCCGGCGACGCTTTGGCCATCAGCTCGCGCAAATCACGAAACTGATAGCTGCGATGGCTCAACGTCGTTTGAAACATAACACTCCCTGGCAAGCCTGTTATTTAGCACTTTTCACCGGCGCGGGTTTTAATCCCCCAAGCTGCGGGTCGTGATCGGCATCGCTGCGTGCCTGATGTGTCAATCTGAACCAGGCGTAAGCCAGCAGCATCATCGCGGCGAAAATCAGAAACAGTAAGGTGTTGTAGTAGATCATAGCGCCAAGACAGACGACTGCCAGAACCAGTGCCAGCGCGGGCGAAAACGGATAAAACGGCGCGCGGAACGGACGGATAAGCTTAGGCTCGCTGCGGCGCAGCTTAAACAGCGCCGCCATTGAAATGATATACATAACAATCGCACCGAATACCGACATAGTCACAATATTGGCAGTCAAAGGTTGCCCGCCGATGACAATGAGCTGGTCGGAGAAAATCGCCGCGATACCCACTACACCACCGGCGATAATCCCCAGATGCGGTGTCTGGAAACGCGCGTTAACCATGGCAAGTTTTTTAGGTAAATAACCGGCTCGTGCCAGCGCAAAAATCTGCCGAGAATAGCCCATGATAATGCCGTGGAACGAGGCGACCAGGCCGAACAGCCCGAGCCAAACTAGCATGTGAAGCCAGCCACTGTTATTACCAACAATCAGTTTCATCGCCTGGGGCAATGGGTCATTGATGTTTGCCAACTTGCTCCAGTCGCCCGCACCACCGGCAAACAACATCACGCCGAGTGCTAACACGGTCAGAGTCAGAATGCCGCCAATAAAGGCTTTGGGAATGGTTTTCTGCGGGTCTTTCGCCTCTTCGGCGGCCATCGATGCGCCCTCGATTGCCAAAAAGAACCAGATAGCAAATGGGATCGCGGCAAAAATGCCAGAGAATGCCGCCGGACTGAAGCTGTCGCTGCCCGCCCAACCGCCGTGCGTAAAGTTAGCCATACTAAAACCGGGCGCGACCACGCCCATAAAGACTAAAAGTTCGAAAATAGCCAACAGCGTGACCAGCAGCTCAAAAGTAGCGGCAATGCTGACGCCGATAATATTTAGCCCCATAAACACGATATAGGCCCCAACCGCCACCCATTTGGGGTCGATAGAAGGAAATTGCACGTTGAGATAAGCACCGATTGCCATCGCAATCGCTGGGGGAGCAAAAACAAATTCAACCAGGGTAGCGAATCCGGCGATAAAGCCCCCGGTTGGCCCAAATGCGCGATACGCATAGGCAAACGGGCCGCCTGCATGAGGAATTGAAGTGGTCAGCTCGGTAAAGCTAAAAATAAATGCGCAATACATGGCAGCGATCACCAAGGCTGTGATCAAAAACCCCAGGGTTCCTGCCTGTGCCCACCCATAACTCCAGCCGAAATATTCACCGGAGATAACCAGTCCAACGGCGATACCCCATAAATGGAAACTGCCTAAGGTGCGTTTTAACACCGGTGCTACCGTTAATTTTTGCATAGCGATTCCCCTGCAAGATGACATTGCTCTATATTGCAAAATTATTTCAATGAACTCTTATCAAGCTTTTGCAAGGGCTGTACCAACTGTGCGGGGATGATTAGAAAAGGCGAAGAGCTGATTTTAATCATGAAAGATTCACGGTAAAAAGTCTCCCTGCCTCATTTTGGCGCGCCCGCCCATCCGCTCGTTCTTAAAAGGTGCGTCAGTGTCATCATCTATAATCATTGCACTCTGTTCTAGAAAGTGGATGCTCAAGATCTATCAGGATTAAAGCGGCTTAATATTTGGAGGAATGAGATGGACCAGCAGCAAATACTGGCATGGATTGAACAAGACCCGCTGCGCATGCGGGCGCTGCATGAAGCCCAAAAGCTTGGCCTTGATGACTGGTGCCTGGCCGCCGGTTTTGTACGTAATCTGGTGTGGGATCGTTTGCACCATTATCGGCATAACTCGCCGTTGAATGATATCGACCTGGTGTATTTCAATCCCCACGATCTTAGCCCTGAAACCGACCGTAACTATGAGTACCAGCTCGCCGAACGGGCTCCTGACCTGCCTTGGTCAGTGAAGAATCAGGCACGAATGCATCTGAAATATGGCCGCCCGCCTTATACTTCCAGCAGCGATGCTATCAGCTATTGGGTAGAAATTGAGACGGCGGTTGGCGTGCGCCTGAAAGAAAATAATCAGTTGCAACTGGTCGCACCGTTGGGCATCGAAAGCTTGTTCGCCTTCACAATCAGCCCGAATCCTAAACACGGAGTCGCTGGCGTTTTGCAGCAGCGAGCGCGAGACAAACAGTGGACCAAACGTTGGCCAAAGCTCACTATCAAACTCTGAATGCTCACTCGTTAAACGTTAAAATCCAGTCCATACATTTTGCGCTTGTCAGTCAACAGCTGCGCCTGCTGCCTGACCACTTCCCAGATAGCGAGAGCCGCGGGAGTCAATGAGCGATTTTTCCTTTTTACCAGCATCAGTGCGCGATTCACCTCGGGCACTAACGGACGGATGGTTAGCTTACTGCCCGAAGGCAGGGGCAGCGCCAGCGCGGGCAGCACGCTAATGCCGATCCCGGCTTCGACCATAGGGAATAAGGTCGCAGGATGACCAATCTCTTGCACAACCTGTGTTTTAACCGAGAAATCAGCCAACGCCTTGTCAATCAGTTGACGGCTGCCGGAAGAATAATCCTGCAAAACCAGCCGGGCGTTGAGGAGATCGGTCCATGGAACCTCTTGCATCGCAGCGAACGCATTGTCCTGGTGGCACAACAGCAGAAATGGCTCGTGCAGGATAATCTCAGTATCCAGGTCATTGCTGTAACCCGGATCGATCACAATTCCAAAATCCACCTCGGCATTGCGGACGCTATTAAGTACCAGCTGTTGTGACTGATCCCTGAGCAGGATCTGAATATCGGGAAACAATTCGGCACTGCTGGCGATACACTGTGGCATCAGGTGAGCCGAGATAGTCTGGCTGGAAGCCACTCGCACACGGCCGTTTTGCTCAGTGCCAAAGCTACGGGTATCCAGCAGCATGGCGTGAAGCTCGTCCAGTAACGGTTCAACGCGATTAGCAAGTCGGCGACCAGCATCGGTCAGCGCTACTTCACGAGTGGTACGGTCTAGCAAACGCACCCCCATCTCGCCCTCTAACTCTTTGATACTGTGACTAATTGCTGACTGACTCAGACCAATGACTTCGCCGGTACGGCTAAAACTGCCATAGCGTGCGACGGCAATAAATATCTTTAACTGCTTAAGAGAATAATTCATGAATCGAATTCATTAATGGATTAAATAAATCAATTTTATAATTTTAACCGAAACAGTCAAAATAGCGCCATTACTTACAAAATATTGAGACAGTTATGAAAGCCCTGCGTTTTTTGCCTGATACCTTTACCCTGATGCTGGTAGCGACAGTGTTGCTTGCAACCTTCGTCCCGGCTCAGGGAATATATATCACCGCCTTTAATGACCTGACGATTTTCGCAATTGGCCTGCTGTTCTTTATGCACGGCGCTAAACTTTCGCGCGCGGCAATCCTCGAAGGCAGCAACAATTGGCGTCTGCACCTTTGGGTGATGTTCAGCACCTTTATTCTGTTCCCGATCCTCGGCCTGCTGTTCCAATGGTGGCATCCGGTTGATGTCAGCCCACAGATCTACTCAGGCTTCCTGTATCTTTGTGTATTACCGGCAACCGTGCAGTCTGCAATCGCCTTTACTTCAATGGCCGGTGGCAACGTTGCGGCGGCGATTTGCAGCGCCTCAGCGTCTAGTCTGCTGGGTATTTTTGTCTCTCCGCTGCTGGTCAGCGTATTGATGCACGTTCAGGGCGACACGGGTAATGGTCTTGAGCAGATGTGGCATATTATCCTGCAACTGCTGGTACCGTTCCTGGCAGGTCACTTGTTACGCCCGGTGATTGGCAAGTTTGTGGATAAACACAAAAAGATGATTGGCAAAACCGACAGAACCTCGATTCTGCTGGTGGTTTATACCGCATTTAGCGAGGCGGTAACACAGGGTATCTGGCACAAAGTAGGCCTTGGGACTTTTGCATTTATCGTGGTGGTGTGCATCGTTCTGGTGGGGATCGTTATTATCTTCAACACTTACATGGCACGCTGGATGGGTTTCTCCAAGCCGGATGAAATCACTATCGTGTTCTGCGGCTCAAAGAAAAGTCTGGCGAACGGTATTCCGCTGGCGAATATCCTGTTCCCGGTCAGTGCGATTGGCATGATGGTACTTCCACTGATGATCTTCCATCAGGTTCAGTTGATGATTTGCGCGGTGCTGGCTAAGCGCTATCACAGCAAGCAACTCAAGCTGGAAAATGACAAGTTACAGCAGGCCGAATCTGGCGCAAGAGCACAGGCAAAGTTGAATTAACGTAGATATTCAAAACAAAAAGCCGGTCAGTTAAATGACCGGCTTTTTAATGGCTTCATTTTAAGAATCGCTGAATTTTATTCGCTATGCGGGTTATGTCCACCACGCCTAAGGGGCGTCAGCAGATCCTGCAATCCCTCGATTTTAATCGCTAGCGCCATTTCCATCAGCATACCGAGCTTGCCTTCAGGGAATTCGCCTTTGCGGGCGAACCATTGCAAATATTCCTCTGGCAGATCGATAAGTACCCTGCCCTGATATTTGCCAAAC
>CAWUIY010000334.1:0-4983 GCA_963922555.1 uncultured Serratia sp. | reverse complement strand
GGTTCCGTTAGCACTGCAAATCGTCTGCAGACCCGAGGCCTGTCAGAACGTGAAATTATTCGAATAGTCGGTCGTCATCCGCAGCTATTACGCACCCCGAGATAGCCTGCGGTGGGGTAGTTTACCAGTGACCGGCGCGAGTCAAAAGAGAACCACTGAATTTTAGTGCGGGTCGAGCGAGATTACCTGATTTTGATCGGCGACAACGCGCCATCTTACGTTAAATTCCAGCAGATGAACGGCATAATCGCGCTCAAGCGCTTCGCCTTTGCGGTAGGCAGGGCGAGGATCCTGCCCTAAAACCTGAGTAATGAAGCGGCGCAGGTGCGGATAGCGAACGAGGTTGGCCGCCAGCTGGCTTTCGGCCAAGGGGGTAAACGTGACCGGCATGTTGGCCTGTGGCGCATCCTGAGCAAATCCGGCAAGCGCCTGCGGCTGGCTTTCGGCAAAGGGAAGGTAAGGCTTGATGTCAACGACCGGCGTACCGTCCACCAAATCCAGGCTGCCAAGCTTTAAAATGACGTCTTTGCCCTGACAGTGAATGCCTTTCAACTCTACCAATGACATACCCAGGGGATTTGGCCGGAAGGTGGAGCGAGTCGCAAAGACGCCAACGCGGGCATTGCCGCCGAGACGCGGAGGGCGCACGGTTGGCCGCCAGCCGCCTTCCATTGTCTGATGGAAGATAAACATTACCCAGAGATGGCTGAATGCTTCAAGACCGCGAACCGCTTCAGCCTGATTGTAAGGTGGCAGCAGATGTAGTTCACCGCCACCGTCCTCGACCAGTCCCGGCTGACGAGGAACCGCAAACTTCTCTTTATAGGGAGAGCGTATCCTCCCTATCTCATTAAAGGTAAATCCGGTCATTTAAAGCTGACGTCCAGCGCAGAACCCTGGCAAACAGCTTGCTGATGACATCCTGCTATGTCTGATACGACCTGGCACTGGTGCAGTAACACCGCGTTGGCTTTCATGTTTGCAGCGTGGTTTAGCATTCTTTTGCGTGCGTTGGACAGGCTTGGCTGGGCATCACGGGCGCTAACCTGACAAGAATCGCCAGACACTTCACCGAGATCGCGGAAAGGCGTGCCGACCAGCGCACCCGGATCTTTATACAGTTTGATAGCCGCCGTATGTACCGGTGCTGGCTTAGGTTTGGCAGCTCGTGGTTGTTCGTTAGTCGGATGTTCGTTAAAGATGGGCTGCGTTTGGTGAGTCGCGGAACATCCAGCTAGCAAAAGGGCTAACAAACAGAGAGGTAAAGCGCGCATTATATGTCCTCTGCTCTATACCCTTCATCCATTAAACGCTGAGGTTTTAGCAACTTTATTTTCCCTGTCACTGCTTTTATAAAAGGCTCAGAGATGAGTACGGCTGCCACCTGCTGCATTTAAAATGCTACGGGGTATATTTATATTAAAAGAAAGAGGCGTTATTGAAGCAAGGTATTAAACAAATAACAAGGCGGGCATATGCCCGCCTTATGAGTATTTTATGTAAGAAGGAATTTATCCTCCTTTATAAAACGACGACCCTACTGGCCGAGTCTTATTACCAGCCTTTAACTGCGCCGCCGTTGAAGACTTTGTTCGCAGCCTGGTCAACTTCGTCTGACTCGTAGGCTTTAACAAATTTCTGCACGTTTTCAGCATCTTTGTTGTCTTCGCGAGCCACGATCAGGTTCACGTAAGGTGAATCCTTGTCTTCGACGAAGATACCGTCTTTCGCTGGAGTCAGACCGATCTGGCTTGCATAAGTCGTGTTGATCACTGCCAGAGCAATTTTGTTGTCATCCAGTGAACGTGGCAGCTGTGGTGCTTCCAGCTCAACCAGTTTCAGGTTTTTCGGGTTCTCAGTCACGTCAAGAACGGTAGGCAGCAGGCCCACGCCGTCTTTCAGCTTGATCAGACCCACTTTCTGCAACAGCAGCAGTGAACGGCCAAGGTTAGTCGGGTCATTAGGCAGTGCAATCTGGTCGCCTGCTTTCAGCTCGTCGATAGATTTGATTTTTTTGGAGTAACCAGCAATCGGGTAAACGAAGGTGTTGCCAACTGGCACCAGCTTGTAACCGCGGTCTTTGATCTGCTGATCCAGATAAGGTTTATGCTGGAAGGCGTTAACGTCGATGTCGCCTTTGCTCAGTGCTTCGTTTGGCAGCACGTAGTCGTTAAAGGTCACCAGTTCGACGTCGAGGCCGTATTTCTCTTTTGCCACTTTGGCAGCAACTTCAGCAACCTGCTGTTCTGCACCAACAATCACGCCAACCTTGATATGGTTAGGATCTTCTTTCTTCGGACCACAACCAGCTAAAGCCAGCGTTCCCAGAAGTACACCCGCTACTGCAAGAGATTTAAATTTGATGGACATGTCCTATCCTCTATACATTTATTATCGAGATTAATTATGGGCGGCGTGAAGCCCTGCCGCCGTTTTTTCTTTACTTGTGGGTCACTGCTTTAACGATGCGATCGCCGCAGAGTTGAATCAGGTACACCAGTACAACTAACAATACTAATACAGTATTCATTACTGTGGCGTCGTAACCGATATAACCGTACTGGTAACCAATCTGTCCCAGGCCACCTGCGCCGACGGCACCGCCCATGGCAGAGTAGCCGACCAGGGTAATAAGGGTAATAGTCGCGGCGTTAACCAGACCCGGCAGGGCCTCTGGCAGCAGGATTTTGCGGATGATCTGCATCGGCGTGGCGCCCATTGCACGGGCTGCTTCCACCAGACCGCTCGGGATCTCGAGCATGGCATTTTCAACCATGCGCGCGATAAACGGCGCGGCACCGACGGTCAGTGGCACTATTGCCGCCTGCAGACCGATGGAGGTCCCTACAATGACGCGGGTAAATGGAATCATCCACACCAGCAGGATAATAAATGGAATAGAACGGAAGATGTTAACCAGCGCTGACAGCACGCGGTACAGTTTCTTGTTCTCGGCAATCTGACCCGGGCGGGTAACGTACAGCAGCACGCCAAACGGCAGGCCGAGCACAAATCCAAAGAAACCGGATGTCAGTGTCATGATGACTGTTTGCCAGATACCCTGGCCCATTAACGCAATCATTCCCTCAGACATAGCCGAGTACCTCTACTTTAACTTGATTCTCATGCAGGAACTGAATCGCTGCCTGGGTGTCTTCTACGCTACCGTGCAATTCAGTCAGCATGATGCCGAACTTCACGCCACCGGCATAATCCATCTGTGCACTAATAATGTTGTTGTTGATATTGAACTGACGAACCGCCTGCGAGAGCAGAGGGGCATCGACCGATTGGCCAGTAAATTCAAGACGTAATAAAGGAACGCTTCCTGCAAACTGTTCCGGCTTCATGCGCAGCGCGTAGTCGTCAGGAATATCCAGATGCAGCGTGGACTGGATAAACTGTTGAGCCAGAGGGGTTTTAGGATGAGAGAACATCTCGCTAACCTTGTCTTGCTCAATCAACTGACCGTTGCTAATGACTGCAACCTGATCGCAGATGCGTTTAACGACGTCCATTTCATGGGTGATCAGCAGAATGGTCAGGCCCAGGCGACGGTTGATATCCTTTAATAGTTCCAGGATAGAACGGGTCGTTGCCGGGTCGAGAGCGCTGGTGGCTTCATCACACAGCAGCACTTTAGGGTTGCTGGCCAAGGCACGGGCAATCGCTACACGTTGTTTCTGCCCGCCGGACAGGTTGGCAGGGTAGGCGTCATGCTTGTCTTCCAGACCGACCAGTTTCAACAGCTCAGTGACGCGCGTCTTGATCTCGGCAGAAGAAAGGTTATCCAGCTCAAGCGGCAGTGCCACGTTACCGAATACGGTACGTGATGACAGCAGGTTAAAGTGCTGGAAGATCATGCCGATTTGGCGACGAGCGCGCGTTAACTCTTTCTCGGAAAAGGCCGTAAGGTCCTGACCATCGACCAGAACTTTACCTTCTGTTGGGCGCTCCAGCAGGTTAACGCAGCGTATCAGCGTACTTTTACCCGCACCAGATGAGCCGATGACGCCATAGATCTGTCCAGCAGGGACGTGAAGACTCACGTTGGAGAGCGCAGTAATGTTGCGCTGCCCCTGCTTAAACACTTTGGTGATGTTGGAAAGTTTAATCATATTTTTCTTGTGTTGTCTTAACGACCATGACGAATAAAAAGTAACCCTCTGGAACTAATTCCAGAACATGGCGGGGATGCTAAGGCGTCTAGACGTCTAAGTCAACCAGATAGCATTCTCTCCGCCCCCTAAAACATGCGATAATGAAGTATCAATCAGCCATCAGGAGCTATTACGTGGCACAAACTGTTCCAGCAATATTTTTAGACCGCGACGGTACCCTTAATGTCGATCACGGCTATGTACATGAAATTGATGACTTCGAATTCATCGAAGGCACCATCGAAGCTTGCATCAAACTAAAAGAGATGGGCTTTGCGCTGGTTTTGGTTACCAACCAGTCCGGTATTGCCCGTGGCAAATTTACCGAAGACCAATTCTTTACTTTAACTGAATGGATGGACTGGTCATTGGCCGACCGTGGCGTTGATCTGGACGGTATCTATTTCTGTCCTCACCATCCCGATGCAGTAATAGAAGAGTATAAGCAGGTCTGTGACTGCCGTAAGCCTCAGCCTGGGATGTTCTTTACTGCTAAAGAAGAGCTGAATATCGATATGGCTGCTTCATATATGGTAGGCGACAAGTTGGAAGATATGCAGGCAGCTATTAATGCAGGCGTGGGTACTAAAATTCTTGTTAGAAGTGGAAAACCGGTCACAAATGAAGGCGAAGCCTTGGCGGACGCGGTTCTCGACAGTCTTGCCCAGCTCCCTGCCTTTATTAAAAAGGGTGCAAAATAAGGCGTTTTGAACGAAAAAACGGCAAACGAATTAAAACTGTATTTATTCGCTTGCCATTCCCGCTCAGCTCCCTATAATGCCGCTCCATCGACAGGGAACAACGCAGCAGCAACGCGGTGTGA
>CAWUIY010000333.1:0-5043 GCA_963922555.1 uncultured Serratia sp. | reverse complement strand
CTGCGTGTTGTTGATCTGGAGATAGTAAAGTTCGGCAGATAAGCTCCGGCTTGTCTCTGAGTAAAAAAGACGGCCATCCTGCGGGGTGGCCGTTTTTTTTAAGGCCTATCAAGCTCTCAATAATGCTCATATATTCCTTTTGGTTATTAAAGGTAATTTTTAATTACTTTAAATAGCATCTCGCCTCGGCTAAAAATTCCTTTAAGCCAAAAAAACAGCGATTCACCTCAAATAACCCTTCACCCTCTTTGGAGCATTCACCGATGGCAAAACGTTTCTTATTACGCAGCGCGGCCCTGCTGCTTTCAATGTCTGTCCTCAGCGCCTATGCGGTGGATGTTACCGTGGCTTATCAGACGTCGGCTGAACCTGCGAAAATCGCGCAGGCGGAAAATACCTTTGCCAAAGAATCCGGTGCGAAAGTTGACTGGCGAAAATTTGATAGCGGCTCCAGCGTGTTGCGCGCATTGGCCTCCGGTGACGTGCAAATCGGCAATATCGGTTCCAGTCCGTTGGCTGTAGCAGCAAGCCAGAAATTACCTATCGAAGCCTTTTTACTGGCCTCCGAGTTGGGCAGTTCTGAAGCGTTTGTGGTGAAAAACAGCATCAAAACGCCTCAGGATCTGATCGGTAAGCGCATTGCAGTGCCATTTATTTCTACGACCCATTACAGCCTGCTGGCGGCTCTCAAGCACTGGAATATCGATCCGAAGAAAGTGAACATCGTCAATCTGCAACCGCCGGCCATTGCTGCCGCCTGGGCGCGCGGCGATATCGACGGTGCTTACGTTTGGGCGCCAGCGGTGAACGAGCTGGAGAAAACCGGCAAGGTGCTGACCGATTCCTCGCAGGTGGGCAAATGGGGTTCACCAACGCTTGACGTCTGGGTGGTGCGTAAAGACTTCGCGCAGGCACATCCGGAAGTGGTTACCGCTTTTGCTCGCGCCGCGCTGGCCGCGCAGAAATTTTATCTGCAAAACCCGGATCAATGGCTGAAGGACACGTCGAACCTGAATACGCTGTCCCGTTTAAGCGGCGTGCCGGATAACCAAATCGCCGTGCTGGTCAAAGGTAACCGTTATCTGCCCGTGAGCGAGCAGGTCACTCAGCTGGGGCAACCCGTTGATAAAGCGATTAAAGATACGGCCAGCTTCCTGAAAGAGCAGGGCAAGGTGGATCAGGTAGATGCTGACTACAGCAGCTATGTGACCAACAAGTTTGTCAAAGCCGTAGAAGCTAGCCCGCAATCTTAAGGAGAACGCCATGTTACAGGTCTCTCAACTGTCTGCCGAATATCAGGGTAATCCGGTATTGCACGATATCTCGTTGCAGATTGATGCCGGACAACTCGTCGTGGTGCTGGGTCCTTCCGGATGCGGTAAAACCACGTTGCTTAACCTGATTGCCGGATTCACGACGCCGAGCGGTGGCTCTATTAGCCTTGACGGTTCGCCGGTTAACGGGCCGGGTGCCGAACGCGGGGTGGTGTTTCAGAATGAGGGCCTGTTGCCGTGGCGTGATGTGCTCAGCAACGTTGAATTTGGTTTACAGCTGGCGGGCATTGAGAAACGTCAGCGTCGACAAACGGCGGAACGCATGATCGCCAGGGTGGGGCTGTCGGGTTATGAAAACCATAAACTGTGGCAGCTCTCTGGAGGGATGCGCCAGCGTGTAGGGATTGCCCGCGCTCTGGCGGCAGATCCTCGCCTGCTGCTGCTCGACGAACCTTTTGGCGCGCTGGATGCTTTTACCCGCGAACAAATGCAGGAGCTACTGCTGACTATTTGGCGCGATACTGGCAAGCAGATTTTCCTGATCACTCACGACATTGAGGAGGCCATTTTCCTCGCCAGCGAACTGTTGCTGCTTTCTCCGGGACCGGGCCGAGTGCTGAAACGCATCCCTCTGGCGTTCGGTAAACGCTACGCCGACGGCGAATCCTGCCGCAGCATCAAGTCCGATCCTGAATTTATCCGCCAGCGCGAGTCTGTGCTGGGTCAGGTATTTGAGCATCGTGGAGGTCTGCTGTGAGCGCAGAACCGATAGTAAAACCTCTTACACGCGAGAGATCTGCTGCAAAAGGCTGGAGCCTCCCGCGCAACGTCCGTCTGAGTATCGGTACGCTGGTGACTTTGCTGGTCATCTGGTGGGCGGTGACGGCGTTGAAACTGATCCCGCCGCTGTTTCTTCCTGCGCCGCAGCAGGTGTTGCATCAGTTGATCACTATCGCCAGCCCGCAGGGGTTTATGGATGCCACGCTGTGGCAGCATCTTGCAGCCAGCCTGACGCGAATCATCATTGCGCTGTTCGCCGCCGTGGTGATTGGTGTGCCGGTCGGTATTGCAATGGGGCTGAATGAAACGCTGCGTGGCATTCTGGACCCGCTGATCGAGCTTTATCGCCCGGTGCCGCCGCTGGCCTATTTGCCGTTGATGGTGATCTGGTTCGGCATTGGCGAAACGTCGAAAATTCTGCTGATTTATTTGGCGATTTTCGCTCCGGTGGCGATGTCCGCACTGGCCGGTGTGCGCAGTGCCTCTAAAGTCCGCATTCGCGCGGCACAGGCGTTGGGCGCCAGCCGTTGGCAGATATTGCGCTTCGTGATTTTACCTGGCGCGTTGCCGGAAATTTTAACCGGTGTGCGCATTGGCTTGGGCGTGGGCTGGTCAACGCTGGTTGCCGCCGAGCTTATCGCCGCTACACGTGGCTTAGGATTTATGGTTCAGTCGGCCGGTGAGTTTCTGGCGACTGATGTGGTCATCGCCGGGATCAGCGTCATCGCGCTGATCGCCTGTGCGCTCGAATTGGGCCTGCGCTATTTGCAGCGCAAACTCACCCCCTGGCACGGAGAACAACAATGAACGAACGTCTGAAAATTACCCCGCTTGGCCCGCACATTGGCGCGCTGGTGGAGGATGTATCGCTTAACCGTCCGCTATCCGACGCACAGTTTGAGCAGCTTTATCATGCATTGCTGAAACACCAGGTGCTGTTTGCCCGTAACCAGCCGATTACTCCGGTTGAACAGCGCGCGCTGGCGGCACGTTTTGGCGATCTGCACATTCACCCGGTCTATCCACAGACGCCGGAAGCACAAGAAATTATTATTTTCGATACCAACGACAATAATCCGCCGGACAACGACAACTGGCATACCGACGTGACCTTTATCGAAACGCCGCCGCTGGGCGCGATTCTGGCGGCAAAACAGCTGCCTTCGACCGGTGGCGATACCCTGTGGGCCAGCGGTATTGCGGCCTATGAGGCGCTGTCCGAACCTTTTCGCAAGCTGTTGGCCGGTTTGCAGGCCGAGCATGATTTCACCAAATCGTTCCAGGAATGGAAATACAGGAAAACGCCGCAAGAGCATGAGCAGTGGCTAACGGCCAAGGAAAAGAACCCACCGTTGCTGCATCCGGTTATCCGCACCCATCCGGTTTCGGGCAAGCAGGCGCTGTTTGTGAATGAAGGATTTACTACGCGGATTGTTGGACTGGAAGAGAAAGAGAGCGCGGCCATTCTTGATTTCCTGTTCCGACATATTACCAAGCCGGAGTTCCAGGTGCGCTGGCGCTGGCAGGAAAATGATATCGCTATCTGGGATAACCGGGTGACTCAGCATTATGCCAACGCGGACTATTTGCCGCAGCGCCGCATTATGCACCGCGCCACCATTCTTGGGGACAAGCCTTATTATCGGGCGTAAAGGCTGGCAGAAGATTGAAAACAGGCCGCCATTCAAAGGCGGCCTTTACATTGCTGAGGGCGTGAAGCAGAGAGAGTCGGGTCCGGCAGCCCGACACCAGAACTGGGCTTGTTCAGGCGTTAAATTCTTGCGCCAGCTGCTCGAGCTGTTCCTGTGCGTCGAGCCAGTTCATCTCGACCTCTTCAAGCTCGCCTTTAACCTTGATCTGCTGTTGCAGGCAGGCGGTCAGGTCGGCCTTGCGGCTGCTGTCGTAGATTGCCGAATCCGCCAGCTTTTCTTCTACCTTCGCCAACTCGCTGCTGAGCTTTTCCATCTGCTTTTCCCAGGTCGCGATTTGCTTGCGCAGCGGCTGGGTCTGGTTGCGGAAATCGGCTTCGCGGCGTTTTTGATCCTTACGCGACTGGGCGCTATTAACACCGGCGTCTTTTTCAGGCGCGTCCTGCTGGCTTTCCTGACGTTGAATATCCACCAGCCACTGCTGGTAATCGTCGAGGTCGCCGTCGAACTGTTCCACCTTTCCGCCGTGAACCAGATACAGGTCATCGGTGGTGGAACGCAGCAGGTGACGGTCATGCGAAACGACAACCATTGCGCCTTCAAAATCTATCAGCGCTTCGGTTAGCGCCTGACGCATGTCGAGATCAAGGTGGTTGGTCGGTTCATCAAGCAGCAGCAGGTTTGGGCGCTGCCAGACGATCAGCGCCAGCACCAGACGGGCCTTTTCGCCGCCGGAGAAACGCTCGGTTTTTTCGGTGACTTTATCGCCCTGGAAGCCAAAACCGCCAAGGTAATCGCGCAACTGCTGCTCGGTTTGCTTGTCGGCAAGACGGACCAAATGTTGCAACGGTGAGTCTTCGGCACGCAGAAATTCGAGCTGATGCTGGGCGAAATAGCCTAGCTTGACGCCTTTCGCCAGACCGATATCGCCTTTCAGCGGCGGCATGGTGCCAGCCAGCAGTTTGATCAGCGTGGATTTACCCGCGCCGTTGCGGCCCAACAGGCCAATACGTGACCCAGGTACCAGGTTGAGCTTAATGGAGTCGAGGATAACGTTATCGCCATAACCGGCACTGACTTTTTCCATCCGCAGCAGCGGATCGGGCAGACTTTCTGGCGACCTGAAACTAAACTGGAAAGGGTTATCAACGTGCGCCGGGGCGATAAGTTCCATGCGCTCCAGCATCTTGATACGGCTCTGTGCCTGTTTGGCTTTGGTGGCCTGAGCGCGGAAACGATCAATGTAGCTTTGCAGGTGAGAAACTTTCTCCTGCTGATGTTCAAACAGCGACTGCTGCTGGGCCAGCTTGGTGGCGCGCTGGCGTTCAAACGAAGAATAG
>CAWUIY010000332.1:0-5044 GCA_963922555.1 uncultured Serratia sp. | reverse complement strand
ATATTCTTCGCCCATAAACAGCAGTGGGATATGGGGGGAAAGCAGCAAGGTTGCCAGCAACACTTTAGTTTGCTCAACCCCCGCCAGCTCGATAAGACGATCCCCCTGCGCGCGATTGCCAACCTGGTCGTGATTCTGGATGAAATCGACAAAAAAGAGTGGCGGCTGGCTGACGCTACTGACGCCGCGCGGCTTCCCGGTCTGCTGCGATACCTCCCCCTGATAAACAAATCCTTCAGCCAAGGCTCGAGCCAACAATTTTTCTGGTTGATCAACAAAATCCTGATAGTAGGCGTGCGACTCGCCGGTTGCAAAAACGTGTACCGCGTTATGAAAATCATCGTTCCATTCGCCGGTAAACAGTGGCACCGATCCATCCTTATTACGCGGATGCAGGAACGTGACGTTGCGACTGTCTTCGGTCGTGAGATGAATTGGCCGGTCGGTTATTTCTGCACGTATACGCTCGGCAATCTCCACCAGCACGTGCTTTTGAGAAAGGTCTTCAATTTGGTCGATGGCATCAAACCGCAGCCCGTCGAGGTTAAACTCGTTAAGCCAGTAAAGCGGCGCCTCGACGATATAACGCCGGGCGGCATCGACGTCATAGGCAATACCGGCACCCCAGGGGGTTAAACGCTCTTTGTGAAAGAACCCCGGAGATAACAGCGGCAAATAATTACCTTCCGGGCCAAAGTGGTTAAGCACAATATCGAGCACCACAGACAGGCCCAAACCGTGCGCGCTATCAATGAAGGCTTTAAAATCATCGGGTGAGCCATAGGCAGAATGTGGCGCGTAAAGCAGCACGCCGTCATAGCCCCAGCCTCGATTGCCGCCAAACTGCGAGACAGGCAAGACTTCAAGCATTGTGATACCCAGTTCGGCGAGATAAGGCAGTTTCCTGATAGCCGCCCTGAAAGTGCCTTCTGGCGTGAAAGTGCCAATATGCATCTCGTAGACGATCGTTTCTTGCCAGGGACGGCCTTGCCACTGCGCGTGTTGCCACTGATAGCTAGCAGGATCAATGACCAACGAGGGGCCGAACACCTCGTCTTGCTGGGCGCGTGAAGCCGGGTCTGGCAACATCGTCCCGTCGGCGAGCACATAATTATAGGCCGCACCAGGTTTGACATTAGCCACTTCCTGCTCGAACCAGCCATCTCCAACAGGCTTCATCTCTGCATCGAGGCTGCCCAGTCTGAGTGACACCCTTTGCTGCCCTTGCGCCCAAACACGAAAGCGCACAGTGTTGGCATTTACAAACTCGGCACCCCAACTTTTACGAAATGACTTGAATCCCATTCTTTAGCCTCTTCTAACCCGAAAATGAACTAAAAACGACGTCTTGCGGCAACGGCCCCGCCAAGGCGAGCTTCGATTAGGTAAATTTCTGAATACAGAAAATAATCATAGTCTATGATTAAGGCGTTGCGGGTCTCACGCCGAAGCAGTCAGATGTCTGAGGGGGAAGCCTGGGGGCTGGAGGTGACAAGAAAAGACTAAGTAAAGTTAACAAAAAAAGGCAGGAATTTTTTGCGTATATTTTTTTGATTATATCAGTTTGCCCCCACCAGACTACTACCGGCAATAATAACCGGCGGGGCAGGTTCGCGAGTTCAGTTCATTTTGTCAGCAATGAGTCTTAAAGCATCAAGACAGTGTTTTTTGAGATTGGGATCTGTTGCTTCATTTGCCTGACGCATTAGCAGGGCAGCAATTTCCTGTAGATAAATTGGCTTGCCTGCGATAATCAAAGATGAAACTACACGACCTATAACAGCCTGGACATCCTCCAAACTTGCTGTTCTTTCATCGCTCAATTGATTTCCCTCCACTCCTTTTCTCTTATACCCTTTTAGTTTAACTCTTTATTAGTTTAAACAACAGACACTCACTAATTAGCCGTTAGTGAATCATGCTGCTCATGAATAACATTGATGATTAATTAAACTCTTCGTTAAGTTAAGTTAACAAAAAACTCGCAGCAAAGAAAATATTTAGCCTGAGGCTAAACTGTGGCACTGAAAATATCATAATCACTTGATTATTAAGATCATTATGATTACCAGCCTATGCTGTAATATTATATTACTCAGAATTTACTAATTTATGATTGCATAAGGCTGTAATTTTACTCAAATTCCATACTATAATGTCGCTGCTGTTAAAGTGAGAGATTAAAATAGATTTGGAGGCAATATTGATTATTTCTGATGAAGTAAAGGGCAATAGCTTGATTGGTGAAGCCACCATCAACCTTATCTTCAACAGGGAAGAAGTCACTCTGAGCGCGCTTCTATTACAGCTCCAATATATGGCTAAAAATGAAGCAGATCAGGATAAACTGACGACAATCGGTGAAGTCTATAATGGGCTAAAAACCTACATTAGTGCAGGGACTTCCCAAACCGAACAATCACGCTGGCGCGAAACTGTTTTCTGTGAAAATAATGAGAATAATAGTTCGCCTCCTATTCATTCGCTTGCTGTTTCAAAAAACGATGATTGATGAGGCGTAAGATTATTTAATCAATGGTTGTTTACCTTTCGTTTAACATAGACAGACTGTCCGCGCGTTGTCGTCTAAATAAAGCCTTTCAAAGACGGTTTTAATTGTTAATTTGATAAACATACTCGCTTGAAGCAACCTGTTTCCCTAACTCAGAAACCTCAAAACGAATTGATATTAAGATTAATACCCAGGTAATGTTAAAAAACATCGATGGTTTAAATTTGATGACGCTATCTGGCGAAAACCAGACTTAAAATGTTAAGCAACAAGCTGAAATATATAGCATTTTATCTCTGGACACAGGATTACATGACTCTTTCACCTCTCACAGGCATCATCAGTGCTTAGCTATTTCTTTATCAGATGACGATCGGGTTAAAAAAAAGCTTTTTATACACACTTTTTCCGAAGCAAATTTGATATAACCTTTATTCGTCCTATTATATTTTAATGTAGCAAGGCTTAGATCGGTATCTAGAATAGTTAAACTACGTGAGATTGGAAGATGGATAAGAAACAACGAGACATAATGGCGGGGCGTTTTATTATTGACGGGTCAATTGGCGATCGTATTCAAGCACTAAGGAAAGAGCTTCAACTCACCCAAAGGGATCTTGCAAAGCTGTTACGTGTTTCTCATGTCACGATATCGCAGTGGGAAAATTCGGAAAGCGAGCCTAAAGGCGGTAATCTGATCTCTTTAAGCTTTGCCTTAAACTGCTCTCCGACTCATCTAATGTATGGTATTGATTTTGATAAAGTTGATTCTGAAATTCAACCCAATACCCTATGTATTCGCTACCCGGTGCTGACTCACGCACAGGCGGCAAATCTTGAAAAACCGCTCGATGTTAATGCATTGACCAACATCGATCTGTGGTTCGAATCTGATGCCCCCCTTCTGGGCGATGGCTTCTGGACGCGGGTCAACAACGATTCGATGACTGCGCCACTGGGCCTGAGCATCCCGGAAGGTACCTATGCCCTGTTTGATACCTGCCGTAAGGCAGTGAGCGGTGATCTGGTCATCGCCAAGTTAAACGGGGCATCGGAAGCGACGTTTAAAAAATATGTAGAGGATGCCGGGGAAAAATACCTTAAAGGGTTAAATCCCGCCTGGCCGATGTTTGTCATCAAAGACGACTACGAGATTATCGGTGTCGCCGTGGAGACAAAACTTCGACTGATTTGAGTGATAGAGCATCACGTATCCGTCATTGAAGACGGCATCCTCAAGTAATTCGAAGCTTTAATCCTCTTAAAATACGCATCGCGCCCTTCGCAGCGCTTGATGCCATCGCAGCGTAAGCTTTCAAAGCCGAGGAAATACAGCGCTGGCGGCCTACGGGTTTCCAGGCTTTGTTTCCTCGTTGCTGCATTCTTTGGCGACGGATTACTCGTTCGGATTGTTCTGCCCGCAAATGAATAGCCCGGTTTCAGAAATGACTTGCAGGGAATCTAATTTTCTGACGGCATCACTGAGTTCGGTCTCTGGATCATCGGGATTGGGAAGCGATAAAGTGCTAATAACTGGGGCAAGTCTGAATGCTCTACTGAACGAATGCGCATTTCTATACCTCCTGTCTTGAAATTTTTTTATTACTATCACATTGTCAGGTTGCATAAGACGCAACGCTAGCTATCGGCGATAGCTAGCGAAAACGGCGTTTTTACTTGATTTCAGTAATAAAATTCTCGCGGGTACGACGCACCTTTTTCAGGTTAACCAGCCAATCACCCTCTTCTGAACGATAGCCCAAAGGTAAAATAATCACGCTGCGCAGATTCCTGGCCGTCAGACCCAGAATTTGGTCAATAGCCGCTGGGTCAAAGCCCTCCATCGGCGTAGCGTCGACACCCTCCGCTGCGGCAGCAATCATGGCAGAGCCGAGAGCAATGTAAGCCTGGCGAGCAGCGGCCTGATAGTTGGCTTCCTGGCCCCGCTCTGCGACGATTCCCAACAGCATCTTGCGGTAATTTTCCCATCCCTCATTAACCGTGCCACGCACTTCATTGGTCAAATCAAACATCATATTGACGCGTTCAGCAGTGATATCGTCCCAGGCGGCAAAAACCAACAGGTGGGAGCAGTCAGTAATCTGGGACTGGTTCCAGCTTACCGCTTTCATTTGTTCACGAATTTCATCATTGGTGATGACTAGCAATTCAAATGGTTGTAATCCGCTGGTGGTTGCCGTCAGGCGCACAGATTCCAGAATGCGTTCCAGCTTTTCAACTGGCACTTTTTTAGTTGGATTGTACTTCTTGGTCGCATAACGCCAGTTCAGCAAATCAATAATTTGAGACATTAGTATTTTCCATATTGCGTTTTGATAAAGAATGTCAGTCACCAGGCCAGTACATAGCCGTGTTGTGACCTGGTCTATGATAACGCTATGCAGAGGAGTCAGCCGGTCATTGATTTAGCAATTATTGCTGCCCTCTGAGGAGCGAAATCTTGAATCTGCAGTCCTGCCTTCCCTATTGTTCTGGATGATCCCAAGGCTTCCCCCTTACCAAATATAGAGG
>CAWUIY010000331.1:0-5122 GCA_963922555.1 uncultured Serratia sp. | reverse complement strand
CACTGCAATAGCGGCGTGAGTTCTGCAGGTTTTCCCTGTCGCAATAGCACCGGAAGCGCGTGAGACAACACTTCTCCGAGCGGAAAATGATAATAGTCCGCCGCCCAGTGCAGCACGCGCCATAAATCGGGGGTAAACAGGCTCAGGCTATCGAGCACTTCCGAGACCGGTTTGAGTTTTTCTATCGGGAAATCGCTGCTGTCGCTGACGCCGGTGACGACGCCAACGGACTCGCGCTTGCCAAACGGAACGCTGACCCGACAGCCAGGGACCACCTGCATACCGGGCGGTAATAAGTAGTCAAAAGTGCGGCTTAATGGAACGGGTAGAGCAACGTGAGCAACAGGCATTTGTGGTCCAGACTATAAAAAAATGACGAGATAGTGTACACTGGGTGACTCGGAATGCATGAACATGATTGCGCGCTCAGATTATATTCTGTATGATTCGCCGCCTTTGATGCATTCCGTATCAGAGACCTAATCATTAACACCACGCGTGGTGTCCGACGGAAAACACGGTTGGATAGCGACGCGGCCTAAACAGAGGTTTTCCCATGAAAGAAGGTATTCACCCTAAATATACCGTTGTTACTGCTAACTGCTCTTGCGGTAACGTTATCAAAATCGGATCTACCGTTGGTCACGATCTGAACCTGGACGTTTGTGGCGAATGTCACCCGTTCTACACTGGTAAGCAACGTGAAGTGGCTACCGGTGGCCGCGTTGACCGCTTCAACAAGCGTTTCAGCGTGCCGAGCAGCAAATAAGCTTCGCTCGAGAGCAAAAAAAGGCGCCGGTGGCGCCTTTTTTATTGCCTGTTTTTCTTCCTTGAAAACCCCAGACTCTCCTTAATATTCCCAGGTATCGGGATCAACGCCCAGTTCACGCATCAGAATTTTTGCGGCTTCCGGAATTTCATCGCTGCGCTCTTTACGCAGGTCTTCATCGTTTGGCAGCGGTTGACCCGTAAACGCGTGCAGGAAAGCCTCGCACAGCAATTCGCTGTTGGTCGCATGGCGTAGGTTGTTCACCTGACGACGCGTACGCTCGTCTGTCAAAATCTTCAATACTTTCAGAGGAATGGATACTGTGATCTTTTTAACTTGTTCGCTTTTCTTACCGTGTTCAGCGTAAGGGCTGACATATTCGCCGTTCCACTCAGCCATGGGACACCTTAAATTTATCAAATAGAAATAATATTCTGAAAACCCGGGGATTATGCCCGATTTTCGCTGATCTCACTATAGACGTTGTCGGTAAATCCTGGCCTGAATGCTGTACACTTTGTCAGCGTAGACAGGTCCTTGTTTTACTATGTTGATCAACGTTGCTGGGTCCGCATAATACGTCATACCGCCATAATTTTAGCGGTTATTATCACATTGCTCAATCTATACGCAAAGAAGTTTAGATGTCCAGATGTATTGACGTCTATCCCGCTAACGATTAATCTTTACACCCTCATCCTCATTTATCCCGTCAGGGAGCAATAAATATGACGCTCAAGCAAGGCACAATCGCGGTTAGCAGTGCACTGAATATTGACCAGCAGTATGGTGGTGTTGTTCCCTCCATCACTCTTTCAACTACCTATAACTTTGAAGATTTTAATCAGCCGAGAGCACACGACTATTCCCGTCGCGGTAATCCGACGCGTGATAATGTTCAGCGTGCGTTGGCAGATCTGGAAGGGGGAGCGGGCGCAGTGCTAACCAGCAGTGGAATGTCCGCTATTCATCTGGTGTGTACTGTGTTTCTTAAACCGGGCGATTTACTTGTTGCGCCACACGATTGCTACGGCGGGAGCTACCGTCTGTTCGACAGCCTGAGCAAGCGCGGTGCGTATCGCGTACTGTTTGTCGATCAGGGCGATCCAAAAGCATTGCAGGAAGCGCTGGATCAGAAGCCTAAGCTGGTACTTATTGAAACGCCAAGTAACCCGCTGCTGCGTGTGGTGGATATCAAAGCCATCTGCGATGCTGCGCATCAGGCTGGCGCATTGGCGGTAGTGGATAACACCTTCCTCAGCCCTGTGCTGCAACAGCCGCTGAAACTGGGTGCCGATCTGGTGGTGCATTCCTGTACCAAATACCTGAACGGCCACTCTGACGTGGTTGCAGGCACCGTAATTTCTAAAACGGCCGAGCACGCGACCGAGCTGGCGTGGTGGGGCAATAACATTGGCGTTACCGGCGCGGCGTTCGACAGCTATCTGCTGCTTCGCGGCCTGCGTACCGTTGGCGTGCGTGTAAAACAGCAGCAGGAAAATGCACTGGCAATTGTTGCTTATTTACAGAAACAATCCCTGGTAAAAAAACTGTATCATCCTTCCTTGCCAGAGAATCAGGGGCACGAAATTGCGCGTCGTCAGCAAAGCGGTTTCGGCGCGATGGTCAGTTTTGAATTCAACGGTGATGAGGCTCAATTGCGTCATTTCCTTAAAGAATTAAAGCTCTTTACCCTGGCCGAATCACTGGGCGGCGTCGAAAGCCTGATTTCTCATACCGCGACCATGACCCATGCAGGTATGGCACCGGAAGCACGAAAAGCCGCAGGGATATCCGACAGTCTGCTGCGCATTTCTGTCGGTCTTGAAGATAGCGAAGATTTAATTGCCGATCTGGAACAAGCTTTCCAGTCGGCGGCGAAGAGGTAAGTAATGAATGCAATAGCGGTTGCAGCACCGGCAGGAAGCCGGCAGTTACATAAATTTGGCGGAAGCAGTCTGGCCGACGCGAAGTGTTATCTTCGCGTGGCAGGCATCATGGCCGAATACGGTAATCCTGGCGATATCATGGTGGTTTCTGCCGCAGGCAGCACGACTAACCAACTGATTAATTGGCTCAAGCTGAGCCAGACTGACAGGATCTCAGCTCATCAGGTACAGCAGACACTGCGTCGTTATCAAAGTGATTTGATCAGCGCGCTATTGCCTGTTGAAATGGCTGAACCGCTGATTGCGACATTTATTAACGATCTTGAACGTCTGGCGGTGTTGCTCGACGACAAGATAACCGACGCGATTTATGCCGAAGTCGTCGGGCATGGCGAAGTTTGGTCTGCCCGTCTGATGTCGGCTCTGTTGGCGCAGAAGGATATTCCTTCTGCCTGGCTCGATGCTCGCGATTTTCTGCGTGCGGAGCGCGCTGCGCAGCCTCAGGTCGATGAAGGCCGTTCTTATCCGCTGCTGCAACAACTGTTGGCACAGCATCCGCACCAGTATCTCGTGGTTACCGGTTTTATCTCGCGCAATCAGGCGGGAGAAACTGTGCTGCTTGGCCGTAACGGCAGTGACTACTCTGCGACGCAGATTGGCGCACTGGCCGGCGTGAGCCGCGTGACGATCTGGAGCGACGTGGCGGGGGTATACAGTGCGGACCCGCGTAAGGTAAAAGATGCCTGCCTGCTGCCGCTGCTGCGTCTGGACGAAGCAAGCGAGTTGGCCCGCCTGGCAGCACCGGTGCTGCATACCCGTACGCTACAGCCGGTTTCTGGAAGCGACATCGATTTGCAACTGCGTTGCAGCTATCAGCCGGAGCAGGGTTCAACCCGCATTGAGCGCGTTCTCGCTTCCGGGACTGGCGCGAAGATTGTCACCAGTCATGATGATATTTGTCTGATAGAACTGGCTATTTCTCCTAATCATGATTTCGCTTTAGCGCATAAAAACGTTGAGCTATTGTTGCAACGCGCCCAGGTCAAGCCGCTGGCAACCGGCGTGCATGCCGACCGCAATCTTTTGCAGCTGTGCTACACCTCGGAAGTGGTGAACAGCGCGCTTGCAGTACTGGAAGAGGCTTCACTGCCGGGGCGTTTGACTCTGCGTGAAGGGTTGGCCATGGTGGCGCTGGTAGGGGCAGGGGTTTGCAAGAACCCATTGCACAGCCATCGTTTTTATCAGGAATTAAAAGATCAGCCCGTAGAGTTTGTCTGGCAGGCCGAAGACGGTATCAGCCTGGTCGCCGTGCTGCGCGTCGGGCCTACCGAACATCTGGTTCACGGGCTGCACAACACGCTATTCCGTGCCGAGAAACGCATAGGTCTGATGCTGTTTGGGAAAGGCAATATTGGCTCGCGTTGGCTTGAGCTGTTTGCCCGTGAACAGAAAAACATTTCCGCCCGTAGTGGATTCGAATTTGTGCTGGCCGGTGTGGTCGACAGCAAGCGCAGCCTGCTGAGCTACGACGGTCTGGACGCCAGCCGTGCTCTTGCCTTCTTCGACGATGAAGCACGTGAGCACGATGAAGAGTCACTGTTCCTCTGGATGCGTGAGCATCCGTATGACGATCTGGTGGTGCTCGACGTAACCGCCAGTGCAGAGCTTGCGGACCAGTATCTAGATTTCGCCAGTTATGGCTTCCACGTTATCAGCGCCAACAAGGTTGCGGGTGCGTCGGACAGTAACAAGTATCGCCAGATCCGCGATGCGTTTGCTAAAACGGGCAGCCATTGGTTGTATAACGCCACTGTCGGCGCAGGATTACCGGTTAACCATACCGTGCGCGATCTGCGAGAAAGCGGCGACAGTATTCTGGCAATCAGCGGCATTTTCTCCGGCACACTTTCCTGGCTGTTCCTGCAATTTGATGGCACACAGCCCTTTACCGAGCTGGTGGATTTAGCCTGGCAGCAGGGTCTGACCGAGCCCGATCCGCGCGTTGACCTGTCGGGTCAGGACGTGATGCGCAAGCTGGTTATTCTGGCGCGCGAGGCGGGTTACGACATCGAACCAAATCAGGTTCGCGTCGAGTCGCTGGTGCCTCAGGGTTGCGAAAATGGTTCTGTAGACCAGTTCTTTGAGTGCGGTGAAGCGCTGAATCAGCAAATGCTGCAACGCCTGGAAGCGGCAAAAGAGATGGGGCTGGTGTTGCGTTATGTGGCGCGATTTGACGCCAATGGTAAAGCGCGAGTTGGCGTCGAAGCCGTGCGAGACGATCATCCTCTGGCGTCATTACTGCCTTGTGACAACGTGTTTGCTATCGAAAGTCGTTGGTATCGTGATAACCCGTTGGTTATCCGCGGACCGGGTGCGGGACGCGACGTCACGGCTGGTGCTATCCAATCTGATCTTAACCGATTGACTCAACTGCTTTAATTTTAACCCCCTGCGGATCCTCGCC
>CAWUIY010000330.1:0-5134 GCA_963922555.1 uncultured Serratia sp. | reverse complement strand
CAATGCGGCTTCTTTGGTACCCATAAGTTCTAAATCACTGCGATAACCGTAAATACGTTGAGCTTCATTCATCGCTTCTGGATCGAAAGCTTTAATTTTTGCGCCGGCAGCCCAAAGTTGTTCCATTAACACACGGCTGGAAGCTTCGCGCATATCATCGGTATTAGGTTTAAATGACAATCCCCAAAGCGCAAAAGTTTTTCCGCTCAGATCCTGGCCATAATGCTGGGTAACAAATGAAGGCAACTTATATTTCTGCTGGGCATTGACTTGTTCTACTGCTTGCAGGAGTTTCGGCTGATAACCAATTTGCTCGGAAGTGCGAATCAGTGCCTGCACGTCTTTAGGGAAACATGAACCGCCATATCCGCAGCCTGGATAAATAAAGTGGTAACCGATACGAGAATCAGAGCCAATACCCTGGCGTACCTTCTCAATATCGGCTCCCAGCATTTCGGCCAGATTAGACATTTCATTCATAAAGCTGATTTTTGTCGCCAGCATGCAGTTAGCGGCATATTTCGTCAGCTCGGCGCTGCGAATATCCATCAAAATCATGCGATCGTGATTACGGTTAAAAGGTTCATATAACTCGCGTATTGGCTCAATAGCCTGCGGGTTATCGGTGCCAATGACAATACGCTCAGGGCGCATACAGTCTGCGACAGCGGCACCCTCTTTCAAAAATTCAGGATTGGAAATGACATTGAAAGAAATATCCAGACCGCGTTGAGCCAAAGTCTCGCTCATTACCTGGCGAACTTTATCAGCTGTTCCAACCGGAACAGTGGATTTATCGATAACGATTTTTGGCGCAGTCATATATTGGGAAATAGTACGAGCCACCGCAGTAACATATTTTAAATCGGCGGACCCGTCTTCATCAGGCGGAGTACCTACGGCAATAAACTGAACTTCGGCATGGGCAACACCCAGCTCGGCATCGGTACTGAACTGTAAGCGCCCAGATTCGAAGTTTTGCTGGACGAGTGGGGTCAGGCCAGGCTCAAAAATAGGTATCTGACCCTTTTTCAAGTTTTCAACTTTGTTGACATCAACGTCAATGCATAAAACTTCATGCCCAACTTCTGCCAAAACTGCCGCTTGAACCAGGCCAACATACCCAATGCCAAAAACGGTTACTTTCATAAGCAACTCCCCAATATTTAAAAACTCGTGAGACGGTTAAGTATACGCCAGCGCCACTATTTCCCGGTCACGGTGAAACAGGCGCGAATATTATTGCGCGGCAGTATAACAGTTTAAGAAGCTTGCGCGACGTCGAACATGCACTCTGGTTAGAGCGAAGCTCAGGAATACCCTTATAGGATATTCTGTATAAACTAGGGGTTAACATGCATTAAGTAACATCTTAAAGGCGTGAAATTTTGGAGGGAGTGCACATTTATTCAGCAGAAAGCATCAGTCTTAGGCGTCCACCTGCGCCCCATACCTGACATTGCCAGGCTTCGCAGCGTTGACTCACCTGATTGGAATAGGAAGAACCTAGCGTGCCGAGTGGCACCCCATTGCTCAACTGAATCTGATTAGACCCGGTATTAATATTCGCGTGCAGGCCAGCAGACACTAAAATAAGATTTTTTTGCTCGGCGTTATAGTAGCCCATTAGCAACGGAAACTGTCCTTGCAGATGCGCTTGTTTGAATAAGTGATTCACTTCTTTAAGCAGTGCGGACATTTGCGGCAAACGCTGGTTCTGATTACTCAGGTGTTCACGCAACAAGCCGTTAAAAATAGCCCGCAGCAGCAATGCCGCAAGCACGCCATTTTCATTCGCACGCGTGACGTCAAGACAATAAAAACCAAGGTCTTTTGAAGACAGCGCGGCAATATCGAGCACCAGTCCGGACTGTTGCGCCATGGTAAGCTGACGATAATTAATGCGGCAGTGAGCCAGGGTTTGCTGTACCGGGGGTTGTAACTCTTGCAGCAGACGCGCCGCCTCATGCGGATTACGGCAAAGTGCTTCCCAATCCTGAATCAGATCGCTTTTATCCATTGCCTGAGAGGAAAACAGTTTTGGATAGAGCGTGGTTAACAGCGCATCCTTCAGCCGATTGAGGTCATTAACTGGTTTTAGCAGCACATCTTCGACCCCCAGTCGCAGCATGGTCGCAACATCGGTCATTTTATCGGTCGCGGAAATAACCAGTACCGGGATCTTGTTTCCCTGCAATCGTAAATTTTCAACAAATTCGATGCCGCCCATTTCGGGCATCGCCAGATCACAGAGAATTAAATCAGGGGGGATATCTTCAACCAGAGATAAAGCTTCCAGCCCGTTAACGGCCTCACTAAATGTCGCCCCTAGCGAACTCACATAGCTGGCGAGTACCGATCTGAAAACGGCTTCGTCTTCGACGATCAGAATGTGCTTGCTTGTAAGTGGCTTGTCCATCAGGGTCTCCCAGAATTTCTTACTCCTAATAGTGGCCTATAACGCGCACTTTTGCGCGTCGGAATTATCAGATAACGACCTTTTGTTGCTAACCTGTTCAGAAATGATTGTTTTTAATCAAAGGAAGCAGCAAATCTGTCTGTTTTTCGACCGCCAACCTCCCAGCTTCGATAGCTTCCTCTGCACGATGGAAATCCAGAGTAGAAATTTGCGGGCAATAAGGCTGAATAATAACGTCTGGAGGATCGCCCGCCATGCGATAGCGCTTAAGTCGATTTTCCAGCACCTGAATGGACGTGGACATAATTTCCATTGCTGTTGGCGTTTGGTTGCTTTGACGGATAACCGGACGTGCCAGCTTCTGGCGAATTTTGTCGCGCCAGTTTAACTCCTGCTGGTCGCTGATATTGTCAGGATTAGCTTGCACTGAAAGTAAATCTTGCTGCATCAGGTGAGCGTCATGCTGTAGATCCACAGCGATAACGATATCAGCCCCCATTGCGCGCGTTAACGAAACCGGGACCGGATTTACCACCGCACCATCCACTAACCAGTATCCATTAAACCAAACGGGCGCCAGTAGCCCAGGCATACTGCAGGAGGCGCGAACTGCCTGATGCAAATCACCCTTGGTTAGCCAAAGCTCTCGACCGGTACTGAGATTTGTCGCTACCGCGCCAAATTTACGATTGCAGTGTTCAAAATCGTCGATGCGCAGCAGCTGGGAAACGGCATTAAACACTCGCTCCCCGCGCAGCAAGCCGCCACGACGCCAGGAAAAATCCATCAGTCGTAATACGTCCCAATAGCTAAAGGATCTCACCCATCCTTCCATTGCGGGAAGGCGACCCCTCACGTAGGCAGCACCAACCAAGGAGCCAACGGAGCATCCGGCAACGATATCAACCTCAATTCCCATCTCATGCAGTGCATTGATAACACCAATATGGGCCCAACCTTTCGCGGCTCCTGACCCCAAAGCCAGACCAATTTTCAGCTGTCTTGCCATTGTTTTTCCTATCTGTGCCTGATGACGAATTGTTTGCTGCCGTTTGCGCGTTGTCAGCCAGTGACTTTGTTAGGTAACATATCGCCCCTATGCATTCTATAGCGCACTCTGCGCGTTGCCAGTTTTCGGAGTTAATGTGACCAGTTTATGCCCCTGCGGCAGCGAGTCAGAGTTTGAACATTGTTGCCAACCGGCGATTCTCGGCGTGCGCCCTGCGGCCACTCCTGAAGCGCTGATGCGTTCGCGTTACAGTGCTTATGTGACCCAAAATGCCGATTATCTGATAGCCAGTTGGCATCCCGACTGCGGGGCTAGCGCATTTCGTGATGCACTCAAAGAGGGTTTCGCCACGACCCAATGGATGGGACTGCATGTTATCGCCACTCAGCCGGGTAAAAATAGTGACGAAGGATATGTCGAGTTCTCTGCCCGCTATCAGGACAGCGGCGATCCGCAAACGGTTATCATTCATGAGCGTTCGCGCTTTCTTCGCCTAAATGAACGCTGGTATTATATCGACGGAATCAAACCACAGCTTGGCAGAAACGATCTTTGCCTGTGCGGTTCCGGCAAAAAATATAAGAAGTGCTGCGGGTAATTACGCGGCATAATGCGCACAATAATATTCAACAAACACTTTATATTCACCTCCCCAAAAATTTGCGTTGCCGACAGCGACAGCAGAGGATAAGGGAGAGACAGGATCAAGATGTCACATCACAACGTTCAAACTAAAGTTCTACGTACCATTTGCCCAGACGCCAAAGGGCTGATCGCGAAAATCACCAATATTTGTTACAAGCATGAACTAAACATCGTGCAGAACAACGAATATGTTGATCACCGCACCGGTCGCTTCTTTATGCGTACCGAACTGGAAGGGATTTTCAACGACACGACTTTATTGGCCGATCTCGACAGCGCGCTGCCGAAAGGTTCCGTGCGTGAACTGCAAAGCACCGATCGCCGTCGCATCGTGATCCTGGTAACCAAAGAGGCGCATTGTCTGGGTGACCTGCTGATGAAATCGGTCTACGGCGGGTTAGACGTAGAGATTGCTGCCGTCATCGGAAACCACGATACGCTACAAACATTGGTTGAGCGCTTTGATATTCCGTTCCATTTGGTGAGCCATGAAGGTTTGACGCGCGAGCAGCACGACAGCGCAATGATGGAACAGATTGACCAATATCAGCCTGATTACGTGGTCCTGGCAAAATACATGCGTGTTCTGACACCGGGCTTCGTTCAGCATTATCCAAACCAAGTGATCAATATCCACCACTCGTTCCTGCCAGCGTTTATCGGTGCACGTCCTTATCATCAGGCTTACGAGCGCGGCGTAAAGATTATCGGTGCAACGGCGCACTACGTGAATGATAACCTCGATGAAGGCCCCATCATTATGCAGGACGTGATCAACGTCGATCATACTTATACTGCCGACGATATGATGCGCGCAGGTCGTGACGTAGAGAAAAACGTTCTAAGCCGCGCAATTTATAAAGTGCTGCAACAGCGCGTATTTGTTTACGGCAACCGCACGGTTATTTTGTAAGCATTGGCGGGCGTTTTTGCTCAGGAAAACGCCCGCACGTGCAAAAAAACCGCACTCAAACTATTTTCTTTCTTTCAAGACTTTACAGCAGCGATTCATTTGATATGATGCGCCCCGCTTACCGCGACAAGCCACGTGGAAAGAGAAG
>CAWUIY010000329.1:0-5153 GCA_963922555.1 uncultured Serratia sp. | reverse complement strand
GGCCCGCTATTAAAACTCCCGCGAGTCAAACGCACTGCATCACCTCTAGGGCAGCTATCAATAGCGGCCTGGATCCTGCGCTGGTCATCGCTCTGATCTCTCATCGGATCCAGTGTCGTGCAAACATTTTTCGGCATCTCAGGCTCTAAAACGATTCTTCTGTCAGCCGCGCATCCGTTAGCGATGAGCAAAACACCCAAAAGTATAAAAATGATTGGAGGGAAAATTGTGAAGTTAAAAGCTCGCTTCATAGCCCGTCTGCCTGAAAAAAGTGTGCTCCCAGCATGCTGGAAAAACCTGCAACGAATATTAAACACTTTTTAAGTAAATCCATGCTCTTATGCGGTATAAGATAAAAACAGTTGGATTTTAACGCAGAGAACGGAGATACGAATATGCTTGGGAAATGGGTATTTATCGTCGTAGCGGCCGCGGCCATTCTGATCTACATCAACTGGCAGAAAATTGTTCCTGTCGCCGAGCATTTACTTAGGTAAAGCTGAAAAAAAAGCCGCAGACTGGCTGCGGCTTTTTAATTCAGGAGGTTTGGCTAACGCGTCATTAGTATGCTGCTTTATGGATAAAGCCTTTAAAAATAGTCAGGAAGATAATCTTTAAGTCTAAAGCCAGACTCCAGTTATGAATATATTCCAGGTCAAACTCGACCCTTTTTTCCATTTTTTCCAAAGTATCAGTTTCACCACGCCAACCGTTGATTTGTGCCCACCCGGTAATACCTGGTTTCATCTTGTGTCTTAGCATGTAACCGCTGATCATCTTGCGGTATTGCTCGTTGTGAGCGACAGCATGAGGGCGAGGTCCAACAATCGACATATCGCCTTTAAGCACGTTGATAAATTGAGGCAACTCATCAAGTGAAGTCTTACGCAAGAAACTGCCTAATTTAGTAATTCGTGCATCACCCTTTGTCGCCTGAATAACTTTATCACCGTTTTCCATCACGACCATGCTTCTAAACTTCCAGACGGCAATTCCTTTACCATCGATACCATAACGTTGCTGCTTGAATATTATTGGCCCTGGCGAGGTGAGTTTAACCAGGAAAGCGATGATTAATAAAACTGGCGAAATAAATGTTAGTATGATTATTGAAATAACAATATCTTCTAATCGCTTAATAAGCTTATTCACACCAATCATTGGCGTATCAAAAAGGGATACAACCGGAACACCATCTATTTCTTCAGTACGAGAGTGAAGCAAATTAAATGTGAATATATCAGGAATCAACACCACCGAGCACGTTGAATCAGATAACTCCTCAACAACCTCTTTAATAACTTTTTCTTGCGTCATTGGCAGGGCAATATATACCCGATCAATTTTACCCATTCTTGCATCAAGAATTAAATCATTAAAATTCCCGCACTTTGGAATTTCCGTGTCTAATGGCGTATCATCTTCATCGTAAATCCCCAATACTTTGAAACCCATCCAATGAGCATCACGCAGGGATTCTGCAAGTCGAATGCCAGCGGGCATAGAACCCATAATGGCCACATTTCTTGTGTTATAGCCTTTATTACGAAGATAACCAATTGCAAGTCTGATAATTAATCGAGATATTATAAACCCAAGGCTAACTATCACAAACCAGCTAAAGCATATTGCTATATTTTCATTAACAATATTAACAAGGGATAATACTCCAAAAGTAATTAATATTGTTAACACCCAACTTTGCAGAACAACTCTTAATTCAAAAGTGATTCTGACACCACGCCATGAACGGTAAAAATCGGTAAAACCACCAATCATTTGGAATACAATGATTGATGCTAATACCATAATGATATCTTGCGGCATGAATTTCTCATGGAAAAACATACGTGTGATATACAAACCTGTTGATATAGTCAGAATGTCTGAAAGTCTTTGTATAAGAGATGTGACAGTTGCACTGTAGTGAAACGTTTTTCCACGAAAACTCGTCATGTTTTTTGCCTGCCTGCGATCATGGATATCATATGCCCATTGAGGGTGATATGTCGGATTCTAGTCATAAATGCAGTGCCTTGCAGAGCTACTTGCTATTCCAACCCATCGAAATCTACTTAACCCAACAACTTATGGGACAGCCATGAAAATCAATGTAATGAGAAAAAGTATGGCTTTACTTCTGAACCTCTGTCTAACCAGCTCCAGATCGACCTGCCCCCTGCGGGCAAAGAAAAAATCCTATTATTCTCTTCACCTAAAAAAACTAATGGGTCAAAAATCATTAAGAGAAAATTATTATTTAACAATAGTTATGTTACTAAAAAAAAAGGAAATTCACAATAATCAGCTAGTACATCCCTCCTCCAGATAATACATTAAACTACCCTACTCCAGCATTCTCTACACATTTTCTTTACCGTTTTCTTAGTGAAAAATCTTATGTTACAGCACGATGAATTGATCAAAAATTTTTCTTTAAGAACATGACATGAGTTTACGTGTAGCAAATGAATCAAAATCCGAGACCTCTTTACCAAGTGTAGGTTACAAATTATGTTTCATGGGTGTAACCCCATCAAAAAACGCTTTTTTATAAAAAACTTACGGAAACTTTTCACCACTAAAATGTCGTAACTACATTTCATCGGCTTAATCTGAAAACTTTTCCACTATGCGAGTGACAATAGTAACGTCGTATCACGATAATTGAAGGCAAATGATAGTCGTATAGAGCGCTTCATTTACGATTAAACTCAACGGCGAATATCATGTTATCAAACTTTAGCTATTATTTAATAGCACTAATAAATCCTGGGATATGATAATTCCAATCATTATTGTTATCTTTGAATTATATAATCCAAATTATTAGTGACGAACTCGACAGTTGCGAAATTAAATTATTTTTACGATAAATTATAATCTATCGGCATTAATTAAATAAAAAACCGATCTTCTTTTAAACTAAACACCCAACTGTGGTGGTTAATAACTTTATTGATTTAAAAGCCAGCGTCGTCGTCATTTTAAATTAAAAAATAATAAAAACATTTCATTTAACAAGCTAAAAATTGCATTGATAAACAAGAAGCAAATATAATTTTTAAAAAAATAATAATGATGTAGCCAACACAATAAATTTCATCAAAATATTGCGTTGGCTTTTTAACTTAACCGCCTAGTTTTTTCGACCAACTCTGGCAAGCTTTATCAATTAACTGATAAACATGTTCAAAAGCTTCATCGCTTTTACGATAAGGATCGGGAATTTCTTTTTTATCAAGCCAATGCCCTAAAAGCAGGGTTTTGCCTCTGGCTGATATAACCTGTCGCGTCACCTGTTCAACGTGTGACTGCTCCATCACCAGGATTAAGTCATAACGGCGTGCTAAATCAGCAGTGAACTGCTTTCCCTTATGCCCTTCCAATGAAAGCCCGTGCTGCTCGGCAATCGCGACTGCTTGTGGATCAGCTTCATGGTCAACCAATGCCCCTACCCCAGCCGAATCAATTTTCTTGCCGGGTAATAATTGGCGCAGCCTTCTCTCTGCCGTCGGAGA
This sequence comes from uncultured Serratia sp., assembly GCA_963922555.1. Lineage (GTDB taxonomy): Bacteria > Pseudomonadota > Gammaproteobacteria > Enterobacterales > Enterobacteriaceae > Rouxiella. The sequence goes on along the minus strand of CAWUIY010000329.1, from coordinate 1,632 downwards.
ACGGCAGATATTGCCGGTACATACAACTAATACCGAATTAAACATAATTTACGCCCAATTAATTATATTAATCACTGATGCCAATCTCTTATATAACGCATTGTTTCGATCTGCTGGTTCGCGCCTGTAATGGTTGGGACCAGTTGTGAAATAACACGATTCCAGCGAGCAAGCGGTGCTGCTGTCACGTACACAATATCGTAAGGCTGAAGCTGGAATTGAGTCGCCATGACCATCGCCGAGGCATCTTTAGCATTCAGCTGATAAATATTAGCAATATGCCCCTGTTTATCTCCGCCTCTGATCTGACGAATAACAAAGATACCCGATGCATCTGAGGTAATCTGGCTAATACCCTGAGCATTGCCCAGTGCTTCAGCGAGCGTCATGCCGCTGCGATCCATTTTTTGAGTGTTTTGCTGAATCACTTCACCCATGACAAAGATCTTCTGACTGTCGTTACGTGGAACGTAAAGAATATCGTCAGGATAGAGCAGATGATTCTGCATCAAATCGCCATTTTGCAATAATGCTGAAAGGTCGATAATTTGATCTTTACCGTTATGGGTCAGCACCGCGTTTCGCCAGTCGGCATCAGCAGCTAAGCCACCCGCATCATTAATTGCGTCGACGACGGTCATAGGTATATTAGAAATCGGCAATTGGCCCGATTTGGTTACTTCCCCAGAAATATAAGCTTTCTGAGATCGGAATGCTGCAACACTTACATCGACCTGCGGGCTTTGGATATATTTCACTAGCCGAGTGGCAACTTCCTGACGAACTTCGTCAATAGTTTTCCCTTCAACGTACACATTACCAATATATGGATAGAAGATATTACCATCTGCCCCTACCCAGTTGCCGCTATCTGCAGCACTACGGTAAGTCCCCGCCGGGGTGGTCAACTCCGGGTGATCCCAAACGGTGATATTCAAGACATCACCAATACCAATTCGATACTGATAACGACTCAATAATGCATCTAACTCAGGATTCGGTCTTGCTACAACTGGCGGAGTGCGCAGCTTTGCAACGAGTTGCGGGGTCATAGGATAAACATTAATTTTAGAACTCCAGTCAGTATCACTGTCTGGTTGTTTAACCTCATTTTTTCCCGATGTGCTTAGCCCTTGGCCCGGAACAATTGTACAACCGCTGAGTAGTCCTATCAAAACAGCCATCGCTGTCAACTTGAGTGCATATTTTTTTGTCATTGAAATTTGTTCAAAGTTAGAGTCATGTTTCGGAAAGGACGCGCTATCACCCCTATCCCCTATTTTATTGCCCGACCACGTTACATAACCAGGTAGCTTAGAGGTCTAAAGGTATATCCAATTTAGCACTGGCCCCAACATCATTACTGTTACTAATGTCTTCATAGGTACATAACAAAACACTGGAAGCGCCCGCCCTTGCATAATCGCGCGGGAAACCTTAGTGAAATTAACTATAGATGCAAATAAGGTGAGTTTAGCTGTAATTAGAAGCTCTAAGGCTTTCTGCTGCAAAGAAATAGGCCGGTGCGCTTTTCTCAGCGCCAGCTTTGCTACATCCTGACTGTCTGAGCAGGTTTTAATTGTGATAGTTATCATCAGGGTGCTTCCTCTTCTTTGCCACAGACAACATAGG
>CAWUIY010000328.1:0-5213 GCA_963922555.1 uncultured Serratia sp. | reverse complement strand
AGATTTAATTCGTGGTATAAATATTGAATATGAAAAACCAGGCATTACGGAACTCTCGCAGATAATAGAATCTAATATTGAAATGATTGAAGATCCATTAACTGCCGGTTTAAGTTATTACTCGTATAATGCCCGATATACACCTGGTTCTCTGGTTATCAAATCCATTGAGTTATTGAGTAATCAAGTGTATTCAATGAGTTACACATATGATTGGACCATCTTTAATGGTTGCCTTGACCTCAACTCTGCTGAAGATTCAAATGAGACAGTGTCTTTTATCGTTAAACCACAAGGTTTGGAGTTCGATATAATAGACTTCTCTTCAGCGGGTACAGAGAATGAATTGTAAGTTTCAGTAATAGGTTTGCACAGTTTCTGAAAATTAGATTATATTTATATTGAGAGTGCATTATTAAGTCACGATTTACATCCTCCGACAAGATAATGACCCGGGTTATCAACAACGATCCAACCTGGTCTGTTACTGGCACACAATATTGAACAATTTATAGTTTAGTTTTTATCGGATAATTACGTTTTCTTAGCAGTCCCTGGTTAGCTCGGATTTTGTTGTTTATTTACAGTTTTTGTTTACTCACAGAGTGTTATCACACCGAATAACCATTACGGAGGGGATGATATGGATGAGTACTCGCCTAAGCGACATGATATTGCGCAACTGCGGTTCCTCAACGAAAATTTGTATGACGAAGGAATTGCAACCTTGGGAGACAGCCATCACGGCTGGGTCAATGATCCAACTTCAGCAGTTAATCTGCAGTTGAATGACCTGATTGAGCATATTGCTTCTTTCATCATGAGCTTTAAAATTAAATACCCGGATGAAACTAATCTTAGCGACCTGGTAGAAGAGTATCTTGACGATACCTATACCCTGTTTAGCAATTATGGAATAAACGATTCTGATTTACGTCAATGGCAAAAAACCAAGAAACGACTCTTCAGAATGTTCTCAGGGGATTATGTTTGTACCCTGATGAAAACATAAAAAATTATTTATTAAAGAATGTAGATACAGTTGAAAAGGCCATGATGAACAAAATCGACTATTTGATGCGTTTAAGAAAATGCACCACTATTGATACACTTGAACGTGTCATCGAGAAAAACAAGTACGAGCTTTCAAATGATGAATTGGAGTTGTTTTACTCTGCTGCCGATCATCGTCTAGCCGAGCTAACGATGAATAAGCTTTACGATAAAATCCCAACCGCCGTTTGGAAATTCGTTCGATAAGTTTTCGCACATGACCTCTTTGAGCCGGTAGCAATATCGGCTCAATGTCATGGCGTCTATGTAAAATTCCGATGCCGTTGCTAATCGCATCTTCAACTTCGCTCGTGACTGCTATTTAATAGCCATTTTCCGCTTTAAGTCCAATTAATACATTTATATTTCTTATGTATCCTCGTCGTTAAAACAATCTTGCTCTTAATCTTCCCTTAATTTACTTGCCGATAATTTGACTTTGTCGCGAAAAGCCTGCAACAAATAATCAAAACACTGCTCGGTTTTTGGCGAGCGTAATGGAGAAGGGGTGCGCAACATCGCAACGGTTCGCGTTAATTCTGGCTGTTGAAGGTGTACAATGGTTAATTCTTCATCACTTAGCGTGGCGGTGTATAATTCTGGCAAAATTGCCAGCGCCAGTCTTGAGCGTACCAGCCCGTATAATGTTTCTTGAAAATCGACCTGGTAGGCAATATTTAAACTTAAGCGGTGGCTCTCAATCAGCGAATTAACCAGTCGATGAATATTCCCTTTCTGGAAGATGGCAATCGGACGTCTAGACAGATGACGCCACGGGAGATGATGGGCTTCGGCTAGCGGATCGTCTTTGCGCATCACTACCACAAACGGGTCTTCTAACAGCGGATAAACCTCGACGTGGGCCGGTACCGAACTGTCCAGCGAGCCAACACCAAAATCAATCGCGCCCTTTTCAAGTTCGCTGAGCAGGCGGTCATTAGTCAAATCGTGAAATTCAACCCGCATGCCGGGAAACCGGGTCGCTAACAGTTCAGGCACGGCAGGAAAAAGCAGCGTGCTGACTGAAGGCACCAGGCCAATCCGCAAGGTGCCGTCGCCGCCCTGTGCCATAATTTGCTGCATATCGTTAAAGGTATTATGCGCAATATTTAGCATTCTTTCGGCATAAGGCAAAATTGCCAGCCCCTGATCGGTGAGGGTGACCGACTGCGCCGTGCGATTAACCAGCTTACCGCCGAGCACCGATTCAATTTGCCTCAGCGCGCTGCTTAATGCGGGCTGGCTAATCGCCAGACGATGCGCCGTGGCGGTAAAACTGCGCAACTCGGCCAACGTCACAAAATACTGTATCTGCTTAAGCGATAACGCAGGCAATCTGCGCCAGGGTTCTGACATATATCCCCGTTGAAAGAGTCAGGCTAAATAAGGTAAACGCCAGCATAACTCCATCTTATCCAGTGATAAAATAAATCATCTGTTAAATCCCATCGCGGCTGCCTAAAGTAAAGCCAATTGCTATTTCCTTTCTCTTTATATGGCAGCTCACCCGATGACAACAGACCATCCTGAAATAGCGCTACGGCGGCGCGCGGTGCAGGCCGCAATGGGCAAAATTCCTTTTGATCGACTCTTAAAAAACGCACGGGTGATTGATATGGTCACCGGTGAAATTCGCCGTGTGGATATTGGCCTCACGGGTTCACTGATTGCCAGCGTGCATCCTTGCAGCGACGATAGTTTTACGGCGCTAGAAACCCACGATTTGGCCGACGCTTATCTGTCACCTGGCTTGATTGATACCCACGTGCACGTCGAAAGCTCCCACCTTCCCGCTGCTCGCTATGCGCAAATTGTCGTGGCTCAGGGCACGACCACGATTTACTGGGATCCCCATGAATTAGCCAACGTGCTCGGCGTCGATGGCGTGCGCTATGCGGTGGACTCGAGCCGCAATCTGCCGCTAAGAGTGATTTGCGCCGCGCCTTCTAGCGTGCCGTCTACCCCCGGTCTGGAGACCTCGGGGGCAGATTTTCGCGGCAAGGAAATGCAAGCTATGCTGGCATGGCCGGAGGTCGCCGGGGTCGCCGAAATGATGGACATGCACGGGGTGATTAACGGCAGCGATCGGATGCTGGAAATTCTCGATGCCGGACTGCGCAGTGGAAAACTGATAGAAGGCCACGCGCGCGGACTGAAAGGTCAGGAATTGCAGGCCTATCTTGCGGCGGGTGTAGGGTCGGATCACGAGCTGACCTCGGCCGACGATGCGTTAGAGAAATTGCGCGCCGGGCTTAATTTGCAAATTCGCGGCTCGCATCCCTATTTGCTGCCCGATATTGTTAATGCATTGAAAACGCTGCCACATTTGTCTTCACAAATCACACTGTGTACCGATGACGTTCCACCCGATTTCCTGCTGGAACGCGGTGGTCTGATCGCGCTGGTCAATACGCTGATCGAATGTGGGTTACGCGCAGAGGATGTCCTGCGCATGGCGACTTTTAACGCCGCCCTGAGGCTGCAACGTGCCGATCTCGGGCTGATTGCCGCAGGCAGAACCGCCGACTTCTTTACCTTCGATTCGCTGGAAAAAATCCAGCCGCAAAAAGTCTTTGTCGGCGGAGAATGCGTGGCCGCTGGCGGCATGATGAAAAGACCAGAGGCCATCCCTGACGACACACTGCAGCCACCACGCGACACCATGCATCTATCGGCGGTTACCGAGTCTGACTTCCAGCTAAGAGTTCCAGGTATTAATGTTGGGCAGGCCAGGCTGCGCCACATTAAGGGCGCAAGATTTACTCAATGGAATGAAACGATCGTTGAGGTCCGCGATGGAGTGGTCCAGTTACCGGCAGGTTTCAGCCTGATCTGGGTGCAACATCGTCACGGCAAATATCAGGCAAAGCCTCAGATAGCTCTGCTTGAGGGCTGGGGAGAACTGCGTGGCGCGATTGCAACCTCCTACTCACACGATTCTCATAACCTGGTGGTTTTGGGCAGGAATCCGGCGGATATGGCAATCGCCGCCAATCATCTCATCGGCTGCGGTGGCGGCATGGCGCTGAGTCAGAATCAGGCATTGCTGGCCAGTGTCGAAATGCCAATCGCTGGAATGCTCTCGGATTTACCCGCCCGGCAATTGGCAGAACAGTTTAAAAATCTGCGTGAAAAAAGCGCATTAATCGCTGGCTGGGAACCGCCGTATCGAGTATTCAAGGCAATCGAAGGCACTTGTCTGGCCTGCAACGCCGGTCCGCACTTGACCGATTTAGGGCTTACCGACGGCACAACGCGAGAGATTGTTGATCCGTTGATCGACGCCTGGGAAGTCACCGCTCGATAAATCCGGGCGGCTTTAATTAATAAAAATAATCACGTTAATTTTTGATCAGGGGAACACCACATGGCAGAGACTTCCTTTAAAAGTGCGTCTTCCGGCGCAGACAGCAGCTGGCTTCAACGGCGTTTTAAACTTTATCAGCGTCAAACCAGCGTTAAAATTGAATGCCTGGCCGGGATCACCGGCTTTCTGGCCGCCGCCTATTTATTGGTGGTGATTCCCGGTTTGCTGTCCGTTGGCGGCATTGATAAAGGCGCGGCATTAACTGGCACAATTATCGTGCTGGTAGTGGGCAGCTTGTTAATGGCTTTCTATGCCAACCTGCCGTTTATGGTGGGTCCGGGAATTGGCGGATCGGTATTGGTCGGGATCACGCTGGCAGGAGATGGCATCAGCTGGCCGATAGGACTGGGCATTGCCTGCTGGTCAGGCATTCTGTTTTTCCTGCTTACCGTGTTAGGGCTGCGTGAAGTGGTGACGCGATCGATTCCACAGTCGATCAAGCTTGGGTTAACAGCCTCAATCGGTATTTTTGTCGCCCTACTCGGCTTTCGCAATGCCGGGCTGGTCATCGCCAATGCAAAAACCCACGCACTAGGATTGGGTGATTTCACCGCGCCGGGGGCGCTCATTGCTCTGCTGGGATTATTGCTGGCGATTGGGTTGCAGGCGCGTCGCGTGCCGGGTGCCATTCTTTGGGCGATTCTACTGGCCACTGTCGCCGGTATTCCGTTTGGCATCACTCATCTGCCGGCACAGTGGATTTCCCTGCCGCATTCACTGGCTCCGTTAGCAGGAAAAATCGACCTGATTGGCGCAGTAAATATTACCTTCCTGCCGTTTCTGTTTATCTTTT
>CAWUIY010000327.1:0-5251 GCA_963922555.1 uncultured Serratia sp. | reverse complement strand
ACTTTGGCCTGCGCCAGTGAGCTGTTGTTATCACTGACGGTAATCGCGCTGAACTGTGGATTAATGCGCCATGCCAGATTGAGATCGGCAATCCCATAGCCCTTATCGGCATCGCGGGCAATAAACAGATCGCTTTGGCCGAAAGGCTGCACAACTTCCATTTTATCGTTAGCGACGTGGCGCTGTTCATCAGGAGACAGCAGCACGGTTTTATAGCTCAGAGACAGTCGCGCCGGGTTGCCGTCATCAAGCTGAACGTCATCCACCAGCGCGTCTAGAGGCTTACCAACGGTTTGGCCTTTACGATTGATAATCTGGGTCTTACCGTCAATGCTAACCACCGCAAGCTCGACCTCGGTAAAGGAACCGGCTTTATCGAACGTAGGCTGAATAGCCCATTTACCGGAAGCATCGATATAACCCCACTTGCCTTTCAGCTTGGCCGCCGCAAGGCCGTAATGAAAATCGCCAACTTGTTCGAAAACTGGCTTGATGATCAGCTGACCGCGATTATCGAGAAAACCCCAACGATGCCCGCTCATGTCTTTGGCTAACGCCACATCATCAATTGCCTGCTCGGCATTGGGCAGAAACACGGCCGCCCGGCTTTCGTGCACCGGGCGGATACACAGGTTCTGCGTCGCTGGCTGTGCCAGTTCCGCACGCTGGGTATTGTCAGTGATGCTTGATGGGCCAAAACAGGAATAATCAGGATCTGCCAACGCTGGCAAAGAAAGAGACAACAGGCTCAATGCGCCGCCAACGGTTATAATTTGCGCAATAGCACGGGATAATGGCTTAACGTTGCTGCGATTAGTTAACGTCACCGGCTTCATTGTGCGCCTCCGTTTTGAGCGGGATTGGCACAATTTACCGGTTTGGCTGGCCAGATTTGTTTGCCCTTGGCATTAAGAATAACGCGCTGATTACAGCGTAACGGGAACTGCGCCTGCACGACACCATCGGTATTAATGAGCTGTACCAGACCTTTGGCCGCAACCCAGGCGCGCTGCTCGCTGAAGTCGGTCGCCCAGTCAAATTTTGGCAAGGTGCTAAAGCTGCCCGTGCCGTTGATATAGCCTATCTGTGTGCCGTAGGTGTCCTGCTTCACCGCTCTGGCACGCGTGTCTTTCATCGGCCCGACCTGAGTAAAGTAGTCACCAATCAGTTGCTTGCCGCTGGCGTCGATAAACCCGTACAGGCCATTGGCGCCGCGTACCGGCACCATACCTTCGCTAGATGCTGTAGCAGCAATGCTGTTTATTCCCGGATAGCGCTGGATCTCGTTGCCCTGCGTATCAAACAGCACCGTCTCGCCGGTAGCATCGTCGTTCATCACTACGCGATCCATCGAGGCCAGTGGCAACGCATTATCTTTGTCTGCCAGAGGTTCAACACCGTTGGCATCGATCAACGTAATATGTTTGTCGCTCAGCGCGCTGGCCCAGTTTTGCGGTGTGACAAAATTCAATGGCGCCGAGTAAATTGGCGCAATTTGCCAATCACCCTGGCTGTCGATCGCGCCAAAGTGCGGACTGAAGCTCAGTAGTGCCCAGTCGCCATCAACGTGCGCTGACTGAGGAACAATCGCTTTGCTCACGACAGAGCGGCCGTCGTCATCCATCAGCGCCACCCCGCCGTTGGCAGGCTGGATAAGCCAATGATTTTCACCCACTTTCTGCGGGCTGCTTTGCATATCGCCTGCTAATAATAGTCCGGTGACGGCACTGTAAAGGCTGTAACGCGTCACGCTATCGCCACGTTCTCCGGGCTGATCGCCCCCAGCGATAACAAAAATACTGTCGCCGACAGGTTGCGGTTTTCCGCTGCGCGAAGCATCAGGCGCTATCGCCCACTGCCCTTTCTCGTCAATCACGCCCCAGCCTGCATCGACCTTGGCCAAAGCATAACCGTCATGGAAAGACTCAAGCTGAGTAAAGTGTGCAGGGATTTTGGCGCTGTTACTCGCCAGATCCCACATACCCCAGCGCAGATCTTTATCAACCCCTTCGGTATAAAGCAGGCTGCCGTTAGCGATGCTCTGCGCGGTCTGGGTGACACGCGTCGGTACATCAATCTCATTGCCCTGAGCGTCAATGACTTTGCGGCTTTCGACGTTTTTGCTGTCAACACCCGTTGCCCAGGTGTAATTACCGTTAAAAGCATCGATCTGCTTGAACTTAGGCTGGATAACCCACTGTCCATTGCCGTTGACCGCCCCAGCCATACCGTTCTGGGTTTTCACCACCAACGGGCCATTGAGGCCAGGCGCAGTCAGTTCTGACCATTGCGGATCGGTAAAGATCTCGCCCTGAGTTGTCAGAATTGAGGGGGTTTTCTTTTTATCGAGCGGCGTCAGCAGCGCAATAGGCAGATCGGCAGCAGTTACGGCCGTATTGTCGGTCATACTGCGTGCATTCAGCGGCTGGAATTTGAAATCGTTTAATGCCGTTAGCGTGGCCTGCGTTAGCAACGCAACACCGTTGGCATCATAGATTTGAACCAGCTGCGGGGTTTTATCTTCGGCGTTGCGTGCGTCTGACTGCAGGATCAGCAAATGTCCGTTTTGAGTCAGCAGCTGTGGCTTGTTGGCTTTGATATCGATGACCCGATTATCAGGACCGATCATCACCAGACCTTTATTACCTTTACCAATCAGCCACGCACCCCAGGTCTGAAAATCTTCAGCCTGTTCTGCCGGAATATCCTGAGTTTTTTCTAATTTGTTGCTGAGTAATTGCTGAGTATTGTTAGCGTCGACCACCAACCAACTGCCTGAAGATAAGGGTTTAACCGACTTATACTGCTCCTTACTCAGACTCACGCCGGAGCGATCAAGGAATGTCCAGGTCGTTTTACCTTTCACCGCCACCACGTCACCGTTGAGCACCGGTTCGTTGCGGGTTTTAAGCTTCATTGGGTCAATCGCCCAATCGCCGTTATCGTCAAGATAACCCCAGTAACCACTTTGGGCTGCATCGCGCTGTTGAGCGGGGATCAAACCCGACTGAGGCTCATCCAGATTCATCACATCATCAGGCAGAAAGACCGATCGTCCAGTCGCAGCATTCCACAGGGCCGGTGAAATTTGCATTTCTACGCTAGCCAAAGGCTGACCCTGCTTAAAGCCATCGGAGTCCAGCGAGGCGGCGAAAGGCAAGGTTTTGATTACCGCCCCTTTGCGATCTATCAGCGCCAGGCGGTTTTCCGTCACCACGAGCGCCGTGCCCTTGGCGTTAAAATCACTCGCACGAGTGAAGCGTGGTGGAATAGCAAGGTTGCCTTTTGCATCAATGTAGCCAAACAGGTCATCTTTTTTCACTGCGGCCAGCCCATTAACGAAGCCGTGGGCTTCGCGATAGGCAGGTTCGATAGTCATCTGACCAGAAGTATCAATGTAGCCCCACAGCCCTTGCTGTTCACGGCTTGAGCCCATTAATACCGGCGCAAGACCTTGCTGAAAAGGCTGTTGGCAACCGTCGGCAGTTTTGGCATTGGCGCAGGCTTTTAACCAGGCCTCGTCGGCATGAGCCGGCAATGATAATGCTGATCCCAGAACCAGTGCCAATGCACTGAAATTCATGACATGTTTTAGTGTTTCGGAATAAATCATCCGATTCCCTTTTGACTGAAAAATAATGAAAAGTTTGACGCTGGAACCCAAGTAGATTCACAAGGCACAGCAGGCAGCGAAAATACGATAATAATCAAGTTCAATGAATTGTTGTCCGCTGTTTCTTATAGGGTGTCAGCTTGCGCAAGAAAAAGCAGCTATTTTATTAGCTGGTAACCAATCAATACACTTTATAACGTTATAATCGTGTAAAAAACCGACATTTTGCGCTTTTAAATGTTCAATAACAGATGAACTCTTTCTAAAGTTTACGTGATGACCCCACAGGCTACGCTTGCAGCGCCGTTTTACAAAATTCTCTTCTTAAATTTATAGCAGACACAGGGCGATTAACCGTCCTGCTATTCCCTCCCTTCAAGGCATTGCCAACGGCGCAGAGACATTGCATGCTGTGTTATGCATATGTTCTGACCCGACTCCCCGGGCTAATCCTCTTATAAAGAGAAAGACTCTCGACATGACGACTAAAAATCTTTGCACCCTTGCTGACGTTGCCGATTTGGAACCTGGCCTGCGTGAGATTCGCCAACACCTGCATCAAAATCCTGAACTATCAAACGAAGAAGCCAAAACTGCCGAACTGGTAGCTAAAAAACTGCACGAACTGGGCTTTGAAGTGACCACTGGCCTCGGCGGCTATGGCGTAGTCGGCTCACTCACGGTCGGCAACGGCACGCGCAGCATCGGTATTCGTGCCGATATGGACGCCCTGCCTATCGAGGAGCAAACCGGCCTGGCCTACGCGAGCCAGACCCGCGGCAAAATGCACGCCTGCGGCCACGATGGCCACACAACCATGCTGCTTGGCGCGGCTGAACAGCTGGCACGCAGCCGTAATTTCTCCGGTACCGTGCACTTGATTTTCCAGCCCGCCGAAGAGATCGGCTTTAACAGCGGTGCAGAACGCATGTTGGCAGAGGGCTTGTTCGACCGCTTCCCTTGCGACGCGGTTTACGGGCTGCATAACCATCCGGGTTATCCGGTAGGCAAGATGATGTTCCGTCCAGGCCCGTTCATGGCCGCCTGTGACACGGTCAATATTACTATTCATGGCAAAGGTGGCCATGCGGCTCGCCCACATATGACCGTTGACCCGATACTGGTCGCCAGCAGCCTGGTTGTGGCGTTGCAAAGCATTATTTCACGTAATATTGACCCTAATGAGACTGCGGTCATCACCATTGGTTCACTGCATTCTGGCTTTGCGGCGAATGTGATCCCTGATTCTGCGCGCCTGGAAATGAGCGTACGCTCATTTGACACCGGTGTTCGCAAGACGCTTGAAAACCGCATCAAGGCATTGGTTACCAGCCACGCAGAAGGCTATGGCGCTCGCGCAGAAATTGATTACGTGCCGGGATATCCGGTGCTGGTCAACCATCAGCAGGAGACCGAGTTCGCCACTTTGGTAGCACAGGAATTGCTGGGTGAAGAGAATGTGGTTGCCGACCTGCCGCCAATTTCCGGCAGTGAAGATTTTGCCTATTTCCTGCAACAAAAACCGGGTTGTTTCCTGCGCCTGGGTAATGGCGATAGCGCCGTGCTGCACAACCCTGCCTATAACTTTAACGATGAAAGCCTGCCGTTTGGCGTGGCCTACTGGACTCGTCTGGTCGA
>CAWUIY010000326.1:0-5273 GCA_963922555.1 uncultured Serratia sp. | reverse complement strand
CTTTGACCCCATTTTCATTTTGCATTTTTACATCCTTATCGGTATAAACGGCCCCGCGCTGGCATGTTTATTCACTTCACGATTAACTCAGCGTATTCCAGTAATTACTGTTCTCTTTTTGCCCTTTATGGCCGGATGCCCGCTAACTTTGCGTGGTACCTGTGGAGGTGGTTAGGTTAATGACCCACTTTTTACCGCTTGTTACATTTCAACAGCATCCCCAGCAGACGCATTTTTTTTCTGCGTCCCACCACTGTGAAAAAATTCTGTCATCTATCCGATGTTATAAACAGCGTGCCACTACGCCGCTTGCTTATAGACAGGTCAGTTTCAGACATTTTGGTGCTACTCAAGATTCACGGGCCGGCTAAACGCCATCTACCGCACAAATATTGAGATAGCCTGCGACCATTTGGGGCGTATGTCCTATGGTTTCTACTGACTCGTCTCACGGAGTCTAACAACGTGATTTACAATTATATGCGTGATCAACTTGTCGTTAAGGTTGAGCAACCGGCTTCTGCACGCCGTTTATCAGCTTTGTCCGGGTTGTTCTCACCTGTTGTTACTGCAATAGTGGCTGGCCATGCTGTCAGTGTAGAAAAGGGTATTAACTATGTCTGATGACATGCATTCCCACCGTCCGTCACATGCGGGCGACAGTGTTTCTTTGCGCTCCATGCAGGAGGTTGCCGTGAACGACCGTGATGCCAGCAAAATGCTGCGCACTTATAACGTTGCCTATTGGGGCAACAATTATTACGACATCAACGAGCTCGGCCACATCAGCGTATGTCCCGATCCGGACGTGCCTTCAGCGCGCGTAGACCTGGCTCAACTGGTGAAAGACTTGCGTGAGCAGGACGGCCAACGTCTGCCTGCGCTGTTCTGTTTCCCACAAATTCTGCAACACCGTCTGCGCTCGATTAATGCCGCGTTCAAACGCGCGCGTGAATCCTTCGGCTATGAGGGTGATTACTTCCTGGTTTATCCCATTAAGGTTAACCAGCACCGTCGCGTGATCGAATCGCTGGTTGAGTCCGGTGAACCGCTGGGTCTGGAAGCTGGCTCGAAGGCCGAACTGATGGCCGTTCTGGCCCACGCAGGCATGACTCGTTCGGTGATCGTATGTAACGGCTATAAAGACCGTGAATACATCCGCTTGGCGCTGATCGGTGAAAAACTGGGTCACAAGGTTTATCTGGTTATCGAGAAAATGACCGAGATTAAACTGGTGCTCGAAGAAGCCGAGCGTCTGAACGTGATCCCGCGCCTCGGCGTGCGTGCGCGCCTGTCGTCACAAGGTTCGGGCAAGTGGCAGTCCAGCGGGGGTGAGAAATCCAAATTTGGTCTGGCGGCCGCACAGGTACTGCAACTGGTTGAAATGCTGCGCAAGGCAGATCGCCTCGACAGCCTGCAACTCCTGCACTTCCACCTCGGTTCCCAGCTGTCGAATATTCGTGATATCTCGACCGGCGTGCGCGAGTCGGCGCGTTTCTACGTTGAGCTGCACAAGCTTGGCGTCAATATTCAGTGCTTCGACGTCGGCGGCGGTTTGGGCGTGGACTATGAAGGGACCCGTTCGCAGTCTGACTGCTCGGTAAACTACGGCCTGAACGAATACGCCAACAACGTGATTTGGGGCATCGGCGACGCCTGTAACGAGCACGGCTTGCCGCATCCGACGGTGATCACCGAATCGGGTCGTGCGGTTACTGCGCACCACACCGTACTGGTTTCCAACGTGATCGGCGTTGAGCGTAATGAATTTACGCCGCCAGTTGCTCCGGCCGAAGATGCGCCGCGTGCGTTGCTGAGCCTGTGGGATACCTGGAATGAAATGCACGATCCGGCTAACCGTCGTTCCCTGCGTGAGTGGTTGCATGATTGCCAGATGGACCTGCACGACGTTCACTCGCAGTATGCGCACGGCATTCTGGATCTGACTCAGCGCGCGTGGGCCGAAGAGATTTACCTGAATATCTGTAACGTGATCCAGCAACAGCTTGATCCAAGCAACCGCGCGCACCGCCCAATCATCGATGAGCTGCAAGAGCGCATGGCCGACAAGCTGTACGTCAACTTCTCGCTGTTCCAGTCGATGCCGGATGCCTGGGGTATCGATCAGCTGTTCCCGGTACTGCCGCTGGAAGGTCTGGACAAGCCACCGGTAGGGCGCGCAGTGCTGCTCGACATCACCTGCGATTCCGACGGGACTATCGATCACTACGTAGACGGCGACGGCGTAGCAACTACCATGCCTATGCCTCCTTATGATCCGGAAAATCCTCCGGCGCTGGGCTTCTTCATGGTCGGTGCTTATCAGGAAATTCTGGGCAACATGCACAACCTGTTCGGCGACACTGCCGCGGTTGACGTGTTTGTCTTCCCTGATGGCAGTATTGAAGTACAGCAGTCTGATGAGGGCGATACCGTTGCCGACATGCTGGAATATGTGCAGCTGGATCCGAACGTGCTGCTGACCCGCTTCCGCGATCAGGTTAAAGAAACCGATCTCGACGTCGATCTGCAGGCGCAGTTTATCGAAGAATTCGAGAGCGGCCTGTACGGTTACACCTATTTAGAAGACGAATAAGTCGCTTCTGTTTCGATAATAGAGAACGATAACCTCGCCGGGGCAAATGCCAGGCGAGGTTGCTATAAAAGGATAAGTGATGAGTACTTTGGGACATAAGTTTGATAACTCGCTGGTTTCCAACGCGTTTGGTTTCCTGCGCTTTCCGGTAAATTTCGAGCCCTATGACAGCGATGCAGAGTGGGTGATCACCGGAATTCCTTTCGATATGGCGACCTCTGGCCGTTCTGGTTCACGTCTGGGCCCGGCGGCTATTCGCCAGGTTTCCGTGAATCTGGCGTGGGAAGGCAAGCGCTGGCCTTGGGATTTCGATCTGCGTGAGCGTCTGAAAGTCGTGGACTGCGGCGACGTAGTTTACGAATTCGGCGACGCCCAAACGCTGGTGGATAACCTGGAAGAGCACGCGGACAAACTGCTGGCCTCAGGCAAGCGCATGCTGTCCTTCGGCGGCGACCACTTTATCACCTTGCCTCTGCTGCGCGCTCACCACCGCAAGTTTGGCAAGATGGCGCTGGTTCACTTTGACGCCCACACCGATACCTATTCCAATGGCAGCAAGTTTGACCACGGCACTATGTTCTATCATGCGCCGAAAGAAGGTCTGATCTCTGCTGAAAACTCTGTGCAGATTGGTATTCGCACCGAGTTTGACAAAGATCTGGGCTTCACCGTATTGGACGCGGCGCAGGTTAACGATCGCACCGTTGACGATATTCTGGCGCAGGTGAAGCAAATCGTTGGCGATCTGCCGGTGTATCTGAGCTTTGATATTGACTGCCTGGATCCGGCTCACGCGCCTGGAACCGGCACGCCAGTTATTGGCGGCCTGACTTCTGACCGTGCACTGAAACTGGTTCGCGGCCTGAAAGATCTGGATATCGATATCGTTGGCATGGATATCGTGGAAGTGGCTCCGGCTTACGATCAGTCAGACATTACCGCACTGGCAGCAGCGACGCTGGCACTCGAGATGCTGCACGTACAGGCTGATAAGAAGGGCGCATAAGCGCTACTTTTTTATACCGCACGTTTTGAGGACCCGGCAATGCCGGGTCTTTTTGTTTATTAATTCGGCGATCCGGCAGCGAAATGCTTAAAACAGCGGCAAAAATTTTTATGGAAACGTTGCCAAAACAACATCTCCTTATAAGCGGTGTGCCGTTATTGGTTTTTGTCAGCACTGGCGATATAGTTGGCGAGACTAAAAACTCTATGCTTAGCGCTCGCTTCCTGAAGTGTGTCCCTTGTCGTAATAGAGATTGCCGTTTTAATCCGTAGTTTGAGAAAATGATTTTTCGACTGCTTTTTTAATCCGACCTGGAGTAGAACATGTCCTCTCGTAAAGAGCTTGCGAACGCTATCCGCGCACTCAGCATGGACGCCGTGCAGAAAGCGAATTCCGGCCACCCTGGTGCCCCTATGGGCATGGCCGACATCGCCGAAGTCCTGTGGCGTGATTATATGAACCATAACCCGACCAACCCGCACTGGGCTGACCGCGACCGCTTCGTGCTGTCAAACGGTCACGGGTCGATGCTGATTTACAGCCTGCTGCACCTCACCGGCTATGACTTGCCAATTAACGAGCTGGAAAACTTCCGTCAGCTGCACTCTAAAACCCCGGGTCACCCAGAGTACGGCTACACCGCAGGCGTTGAAACCACCACCGGCCCGCTGGGTCAGGGGATCGCCAACGCGGTAGGTTTCGCGATTGCTGAACGCACGCTGGCCGCGCAGTTCAACCGTGAAAACCACGATATCGTTAACCACCACACCTACGCCTTCCTGGGCGACGGCTGTATGATGGAAGGCATCTCCCACGAGGTTTGCTCGCTGGCCGGTACTATGAAACTCGGCAAACTGACCGCGTTTTATGACGATAACGGCATCTCCATCGACGGTCACGTAGAAGGCTGGTTCACCGACGATACCGCCGCGCGTTTCGAAGCCTACGGCTGGCACGTAGTGCGTGGCGTAGACGGCCACGATCCGGTGGCTATCAAAGCAGCCATCGAAGAAGCGCACGCAGTCACTGACAAGCCTTCACTGCTGATGTGCAAAACCATCATCGGTTTCGGTTCTCCAAACAAGGCCGGTACTCACGAAGTGCACGGCGCAGCGTTGGGTGCAGCCGAAGTGGCAGCAACCCGCGAAGCGATTGGCTGGAAATACGCCGCGTTTGAAATTCCACAGGAAATTTACGCGCAGTGGGATGCCAAAGAAGCGGGCCAGGCTAAAGAATCAGCATGGAACGACAAGTTCGCCGCTTATGCTAAAGCGCATCCAGATCTGGCAAAAGAATTCGAACGTCGCATGAGCGGCGAGCTGCCAGCCGACTGGCAGGCACAGTCACAGAAATTCATCGAAGAACTGCAGGCTAAACCCGCTAATATCGCCAGCCGTAAAGCGTCACAAAATGCGCTGGAAGCTTTCGGTAAAGTTCTGCCAGAATTCCTGGGCGGCTCTGCTGACCTGGCACCGAGCAACCTGACCATGTGGTCCGGCTCGAAGTCTATCGGCGACGACGCCGCGGGTAACTACATTCACTACGGCGTGCGCGAATTCGGCATGACCGCCATCACTAACGGTATTGCGCTGCACGGCGGTTTCCTGCCGTACTCTGCGACCTTCCTGATGTTCGTGGAATACGCGCGTAACGCCGTGCGTATGGCCGCGC
>CAWUIY010000325.1:0-5276 GCA_963922555.1 uncultured Serratia sp. | reverse complement strand
CGAGACCAGACTCCCAACGGCAATGCCGACGGTTGGCACCACGGACAGCACCACCAGGCTTATCAGCACGGTAAGCAACGGGATCAACGAGGCGATAATCCCCATAAACAGTGCACTGACCGTGTGAGCAGCATAGTAGGCAAGGCTCTGATAAAGCACCATACCTAACAGGCCGAGAATCATGAACTTCCACCAATATTTTTTGATTTCACTACGATTACGCCAAACGCCCGGCAGGATAAACGGCGTGAGGGTCACCAGCGCCAGCAGCCAGCGGTAAAAAGAAATGGCGGCAGGATCGATAGCCCCTGCCGCAGCCTTGCTGACCACGGCGTTTAATGACCAGATCAGTACGGCAAAGAGTGGAAAAAGGAGATTCATGATTTCTATCCAGAATAAATTGTCACGCTAGTGTAGTGGTGTCTGATTTGTTATATATACCGATATCCAGACATCTTTTTGTATAAACCAGACAACCTGTCTCTTGGTTTAAACAAGCATAACAACAGACCTGACTGCCGGAAAAATATGACTTCCCTGCACCGTGGGCGCAAGACGCCGAACACTTTCCCGCTCTCGACCCAGGTGCCGGAAACGCTGTTGTTTCGCGGTGAAACCGTGAGCGCCAATACCGAGTATGCCACGCATTCGCACCCGTGGAGCCAGATTATCTGCGTAAAATCCGGAGTGTTGACCATGGAGGTTTCAGGTCAGCGCTATCTCGCCCCGCCAGAGTTTGCCTTTTGGCTGCCCGCCGGAACTGAACACTCGAGCTACAATCGTAAAACTACGCGCTTTTATGCGATCGATATCGCCAGCGAACTGGCTGAGGGCCTGCCAAAAAAGGCCTGTTTACTGAATCTGACAGCGGTTTTTAACGCCATCGCCGAGGACTGTTACTCGCGCAATCTTTCAGTGCCTAAAACGGCGGCCGATATGCGCCTGTGTCAGGTACTGCTCGATCAAATCGCCATTTGTCCGCGATTGAGCACCTATCTGCCGGGATCGCAGGACAAATTGCTGGCCCCCGTGCTCTCTGCTCTGGAGAAAGATCCGGCCAATAACCGTTCACTGGCTGAATGGGCGAAACAGGTTTATACCTCGGAGCGCACCCTGTCACGTCGCTGTCAGGAGGAGTTGGGTATGGCGTTTAGCGAATGGCGGCAGAGATTGCGGTTTCTGCATGCTATCTCTTTGCTTGAGCAGGGTAAAAGCGTGGGGGATGTTGCGCTGGACGTGGGTTACAGCTCGTCGTCTGCCTTTATTGCCATGTTTGTGCAGATTGCCGGCACCACGCCCCAACGTTTTCGCACCGAACAGTGAGCCGCCAGACAATCGTCTGCGGGGTCAAGGCTTTGTCAGCCATGAAGCAGCTATTGGGTATAACTGGCCCGCGAGCTATGGCAAAATGAGCGCCGAAATTTCCCTATTTTTAGCATGGCAAGCGGAGACAAGCGTGAAAATCCTGGTTGATGAAAATATGCCTTATGCGGTTCAGCTGTTTAGCCGATTGGGCGAAGTTCAGGCCGTTCCCGGTCGTCCGATCCCGAAAGATGCGCTGGATTCGGCCGATGCGCTGATGGTGCGTTCGGTCACAAAGGTCAATGAAAGCTTGCTCAGCGATACGCCGGTCAAGTTTGTCGGCACCGCCACCGCAGGGACCGATCACGTGGACGATGCCTGGCTGCAACAGGCCGGAATTGGTTTCTCGGCAGCGCCTGGCTGTAACGCCATTGCCGTGGTGGAGTATGTTTTCTCTTCACTGCTGATTTTGGCCCAGCGTGATGGTTTCTCCTTGCGCGATAAAACCATTGGCATCGTTGGCGTGGGCAATGTCGGTTCGCGCCTTAACGCTCGATTGACGGCGCTGGGTATTCGCACCTTGCTTTGCGATCCCCCACGCGCGGCGCGTGATACCACGGAAACCTTCTGGCCGATCGACAAGCTGGTGGCCGAAGCCGATATTCTGACTTTCCACACCCCGCTGAATATGTCCGGCCCGGATAAAACGCTGCATCTGGTTGACGCGGCAATGCTGGCAGCTCTGAAACCGGGGGCCATTTTGATTAACGCCTGCCGGGGCGAAGTCGTTGATAACGCCGCCTTGCTCGATGCACTTAACGGTGAGAAGAAACTCACTGCCGTGCTCGACGTGTGGGAACCGGAACCGGATCTCAATCTGGCGTTGCTCGATAAGGTCGCCATTGGCACTGCGCACATCGCCGGTTATAGCCTCGAAGGCAAGGCTCGTGGCACCACTCAGGTATTTGAAGCCTACAGCCAATTTATTGGCCAGCCGCAGCAGGTGCCTCTGGCAAGCCTGTTGCCTGCGCCCGAATTTGCCGAGGTTTCACTCGCCGGTGAGCTAACCGAAGCTAAGCTGCTTAGACTGGCGCACTTAGTGTATGATGTGCGCCGCGATGATGCGCCACTGAGAAGAGTGGCCGGTAAAAGCGGCGAGTTTGACCGCCTGCGCAAGTTCTATGAAGAGCGTCGTGAATGGTCTTCATTGCTGGTGCACTGTGACAATCAGGGCACGGCAGATCTGCTGAAAAAACTTGGCTTTAGTAGCGACGTGGCCTAAGTTTTTCATAATTATTGTTCGTTATACTTTCGTATAAAAATTTGAGGGCGGGCTAATCCCCGCCCCTTTTAGTCTGTAGTCTGAAATTTCTGGAGAATACCAACATGTCTGATGGCTGGAATATTGCGCTGCTTGGCGCCACTGGTGCCGTAGGTGACGCGCTGCTGGAGCTGCTGTCTGAACGTCAGTTCCCCGTTGGTGAGCTTTTCCCTCTGGCGAGTGAGCGCACCGCCGGACAAACTATTCGTTATAACGGCAAAAGCATTCTGGTCCGCGACGCCGCCGATTTTGACTGGTCGCAGGTTCAACTGGCATTTTTCGTTGCCGGTAAAGAAGCCTCGAGCAAATACGCCGAAGAAGCGGCTAATCAGGGCTGTCTGGTCATCGATAGCAGCGGTCTTTTCTCTATGGAACACGATATTCCATTGGTCGTTCCTGCGGTAAATCCTGACGTACTGGCTCACTATCGCAATCGCAATATCGTTGCTGTGGCAGACAGCCTGACCAGCCAACTGCTGACGGCGATAAAACCTCTGACCGAGCTTGCCGGGCTGTCGCGTTTGCACGTGACTTCGCTGCTGTCGGTATCTGCTCTAGGCAAGGCGGCCGTTGACGATCTGGCCGGTCAAAGCGCGCGCCTGCTCAACGGTATTCCGGCAGAAGAGGGCATTTTCAGCAAGCAGTTGGCCTTCAACATGCTGCCGTTGCTTAACGACAGCGAAGGTAGCGTGCTCGAAGAGCGCCGTCTGGTCGATGAAGTGCGTAAAGTCGTGCAGGATGACGGTTTGCCGATCTCCGTGAGCTGCGTGCAATCGCCGGTGTTTTACGGCCATGCGCAGGTTGTTCATCTTGAAGGTCTACGCCCATTGTCTGCCGAAGAAGCGCGCGCCGAGCTGGAACAGGCTGACGACATCAATATCAGCGATGAAGACGATTTCCCGACTCAGGTTAGTGATGCTTCGGGCAATGCTTCTTTAAGCATCGGCTGTATCCGCAACGATTACGGTATTCCTGAGCTGATTCAGTTTTGGTCGGTCGCCGACAATGTGCGTTTCGGCGGTGCTTTAATGGCCGTTGAAACCGCCGAAAAGCTGATCCAGGAGTATTGGTACTAATGTCTGAGCAGCAACCCTCCGAACAACAGTCGCCAGTGATTGCTGAGCGTATTGCTTTGGGGATTGAATATGACGGCAGCCAATATTACGGCTGGCAGCGTCAACAGGAAGTCAGCAGCGTTCAGGAGTGCCTGGAGAAGGCGCTCAGCCGTGTGGCCGATGCGCCAATCACCGTGCAGTGTGCGGGTCGAACGGATGCTGGCGTTAGCGCAACCGGGCAGGTGGTGCATTTCGACACTCCGGTGATTCGCAAAGACGCAGCCTGGACCATGGGCGTGAATACTCATTTGCCGAAAGATATTGCCGTTCGCTGGGTGAGCCACGTTGCCGATGATTTCCATGCGCGATTTACCGCTACGGCTCGTCGATATCGTTATGTGATCTACAATCATCGCTACCGTCCAGGCATCCTGAATCATGGAATAACTCACGTCCATATGCCTTTGGATGTTGAAAAAATGCAGCGCGCAGGGCAATGTTTGCTGGGCGAAAATGACTTTACCTCGTTTCGCGCCGTTCAATGTCAATCAAGAACGCCGTGGCGCTTCATGATGCACCTGAACGTTAGCCGTTTTGGAAACTATGTGGTGGTTGATATTAAGGCCAACGCGTTTGTTCATCACATGGTGCGTAACATTGTTGGAAGTTTGATTGAAGTAGGCGCTGGCAACCAGCCTGAAAGCTGGATGGCAGAGCTATTGGCGGCGAAGGATCGCAATCTGGCTGCTGCTACCGCCAAGGCTGAAGGTTTGTATCTTGTTGACGTTGATTATCCAGAGAAATTTGCTTTACCTAAGGTTACTCTGGGCCCGCTCTTTCTTGCCGATTAAAGGACATTTGAGGTAATACCATGGAATTCATCCACTATATCGTCGATTTTATCCTGCATATTGATGTGCATCTTACCGAACTGGTCGCGAACTATGGCGTCTGGGTCTATGCCATTCTTTTCCTGATACTCTTTTGCGAAACCGGCCTGGTGGTTACCCCTTTCCTGCCGGGCGACTCTCTGCTGTTTGTAGCCGGTGCGTTGGCCGCGCTGCCTTCCAACAGTCTTGATGTTCACTTGATGGCATTTTTGATGGTGGTGGCGGCGGTTGCGGGTGATGCGGTTAACTATACGATTGGTCGTTTGTTTGGCGCTAAGCTGTTCGCTAACCCAAATTCTAAGATTTTTCGCAGGAGTTATTTAGAACAAACGCATAAATTTTACGAGAAACATGGTGGTAAAACCATTATTCTTGCGCGCTTTGTGCCAATTGTTCGAACTTTTGCGCCGTTTGTTGCCGGTATGGGACGCATGTCTTATCGCCAGTTCGCCACCTATAACGTGATCGGCGCGCTATTTTGGGTGCTGTTATTAACTTACGCTGGCTACCTTTTTGGCAACGTGCCATTTGTGCAGAACAATTTGAAATTCGTGATTGTCGCTATTATCGTTGTCTCTGTTTTGCCAGCGATTATTGAAGTGATCCGTCATCGTAAAACCGCTGGCAAAGCAGGCTAACGACCAAATTGACGGGCAGGGGATTCCTTGTACTCAGGGCGAATTATTAAAATTAAAGGCATTAAACCAA
>CAWUIY010000324.1:0-5283 GCA_963922555.1 uncultured Serratia sp. | reverse complement strand
CGCAGGCTCTCAGGCAGTACTCTTTGGCGCAACAAAAGAAGAAGCTTATTTCGTAATTATTGATAAAGATGCAAAACAGCAGCCGTTGGACGGCAGTCAGAAAAATTATACCCTCTGTTTTCCCAAAGGTGGGCTGCCCCCTGGCAACGCTTTCTGGTCTTTGACGGTTTATGATCTTCCGGATCGGCAGTTGGTTGATAATTCTATCAATCGCTATTTGATAAACTCAACCATGCTGCCGACGTTAAAAATCGCGAATGATGGCAGTCTGACGTTATATGTACAAAACGAGATACCGGACAGCGATAGCGATAAAGAGGCTAACTGGCTTCCGGTGCCTAAAGGTAAGTTCATTATGTTCCTGCGAACCTACTGGCCAAAAGAGTCGGCCCTGAACGGCACCTGGAAGGCACCCGACGCAGAGGCCGAATAAGTCCAGTTAATCTATATAGACTATAAGAAAGGCTCCTGTCCGGGAGCCTTTTCATAATTAGGCGCACTGTAAATATTTTCTATGATTTATTTTAATTGAGTCATCACCCTTTATTTAGCCGACTTGTTTTACAGTATTAAGGCGAGACCTGATTTTCTTTCGGCTGTTGAATATCTGGCCGTATTTTGAACCAGATGGCATACATTGCCGGCAGAAAGACCAGCGTAATAACAGTGCCTCCAAACGTCCCGCCAATCAGGGTATAGGCTAACGTTCCCCAAAACACCGAGTGTGTCAGAGGAATAAATGCCAGGATCGCGGCCATCGCGGTAAGGAGCACCGGCCTGGCTCGCTGGACCGTGGCCTCTACAACCGCATGAAACGGCGCCAGCCCTTCCCTTTCGTTGTGGCGAATTTGTCCCAGAAGGATCAAGGTGTTACGCATCAGTATGCCTGAAGGCGCAATTAATCCAACCAGCGCATTGATACCAAAAGGCTGGTTGAAGAGCAGCAAGGTGGGTACTACCCCAATAAGACCTAATGGCGCGGTAAGGAACACCATTACCATCGCTGACATTGACCGCACCTGCAGGATGATTATCAACAACGTCATGGCAATCATAATCGGGAACAGCGGAGCCATTGCTTTGGTGGCTTTTCCTGACTCCTCGATTGCGCCTCCCTGCTCGATGCGATAACCAGCCGGAAGCGTGTCGATGATGGGCTGCAGCTGTTTCATGATTGCCGTGGAGACATCCGGCGGTTGCAGGTTTTCGGCAATATCTCCCCGTACGGTAATCGTTGGGGTACGATCTCGACGGCGCAGAACAGGTTCTTCCATTCGTACCTCAACGCTCCCTATCTGAGACAGCGGCACGCGCTGACCTGATGCCCCCACGAGAGTAAAACCGGATATTTTGGCAGGATCCAGCCTAATATTCCCCGCAGCCCGCCCCATAACCTGCACCGAACGAATGTCTTCACGAACAGAGGTGATAGGAACGCCTGAAAGCAGGAACTGAAGCTGCTGAGCAACGGCATTTGATGTCAGACCCACCGCCTGTAACCGGTCCTGGTTGAGAGTGAAATGCAGCGTTGGCACTGGCGCACCCCAATCGGTGTTAACGGTCCTCATCATCGGACTGTGCTGCATTACTGTTTCTACACGGTCTGCAATCTCACGTAATGTGGCGACATCCGGCCCCATGACCCGATAGGCAACCGGATAGGGTGAATACGGACCAAATACCAGCTGGGTGACGCGAACCTGCGCTTCAGGAGCCAACCCGTCGGCCGCCGCTGCGCGGAGTCGCAATTTTAACGCCTCACGAGCTTCCTCACTGTCTGTTAGCACGACGATTTTCGCAAATGAAGGATCGGGCAGTTCTGGTGACATGGCCAGATAAAAGCGCGGCGAGCCTTGCCCCATGTAGGAAGTAACAATCTTTGCCTCTTTCTGCTTTTTCAGCCAGTCCTCTATTTTCGCCGTCGCATCGCTGGTTTGCTCAATTGATGAGCCATAAGGCATCTGGACTTCTACCAGCACCTCAGGGCGATCAGACGTAGGGAAAAATTGTTTTTTAACCTGCCCCATGCCGAGAATCGCGAGCGTAAAAATGATCACCACCGCACCGGCAACGAGCCATTTGCGCGCGATAACGCGGATTAGCAACTGGCGAAAACGGTTGTAATGGCGAGTGTTATAGATAGCCGTATGCCCACCTTCAACGGTTTTGATTGTCGGCAGCATCTTCACTCCCAGATAAGGGGTAAAGACCACCGCGACTACCCAGGAAGCAATCAGGGCAATCCCCACAATCCAAAACATATTGCTGGTGTATTCGCCAGCCGTCGACTGTGCGAAACCATTAGGCATAAAACCCACGGCGGTTACCAGTGTCCCCGACAGCATTGGCGCAGCCGTATGGCTCCAGGCGTAGGCCGAGGCTTTAATGCGGTCATAGCCCTCTTCCATTTTTACCACCATCATTTCGATAGCAATAATGGCGTCATCCACCAGTAACCCCAACGCCAGAATCAGCGAACCTAGCGTGATCCGATCAAAGCTTTTACCTGAGGCCTCCATCACCACAAAGACAATCGCCAGTGTCAAAGGTACGGCTGCTGCAACGACTACCCCAACACGCCATCCCATGCTGACGAAACAGACGACCATGACCACCAGCAACGCGACAAAGAATTTAATCATGAACTCATCAACGGCAGAGCTGATATTGACTGACTGATCGGTGACCTTGGTCAATGTCATGCCCAGCGGCATGCCCTGGTTGATTTTAGCGGTTTCCTCATCCAGTGACTTACCCAGATCCAGACCGTTCCAGCCGTCACGCATTACGACACCCAATAACAGCGCGGGCTCACCCTGATTTCGTACCATAAAGGTTGCCGGATCTTCGTAGCCGCGTTCTACGGTTGCTACATCCGAAAGTTGTAAGGTCCTGCCTTTCACCACAATCGGTGTTTCGCGGATCCTCTCCAGCTTATCGAAAGCGCCATCCAGGCGGATGAAAACCTGTGGCCCGTTAGTATCAATCGAACCCGCAGGCGTGAGAACGTTCTGACTGTTGAGAGCGGAGAAAATATCTTGAGGAGATAACCCAAGCGTGGCCAGGCGGTCATGTGAAAATGAGACGAAGATGCGTTCTGCCTGCTCTCCAATAATATTGACCTTGTTAACCCCAGGGACATGCAAAAGACGCTGGCGAAGTTTTTCCGCATCACGAACCAACAGGCGCTGCGGCTCGCCTTTCGCTTTCAATGCAAAGAGTGCAAAGGTCACGTCGGAATACTCGTCGTTGACTACCGGCCCAATCACGCCAGCAGGCAGATTTTTGACTTCATCGCCGATCTTCTTACGTGCCTGATAAAATTGCTCCTGCACCTGAGCAGGCGGTGTGGCGTCCTGTAATGACAACATGGTAAAGGCCAGTCCGGGACGGGTGTAGGTCTCGGTTCGGTCGTACCATTTCAGCTCCTGCATCCGTTTTTCAAGCGGTTCTGCCACCAACTCCTGCATTTCCTGCGCAGTGGCGCCGGGCCAGGCTGAAATAATGGTCATCTGCTTCACGGTAAACGGCGGATCTTCCGCACGCCCGAGTTTTAAAAACGAGATAACACCGGCAACCGTGATCAGGATGATAAGGAACAGCGTGACTGAGCGCTCACGCACGGCAAGCGCTGAAAGGTTAAATCTTCCCTCGCTCATGGCTGGCTCCCGGCGACGCTCGTATCGCTGTGCTCGGCCAGTCGGACCGTCTCGCCATCATGTAACAGTTGCGCCCCAAGAGCGATAACTTGCTCACCCGGTTTGAGGTTGCCGGTCACTCTTGCCGCATTATCCCCTAACCCAAGCACCTTAACGGGCTGCCATGAGACTTTAGCGGGATTACCAGAAATGCCCCAGACTCCCGGCCCTTTGCCTTGATCATAGATTGCAGCTAAAGGCACCTGCAGCACCTGGCCGATGATTTTATCTTCTGCAATACGCAGCGTCACCGTTGAACCGAGCGGAGCATTCGCCAGCGTCCCCTCAAGTACGTATCTCGCCTCAAAGGTGCGAGTTACTGGGTCAGCGGCATCAGAGAGAAGGCGCAATTTTGCAGGAACTGGCTGTGTATTGTTGCCGTATAACGTGGCCCTGGCTTCGCTTCCGATAACCGGGCGGAGGGTCTCGGGTAATTGAACGATAGCTTCGCGTTGCCCCGCTCTCGCCAGGCGGATAACAGGCTGCCCGGCACTCACCACCTGGCCGGGATCGGCTAATGTACTCACTACCACACCGTCAGTATCGGCTAACAGTACCGCATAGCTGGTGGCGTTTTGCGCCACATTCGCCTGTGCCTGCGCAGCCAAAAGGTCGGCTTTAGCCGTATCTGCTGCGGCCCTTATCTGATCGTAAGTCGACGCAGATACTGCGCCTGCAGCAACCAGCCCGCGATAGCGCGTTTCATCATCCGCGGTTTGTCTGGCGTGCGCCCGCGCAGCAGCAACGTTCTGTTGCTGAGCTTGCGCCTGCAGGCCCAAATCAATGGGGTCCAGACGCATTAATGGTTGTCCGCGTTTGACGGTTTGACCGGTATCAACCAGACGTTCAAGGATTTTACCTTGCACTCTAAAACCAAGATCGCTTTGAATTCGTGCGACAACAACGCCAGTAAATGCGCGCGAGTCATCGGCAGCACTCACCACGTTAGCAGACCTTACCAGCGGAGGTTGAGTGCGAGGATCGTCATTGCCCGAAGAATCGCCACATGCCACAAGTGCAAGCGGCAACAGACAAATGACTAAAGTGGCAGGTTTGAGCCTGAGCATGGGTACCCTTAATGATTTAACAGGACAGTAACCGCATTCTCAGACTAGTGACCAATAATGTCAATGGTCACAAACTTATTAAAATTCACTCACGGTGACAAACTTCTTAAAATCAGTGATGACAACAGCGCAGCAGCAGCGGGCGCGGTCTCAAGATTATATTGCAGCAGAACCGGACTGATATACGGTCTCATAACCAGATATAAAGCATAAGCCGCTTCATCAAGCGGCGTTTTTCTTTCAAATTCACCTGTTTGTCTGCCTTCGAGAATGATTTCTTCAATAAGCTTTCGTAGACATTCCTCATGCTTTTCTGCCGAGGGCCACTTATCACGCGCAGCGACGGCAGCAATGTCGTAGAGCTTACGGTCGTGAAAAAATAAATCACTGCCCGCTTCGGTGAGCGCCCTGAACAAGCGCCTCAATTTCTCGGAAGCCGATGGCGCATCGGCTATCGCTAAATTGACGATCGCCATGATCATTGCAAGGCGGTTGGAACAAATCACCTCGCCAATCGC
>CAWUIY010000323.1:0-5312 GCA_963922555.1 uncultured Serratia sp. | reverse complement strand
GATGGCTTCAGCCAGCATGCCGGACAGGGTCAGAGTACGAACGTTTTTCAGGGCGCGAATTTCTGGTGACAAAGGAATGGTATCGCAAACAATCACTTCATCCAGCACTGAGTGCTTAATGTTTTCTACCGCATTACCGGAGAAGATTGGGTGAGTAGCATAAGCGAATACGCGTTTAGCACCGCGTTCTTTCAGTGCTTCAGCCGCTTTACACAGGGTACCACCGGTATCGATCATGTCATCAACGAGGATACAGTCACGGCCAGATACGTCACCGATGATGTGCATCACCTGTGAAACGTTTGCGCGCGGACGGCGTTTATCGATGATAGCCATGTCGGTATCGTTGAGCAGTTTGGCAACGGCACGGGCACGAACAACGCCACCGATGTCTGGAGAAACCACGATTGGGTTTTCCAGATTTTGCTGCATCATGTCTTCAAGCAGGATTGGACTACCAAAAACGTTATCAACCGGGACATCAAAGAAGCCCTGGATTTGCTCTGCGTGCAAATCAACGGTTAATACGCGGTCAACGCCTACGCTGGAAAGGAAGTCTGCAACGACTTTGGCGGTGATTGGCACACGCGCTGAACGCACGCGGCGATCCTGACGTGCATAACCGAAATAGGGGATAACTGCCGTGATGCGGCCGGCAGAAGCACGCCGGAGTGCATCGACCATTACCACGAGTTCCATCAGGTTGTCGTTAGTAGGCGCGCAGGTGGATTGGATAATGAAAATATCTCCGCCACGTACATTTTCGTTAATTTGCACACTTACTTCACCGTCACTAAAACGACTAACGGCGGCGTCACCTAGGCTGGTGTATAAACGGTTGGCAATACGTTGTGCTAGTTCCGGGATGGCGTTACCAGCAAAAAGCTTCATATCAGGCACGAGAAGAACCTCAGGCTTGCGTCCAGAGAAGATACCGCTTGTGGTTTCACCGGGCGGTGAGCGAAACCATAGCAATATACATACGTACATCACCTTTCATTATTCAGCTCGCAGGAGCAATGCCCTGCATGCTGAAGTCTGTCAGGTTTACAGATTAAATCAAAATATTTTGAGAGGCTGGCAAAGAACAGACACAATAACGGGAACTGTGACTCTCTACGCTTTGGCTGCGGCTCTCATTAGCTCGGCACGCGTTTTATGCAGCGGTGAAACGTTAACGCCTCGTGCAACAAAACCGTTAATCCATGCCGGAGCTTGACTCAGCACCTTGTTGGCAGACTCCTCTGTGTCGAATTCGGCAAACACACAGGCCCCTGTTCCAGTGAGGCGCGACGGAGCGTATTCTAGCAGCCATGAAACAAGCTGTTCAACCTCGCAAAAACGTTTTCTTGCAATAGGTTCACAATCATTGCTGTAAGAGGAGCGTAATAGCTCATCAATCAGCCGTTTTGGCGTATCTCGAATCAGTTCGGGATCGCCGAAAATTGCCGGCGTTGGAATACTGACGCCGGGATGGGCGACAAGGTACCACTTTTCGGCGGGTGAAACCGGTTGTAACACTTCACCAATCCCTTCAGCAAACGCAGCATGGCCCATGACGAAAACTGGCACGTCGGCACCCAGGCTGACGCCCAACTCAGCGAGTTCGGCATCGGAAAGGCCAACATTCCATAGCATATTTAGCGCCACCAGCGTGGTCGCCGCGTTGGAAGAGCCTCCTCCGAGCCCCCCGCCCATCGGTAAACGCTTCTCTAGCAGGATGTCGGCACCCCGTGGTGCAGGCAAGCGTTGTTGCAACAGTTTTGCCGCGCGAACGATCAGGTTTTGCTCGTCGGGTACCCCTTCCACTGACGGGCTAAGCGTGATTTTATCGTCTTCGCGCAGGGTAAAGGCCAGACGGTCGCCGTAATCAACAAACTGAAATAACGTTTGCAGGTCGTGGTAACCGTTGGCGCGCTGCCCGGTGATGTATAAAAACAGGTTGAGTTTAGCCGGGGATGGCCAGAATTGCGTCATCTTAGTTAAGCGTCCAGCTGTCCATTTTCAGTTTGATACGCTGCTGGCCCTGGGTCATTTGCAGCAGATTTGGCAACGGCGGCTGAACCGTGGTGTCGTAGCTCTGATAAGTGACGCTGCCGTTCAGGCCTTTCTGTTTGTAATTCACTGCACGCAGACGATATTGGCTATCAAGGCTGAAATCACTGCTGTCACCCGGCAGACCCAGCATCCATTCACGCATGTTTTGCAGCGGGATGGCCATGCCGGTCAGTTTCTGGATCATATCGTCCGGATCGTTGCTGGTGTAATGCTTGCCTTCATTATTCGTCAACTCGGCATTGCCGTTCTGAACTTTAAGCTCCATTTCGGTGCTGCCCAATGGATTAGTCAGCAGCAGGCGATAGCTTTGCGGTGAGAACTGTTGCCAGAAGAAGTGGGCGTACACTTTCTGCTTGTCGGTAATATAGGCGAAGGAACCTCGTGTCTGGTAGTGATCCAGCTTTTTAACCTGCTGCTCGTGCGCACGCCATTCAGGCGAAGTCGGGCTGGTGGAAGGTCCGGTGGTCGGCGAGAAAGTCGAACAGGCGGTCAGCACCAGGCTGGCAAGAGGGAGCAGGCGAAGCAGGTTGGTCTTATGCATTGGCATAACGAATCGGGTCCTTTCATTTTTGAGTACAGACGTTGCATTCTAGCATAGAGCATCGGTCTTGAAGTTTGAAAAATCACGCGATAGTGTGTGAATCACCTTGCCTTTCACAATCAGCGAATGTAATCAGCTTTGTCTGGTAATCAGCATGCCAATTACTGTAAATGATAATCACTCTCCTCTGCCAAGTGCCTTGAATCACAGCTTATTATAAAAACCGGACAGATAGTGCGGTGTGGCTTTTATTGATCTCGCGCATCTTGTAGAATGCGCCTCAGACGTAAACCCATACAAAGAAAAGTCTCTTTCGACTATCACTTCTATGACCCTACTTGCATTAGGCATTAACCACAAAACCGCCCCGGTATCTCTGCGTGAGAAGGTGACCTTTTCGCCGGACACTATCGAACAAGCGCTTTCAAGTCTGCTTCAGCAACCGCTGGTGCAGGGAGGCGTTGTGCTGTCAACCTGTAACCGTACCGAGCTGTATCTTAGCGTCGAGCAACAGGAGCAGTTGAAAGGCAAGGGTGATGTGCAAGAGCAGTTGGTCGCCTGGTTGTGTGATTATCACCATCTCAGTACAGAAGACGTCAAAAAGAGCCTTTACTGGCATCAGGATAACGCCGCAGTCAGCCATCTGATGCGCGTTGCCAGCGGTCTCGATTCCCTGGTTTTAGGTGAGCCGCAGATCCTCGGTCAGGTTAAAAAAGCTTTTGCCGAATCCCAGCATGGTCAGGCGGTTTCCGGTGAACTCGAGCGTTTGTTCCAAAAATCTTTCTCGGTCGCCAAACGCGTGCGCACCGAAACCGATATTGGCGCCAGTGCCGTCTCCGTTGCTTTCGCTGCCTGTACTCTGGCGCGCCAAATCTTTGAATCTCTCTCCGAAGTCAACGTGCTGCTGGTGGGGGCGGGTGAAACCATCGAACTGGTAGCCCGTCATTTGCGTGAACATAAAGTTCGCCACATGATGATCGCCAACCGCACCCGCGAACGCGCGCAGGGTTTGGCAGACGAAGTCGGCGCAGAAGTGATTTCACTGCAGGATATCGACGCGCGCCTGGCCGATGCCGACATTATTATCAGCTCCACCGCCAGCCCGCTGCCGATTATCGGTAAAGGCATGGTCGAGCGCGCCCTCAAAGCGCGCCGTAATCAGCCGATGCTGATGGTTGATATTGCCGTTCCGCGTGATATCGAGCCAGAAGTCGGCAAACTCGCCAACGCCTACCTCTACAGCGTTGATGACCTGCACAGCATTATCCAAAACAACCTTGCCCAGCGTAAAGCGGCCGCCATTCAGGCTGAGTCCATCGTTGAACAGGAAAGCTCCAACTTTATGGCCTGGCTGCGCTCTCAGGGCGCGGTAGAAATTATCCGTGATTATCGTTCCCGCGCCGATACCGTGCGTGCCGATATGGAAGCAAAAGCCATCGCAGCGATTGCACAGGGCGCCGATGTTCAAAGCGTCATCCACGACCTGGCCCATAAACTCACCAACCGCCTCATTCATGCCCCTACCCGTTCACTACAACAGGCCGCCAGCGACGGTGATGTTGAGCGTTTGCAAATTTTACGCGATAGTCTCGGGCTAGATCAGTAAACTACCCAAAAGGTCGAGTACCTGAAGGCGGCCAACACACCTGCGTCGTAAAGGATGACGGGTATAGTTTTTATTAGCACAGGGTTAAATACTACGCATGAAGCCTTCTATTGTTGCCAAACTGGAAGTGTTACAAGAGCGCCATGAAGAAGTTCAGGCGATGCTCGGCGACGCCGCCGTGATTGCCGATCAAGATAAATTCCGCAATCTTTCCCGCGAATATGCTCAGTTGAGCGATGTGTCTGCCTGTTTTCTGACCTGGCGTCAGGCGCAGGAGGATCTGGCTGCTGCACAAGAGATGTTGGAAGATCCTGAAATGCGCGAAATGGCACAGGACGAAATCCAGCAGTGCCAAAGCAAACTCGAAGAACTCGAACAAGAATTGCAACTGCTGCTGTTACCTAAAGATCCTGATGACGAACGCAGTTGTTTCCTGGAAGTGCGCGCCGGAACCGGTGGTGATGAAGCCGCAATTTTCGCCGGCGATTTGTTCCGCATGTACAGCCGCTATGCCGAGGCTCGCCGCTGGCGCGTAGAGATCATGAGCGCCAACGAGGGCGAACATGGTGGTTATAAAGAAGTCATCGCCAAAGTTTCCGGCGATGGCGTTTATGGCCAGTTCAAGTTCGAGTCCGGCGGTCACCGCGTACAGCGCGTGCCAGAGACTGAATCTCAAGGGCGTATCCACACCTCGGCCTGCACCGTTGCAGTGATGCCAGAGATCCCAGAAGCCGAACTGCCGGAAATCAACGCCGGTGATTTGCGTATTGATACCTTCCGCTCGTCCGGGGCTGGTGGTCAGCACGTTAACACCACTGACTCCGCAATTCGTATTACCCACTTGCCAACCGGCATCGTGGTTGAGTGCCAGGACGAACGCTCTCAGCACAAAAACAAAGCCAAGGCCTTGTCGGTACTCGGCGCACGTATTCGTGCCGCAGAAATGGCAAAACGTCAGCAGGAAGAAGCCTCTACGCGCCGCAACCTGCTGGGCAGTGGCGATCGCTCTGACCGTAACCGCACCTATAATTTCCCACAGGGCAGGGTGACTGACCATCGCATCAATCTGACCATTTATCGTCTGGATGAAGTGATGGAAGGCAAGCT
>CAWUIY010000322.1:0-5374 GCA_963922555.1 uncultured Serratia sp. | reverse complement strand
ACTTGCGACAGAGATAAAAAGGTGGCGACCTTATGAACAAGTATAGCGTGTCGTAGTACAGGTGCGAGTTGTGGGAAAAATGTTTTTAAAACGGGAGGCTGGCGAGAATATTATAAATCCTGGCTGGGGCTGATAACCTTTCACGAGCAAAATAGCCCCGAGCCGTGATAAGTTGCTTCGGGGCTGGCCTGTCTTTCTTTCTATTCGCTAAAAAAAATATCAACTGACTTCATACTTAATGCCAGGACGCTTTGAATTCAGAAAATATCGGAGGTAATTCTTCTACTTGCCGGAAATGACATTATTTTTCAATAACAACAAGGCAAGCTCAGTTCATCTTAAAAACAATCATTGAATATTTTAAATATATAAATATTTTAACAAAAAAACGCAACCATACCAATTAGTCAATAATTTAAAATCATTATTACCGAGCCAGATTAATTAACCCTACAATTAAATCTGTTAATTTATAAAAAACATTACAACGCTGAATGATTGATAATTAAAAGCAATTAAATCAATAAGTTAATTGTTATTTTTCCTGCGAAAAACACCTAAACGCTGTTACACTTTGCGCGGGTGCTCAGAATCGATCTGGCCTGAGCATGAAGTATTATCTATTCAAGTAACAGAGAAGTTTGTGAGGTCCAGAAAGAGAAAAGCCCCGCGTTTAAATTAATAAACACGGGGCGCTCTCTTCACAGCCTCAACAGCGTGAAGATAGCGCCTTCCTTACTTAATTACAAGTAGAAGGAGGCACTAATGCCTTATAAACCTATTGCAGCCGTTTTAATAATTATCACAATCTGTATTTCGTGGGTATTGCACACGGCAATAACAGAGAAATCGCTTTGTGAAATAAGTATTAAACATGGACTGTGGGAGGTGGCGGCATTACTAACTTGCAACTCCGCAAGTTAGTGTAGCTCGACGGCGGGGGTTCACTCCCGCCCGTTGAACGTTGTTGATGTGGATTCTACAGCACCCGATTTTTTCCAATAAAAAAGGCTCCCTCGGGAGCCTTTCCATTTATTTAAAACTCTTACTTACTGGCCGGAGCCGGGTTTTGCAACGCATCACTGCCTTTCAGTAGCTTACGCGCATCAGCAGCCTGATCGGACGTAACCATTGGAGCGGAGTTGCCCCAGCTGTTTCGCACGTAGGTGCTGACATCGGCCGCTTGCTGATCGGTCAGTTTCCAGCCAAACTCAGGCATTGCTGCGCTGGTTGGGTTGCTGTCCGTTGCCGCGCCCTGTGCGCCCACCATAATCACGTGCAGAACGTTAGTTGGAGCTTCGGCCTGCAGTGCGTTATTGCCTTTCAGCGCTGGCACCATGTTACGTACGCCTTCACCGTTAGACTGGTGACATGCCGCACAGTTATTCAGGTAAACTTCTTTACCTCGTGCCATCACGTCTTGAGAGTTAACCAGCGTTTGCGTCTCGTCTTTGCTGCCCGGCAAGCTTTTCAGATAAACAGCAATCGCCGTCAAATCCTGCTTGTTCAAGTGTTGCAGAGAGTTATGCACCGCTTCAGCCATTGGACCAGCAGCAACGGTTTTATCGTTAGCGCCGGTTTTCAGGTAATCCACCAGCTCTTCATCGCTCCACGCGCCAACGCCCTGACGGGTATTGCCGGTGATTTCAGGAGCCAGCCAGCCTTCAAGCTGAGAACCTTGCAGGTGAACGCCAAAGTCGTCCGCACCCAGCAGGTTTTTAGGCGTGTGACACGAAGTACAGTGTCCCAGACCTTCAACCAGATAGGCACCACGGTTCCACTGATCCGACTGTTTAGGATCCGCTTTAAACGGTGCGTTATCCAGGAACAGCAGGTTCCAGCCAAACATCATCAGGCGGATGTTGTAAGGGAACGGCAGATTGGTTTTAGGACCGTCGTAATGCACGGCTGGCACGGTATCCAGATAAGCTTTCAGATCTTTCAGATCGCCATCGCTCACTTGGGTGTAGACGTTATAAGGCATCGCCGGATACAGATTCTCTCCGTGAATACCCTTACCTTTACGTACCGCGTCCATAAACTGCTGATCGGTCCAGCCACCAATGCCGGTGTCTTTATCCGGGGTGATGTTCGTCGCGTAAATCACGCCAAATGGCGTGCTCAGACCTAAACCACCCGCGAACGGTTTACAGCCAGGAGCAGTATGACACGCCACACAGTCACCGGCCTGCGCCAGGTATTTACCGCGTTCGATCGCCGTCGTTCCGGTCATTCCAGCAGAAGCCGGTGCCTGGAAAGTATAAGTCTGATGGGCGTTGTGCCAGGTTTTATAGCCGACAAAACCCAGTCCAACTACAGCAACAACGCCAACAACAGAAGCTATCGTCTTCTTAACGCCCATGCTTACACCCTCACCAATGGACCAGGAGATTTAAGATACTGAGTCTTGATTGCCTCAGCTGCCCACAGGGTCAGTGCACCCACGGTACCGGTTGGGTTGTAACCGCCATTGTTGACAAATGCCGATGCGCCGCAAACGAAGACGTTATGCACGTCCCAGCTTTGCAGGTAACGGTTAACTGCGCTGGTCTTAGGATCGTCGCCCATACACGCGCCACCAGTGGTGTGCGATGACAGGTTATCCATTGGCGAGAAGTGGTTCGCGGTAGGTTCCTGACGAACCACAGTTTTAGCGCCCATTGCGTGACCGATTTCTACAGAACGGTCAGCCATGAACTTGCCAGAACGCTTGTCGTTTTCGATCCAGTCGAAGGTCACACGCAGCAGCGGCTGGCCATGACGGTCTTTATATTCTGGATCGAGATCAAGGAACACATCACGGTGCGGATAGCTGTTGCCCATAACGTACACAGAGTTGTAGTTCTGGTAGCTATCTTTCGCGGCCTGCTTCCACTTGGAGCCCCACTTCGGTGTTCCCGGAGGAACAGCGCCAGACAGGGTGATCGGACGACCATTGGTTGAGTGAACCAGCGCCACGCCACCGCCGATGAAGTCATGGTTAGTGTGGTCGAAGTTGTCACTGTTATAGTCATCAACCGCCTGAGCCAGAGCGCCAGCACCGATGAACGGGTTCAGATTTTCGTTTTCGAAGAATACGCCCGCACCAGAGATAGTCTGGTAGGCATAGTTACGACCCACGACGCCTTCACCGGTTGCATGGTTGTAAGGCTGACCAATGCCGGACAGCAGCATCAGGCGCACGTTGTCGAACTGGTAAGCAGAGATAACGACGATATCCGCAGGCTGTTCCCACTCAACGCCATCGCTACCAATAAAGGTAACGCCGGTAGCCGTTTTGCCGTCTGCAGCCTTATTGACGCGCAGTACTTCAGAGTCAGTGATAACTGTGAAGTTTGGACGTTGCATTACCGCTGGCAGAATACAGGCATTTGGGCTGCTCTTGGACCAGTTACCACAGCCGAAGAATTCGCAGTAGCCACAGTAAGTGCACGGCGCCATGTTGATGCCAAGGGTGTTGGTGTACGCGCCAGAGGTGTTACCGGCTGGTACAGCAAACGGATGCAGACCCATCTCACGCGTTGCCTTGTCGAAAATCATCGACAGCTGAGTACGTTTCAGCGGAGGCAGCGGATAGTCACGGCTGCGCGGACCTTCGAAGACGTTACCGCCGTCGATTTTCTCGCCTTTGATATTACCGGCTTTGCCCGAAGTACCGGCAAAACGCTCAAACTTGTCGTAGAACGGCTCAAGGTCGTTATAAGTCACGCCCCAGTCCTGAACCTGCATCCCTTCCAGGAATTTATCTTTACCATAACGCTCAACGGTGTTGGTATAGGTCTGGAAGTCATTCGGCAGGAAGCGCCAGGTCATGGCGTTCCAGTGTGTACCCGCACCGCCGACATTCATACCGAATTGATAGGTATTGAACTCACGCAGTGGCAGCGCTTGCTGAATTGGGTTGTTGCGGAAGGTCATGGTCTCAACAGCGGTCGGCTGCAGAATTGCGCGACGGCTGATGAAACGCAGCTCATCGGTGTCGATAGTCGTTGGGAAATCGGTACTGGTATCGCGCCATGAACCACGTTCAATCGCGACGACGTTCAGACCTGCCTGTGTCAGTTCGTTTGCCATCAACGAACCAGCCCAACCCAGACCGACGATAACCGCGTCGACCTTCTCTCTTACTTTGCTCATAAATTGTCTCCAGGTGAATCTTATGCCCGCTCGATGACCGGCTTTTTATGATTTTTTGTAGTTACTGACCATGCTCACGGGAATGATGTGCAGGTCTTCACCACGACGGTCGATCACGTCACGGAAGTCATATTGCGCACCCGGGAAGCCAAGCATTTTCCAGCTCGCCATATCTTTGTTGCCGCCATAAATCGGATCTGCAAAGAAGCCTTCGCGCATATTCTGAATCAGCTGAGCGAAGAAGAACTGGCCATTCACACCTGCAAGAGGTACATCGCCGGTTTCAATTTTGCTCAACAAATCATCCTGCTGCTCTGCGGTCAGCTCACTGAATGTTTTGCCGCTGTAATGTGCTTTTGAAGCTTCATTGATTGAAGCCAGGCCCAGGCGATAACGTTCTGAAGGGACGTCTTTAAATTGGGGTCCTGCCTGCGGTAAACCATCTTCAACGAAACGGCCAAGACGATAAGTGCTGGTCGCTTTGCCGTAATCACCGGCTAGCTGGCGGTCAAGAAACACTGCACAACCTGCTTCTTTACCACCAATGCTTAATTCATCGGCAGGGATGATGCGGTCAGCAATTGCTTCAATCGTGGCAACTTCCTGAGGATTGAAGAACAACCATCCACCGGCGACGACCGGCTGAGGTGGCCTTACGGCATGGACTACCCATGGCATTCCGCCGGAGATGATTTTAGCTTTGACTTTCAAGGCGGTACTGACTAACAGCACACCGAGGGAAGTCAGAAAATGTCTGCGTTTCACGATATTTCTCCTGGTTACGCACATTACATGACGAGTGAAGACTGAAACCCCAAAAAAGGTCCCGAAAAAATGTGAAAAAGATTATACGGAGATGTTAGTTGAAAGTAATTAATTTCGTACCATCTGGTACATAAAAAAATCCTTTTAAATCAACTAACTAAAAAACACGAATTATACATTCATAGTAAATAACATTTATTTACAGGACAGAAGAACACAAAACACTCAATGGCGGGGTAATTAAACGGCAATTAAACAAAAGACCTTTATTTCACTACGTCATTAAACGAACCAAATAATACATCTGCTTGCAGCGGTCTTAAACCCCTATAAAAAGAGATAGCATTAAGTGACAAAAAAACCACTTTGTCTGAATGAAATAGTTTACCTTTGTGAAGGGCATTACATTAAATAAATGCAACTTACAGGGAGATAGCATGCGGATTCATTTACTGCACACTGCAGAAAGCAA
>CAWUIY010000321.1:0-5378 GCA_963922555.1 uncultured Serratia sp. | reverse complement strand
CCCTCACCAGACATTTTCAACAGCAGATGATGCTCGTAGCGATCGCGATACTTTTTCATTCGCGGCGGAAGATGATTGGGAAGGGCACGGCTCAGACATTGCATGACGCGATCGCTGAAGTTTGATGGCAGGAAAGGAATTTTATTGGCTTTGGCGTCGAATTTTCCCTTCGCGGTGAACATATCCGGCATTTTATCGGTCCCGAGCTTGTCGATCATGATAAAGGTGTCTTTGCCGTACACCTCGGTGATATCAAAAATATCACGATGCATGTATTCACCGGCGACAGGCAGATTTTTAAATTCAGAGAGAATGCTGCGGCGCAAATCGGTGAGTACGGCGGTGCTGTCAGTGCCAATATAAAATACCTGCTGCTGGGCTTCAGCCTCAAAGGTATCAAGGCGGACGGCAAAGATTGCGCGTTTACCGGCACAGCCGGAGGCCTCATAGAGTCTTCTGCTATCGGCGTTAAAACGCGACGGTGTATCCGCATCCACATCACGTACCCGCTCGGCATATTCATGATCCGAGGCTTTCAGATCGCCGTATTCAATATCTTCTTCTTTATATTCCCTTCGCTCAAGACGGGTGAGGATTTCTTGCGGGGTCTTGCCAAGGTTAATGCCGAGATGATTAATAAGTTCGAGCTTACCTTGTTGATTAACCTGTGCGTAAAGCGCCATTTCGGTGTAGGCCGGGCCACGTTTAATTAACGATCCGCCTGAGTTGTTGCATACGCCGCCGACGACGGATGCGCCGATACATGAGGATCCGATCACTGAATGAGGTTCACGACCAAGCTGTTTCAGACGTTTTTCCAACTCGTATAAGGTGCTTCCAGGGAAGCCAATGACCTGCTTGCCCTCATTGATTAACTGAATACCATCGAGTTTGAGCGTGCTAAAAATCACGATATCGCGATCGTAATCTTCACCGCTGGGCGTGGAGCCTTCAGTCAGTCCAGTGTTTGCCGCCTGCATGATGACGATTTTATCGGCCTCGACGCAGGCCTCCAGAAGCTGCCATTGCTGGAGC
Organism: uncultured Serratia sp.; assembly: GCA_963922555.1. GTDB lineage: Bacteria > Pseudomonadota > Gammaproteobacteria > Enterobacterales > Enterobacteriaceae > Rouxiella. Next base: position 4,343 of record CAWUIY010000321.1, on the reverse strand, counting down.
AACGTGTGAGGGAAAACCACAGCCAGCGCCTTGCCGCCGCCGGAACGAAACCCTTTACGATAACGTTCGGTTTGGCTTTCCGTGGTGAGAACATTTTTATTGCCAACAATGGACTGGAGCCTGTCTAGAAAAGCGCGGTTATTGACCATTGTGGACTGCTGCTGATGCATTTTGCCTCCCTGTCATGTATGTCGGCGCTCGGGCCGTTATCTTGCCCTTAATCATAGGCGCTGTTGCTACATTAGGCAGTCAGTATGCACTTTATCAATATTTTTAGGTCATCTTTCAGCCATCAAAGCATCATTAATCTGTCACAGAAGTCGCGCTTAATGGACGTCAGAATCTGTAAGCAACCGGAGACAGCATAATGGCGCAAGCTCAACTTAAGCTGGCACAGGCTGAATATCCTCAGGCCGAGCCGCAGCATCAGAATAAAGTTTTAGACGTGAAAGGTCTGGTCAAATCCTACAAATCAGGCTCTCGCGTCCTCAATGATATTAATTTCGAACTGCATGCCGGCGAATTTGTCGCGGTAATTGGCCGTTCGGGGGCCGGTAAGTCAACCCTGCTGCACGTGCTTAACGGAACGATTCCGCTGAGTGAGGGTAGCGTAGTTTGCCATTATGACGGCGGCGAGCAGCAAGAGCTGGCAGGCCTCACCGGTAAGGCGCTGCGTCGTTGGCGAGCAGGTTGTGGCATGATTTTTCAGGATTTCTGTCTGGTACCTCGTCTAGACGTTTTAACTAACGTGCTGCTGGGACGGTTGAGCCAGACATCAACCCTGAAGTCTTTCTTCAATCAGTTTGATGACGAAGATCGCGCTCGCGCTATCTCGCTGCTGGAATGGCTGCACATGCTGCCGCACGCATTACAACGCGCCGAAAATCTGTCTGGCGGTCAAATGCAACGTGTTGCTATTTGCCGCGCGCTGATGCAAAACCCAAGAATTCTGCTGGCCGACGAGCCGGTCGCTTCGCTGGATCCTAAAAATACTCTGCGCATCATGAATGCGCTGAAGAAAGTCAGTGAAGACAATATTGCGGTGATGGTTAACCTGCACTCTGTTGAACTGGTAAAAGACTTTTGTACTCGCGTTATTGGTATTGCCCATGGCGAAATTATTTATGACGGACACCCAGATTATTTAACCGATTCCATTTTGCACAAACTCTATGGCGAAGAAAGTGAAGCGGTAAACGCGTAATTCACCCAACTATAAAAGGTTACTATTAAATGAAGAAGCTATTACGTCTGGCGGTATTTGTTGCAGGATCAATGGCAGCAATGAACAGCATGGCCGCAGATGCTCCGAAAGAATTAAACCTGGGAATTCTTGGCGGTCAAAATGCCACGCAGCAAATCGGCGATAATATGTGCGTGAAACAGTTCTTTGATAAAGAACTGAACGTCGATACCAAATTACGTAATTCTTCTGACTACTCTGGCGTTATTCAGGGACTGTTGGGCGGGAAAGTCGATATGGTATTAAGCATGTCACCTTCGTCTTATGCCTCGGTCTATTTAAATAATCCAAAAGCCGTAAGCATTGAAGGTATTCTGGTTGATGATACCGACCAGTCACGCGGTTATCACTCCGTTGTTCTGGTTAAAGCCGATAGTAAATACAAAAAATTAGAAGACCTGAAAGGCACCGCATTTGGCTTTGCCGATCCTGACTCAACCTCGGGTTATTTAATCCCTAATGCAGCATTCAAGAAAATGTTTGGCGGCACGACAGACAATCAATATAACCATTTCTTCTCGAGCACGACCTTCTCGGGCGGTCATGAGCAAGATATTCTTGGTGTGTTAAACGGTCAGTTTGCCGGCGCGGTGGCTTGGTCATCAATGATTGGTGCGCCTTCCACAGGCTATACCTCAGGGGCATTCGGTCGCATGATGCGCATGGATCACCCTGATCTGATGAAGCAAATTCGCATTATCTGGGAATCACCGTTAATCCCGAATGGCCCGATTCTGGTCAGCAACTCTCTGCCAGCCGACTTTAAGGCCAAAGTCGTTGCGGCTATCAACAAGCTGGATAAAGAAGACCATGCCTGCTTCGTTAAAGCCGTTGGCGGTAAACAGCACATTGGTCCAGCATCGATTGCCGATTATCAGCAGATTATCGATATGAAGAAAGAACTGACTCAGGGTTCACGATAATACCCCTTATTTTTTCGGATTGCTAAAGCGTTGACATTATCTAATCTTCCGGCCATGTGCTCAAGCAGATGGCCGGGAGTTTATCTGATGAGCGCTGAACTACAACAGAATTATTTTGGATGTAATCCATATCAAGTATTTTAGTTTATTGCAGGCTGAATATTAACCATCTCCGCCATTAACTTGTGGACGCCTTATTTTGAATAAAGAATTTCACCATTATTACCAGCAAATACGCAGCAAACAAAAACGTGAGGCGCTGATATGGTCTGGCTTGATGTTGGTCCTATATTTATGGGCGGGGAGTATTTCTGAGCTTAATTTAAACACGATTATTGTTAATGCTCCACATCTCTTCGACTATATTGGACAAACCGTGCCGACGTTGCATTGGGCTGACTTGTTTGCCGATGGGCATACTAAAGGCTCATTCGCCTATTGGGGCTATCGTCTGAATATTCAGCTGCCGCTGATTTGGGAAACTATTCAACTGGCTTTCTCTTCAACCATTCTTTCTACGCTATTAGCAGTGGTACTGGCATTTATCGCAGCAAATAATACGGATTCTCCGAAATGGCTGAAATTCAGCGTGCGGACCTTTGTCGCTTTTCTGCGTACCATGCCGGAACTGGCATGGGCCGTGATGTGTGTGATGGCATTTGGCATCGGGGCTATCCCCGGTTTTATCGCTCTGACGTTGCACACCGTCGGCAGCCTGACCAAGCTATTTTATGAATCCATCGAAACGGCCTCCGACAAACCGGTTCGAGGTTTAAAAGCCTGTGGTGCAGGCCGCCTGCAAAGAATGCGTTACGCGCTTTGGCCACAGGTGCAGCCGATATTTCTCTCCTACAGCTTTATGCGCCTGGAAATCAATTTCCGTCAGTCGACCATTCTTGGCCTGGTCGGCGCGGGTGGGATCGGGCAAGAGCTGATGACGTCAATCAAGCTGGACCGTTATGATCAGGTGAGCATGACCTTGCTGCTGATTATTCTGGTGGTGTCGATTATGGACTACGCCTCTGGAAAACTGCGTAAACGCGTTGTAGAAGGAACATTTTGATGCTGACAGATTCCATTAACACCGCCGCTGTGGAAAGCATGAAGCAGCAACATCCGCATCTCTTCGCAGCCCAGCGCCGCTACCTGCGTTCGCTGGCGATTGCCGTCGCCGCCATCGTGGTTTATTACCTGTTTTTCTTCCATTTTTACGGCATTAGCTTGCCGCAGTTTATTCACGGCTGTAGCGAAATTGGCCAATATTTTCTGCGAATGTTTGCCTGGCAGAATTTTTCTCAATGGCCGCTGATGTATTACTTTACGCAAATTGCCATCACGCTGGCGATCGTATTTGCCGGGACGGTAACCGCCTCGTTTCTGGCATTGCCGCTTTCATTTCTGGCGGCGCGTAACGTGATGTCGACGCCGGTATTACGCCCGATTTCGCTGATTGTTCGTCGGGTAATGGACGTGCTTCGCGGACTGGATATGGCTATCTGGGGGCTGATTTTTGTTCGTGCGGTTGGAATGGGGCCATTGGCTGGCGTATTGGCGATTATCATGCAGGATCTGGGATTGCTGGGTAAACTATTTGCCGAAGGGCATGAAGCCGTTGAACGATCACCAAGCCGCGGGTTACGAGCGCTGGGAGCGAATCCACTTCAGACCCATCGGTTCGGAATTTTTACCCAATCGTTTCCAACTTTTTTAGCGCTTTCGCTGTACCAGATTGAATCCAATACCCGTTCTGCGGCGGTGCTGGGATTTGTTGGCGCGGGGGGCGTCGGGCTGGTTTATGCCGAGAATATGCGCTTGTGGAACTGGGACGTGGTGATGTTTATCACCCTGATTCTAGTAGTGATTGTGATGACCATGGACAAAATATCTTCGATGCTGCGGGCTAAATATATTATCGGCAACGAGATTGATTTATATAAGCCAGAAGAAACGCGACGTCCCAAAATGGAACTGTTTCGCAGCGAGCAGGATTAAGAATATTTCCAGAAAGCAATAATCACTGATAGCCATTAAGATAAAATAAAACCCGCCAATGTTGGCGGGTTGTAATAAATACTCGGTTCACGTAGTAACGAGCAGATTGGCATCAGGATTTTTCGGCCAATACCACCAGTTTCTGATTCACAAACTCTTTGATCCCCAGGTCTGAAAGCTCCCGA
>CAWUIY010000320.1:0-5421 GCA_963922555.1 uncultured Serratia sp. | reverse complement strand
TTGTAGCGCACCACGTGCAGCACCGGTCCAAAGATCTCTTTTTTCATCTCGTCGAAGCTGTCCAACTCGATCAGTGTCGGTTTGATAAAGGTACCGCGCGACCACTCTTTGCTGTCATGAGTATTGTTTTGTGCTGCCTGATACACCTTACGCCCCTTGGCGCGCAATGCTTCGATGTGATTCTCGATATTGGCCTTGGCTTCGGCATCGATAACCGGGCCGATGTCAGTAGACAGGCGTTCCGGGTTACCCATGCGGCATTCGGCCATGGCACCGCGCAGCATTTGCAGGGTGTGATCGGCGACGTCATCCTGAATACACAGCACGCGAAGTGCCGAACAGCGCTGACCCGCGCTGTCGAATGCCGAAGCAACCACGTCAGTGACAACCTGCTCTGTCAGCGCGGAAGAGTCGACGATCATTGCGTTCAGACCGCCGGTTTCGGCAATCAGCGGCGTAGGGCGGCCCTGTGCGTCAAGGCGGCCAGCAATGTTACGTTGCAGAATGCCCGCGACGTCGGTAGAGCCGGTAAACAGTACGCCGTGCACGCGTTCGTCGTTAACCAGGCGTGCGCCAACGGTTTCACCACGACCCGGTAACAGCTGCAACACGCCAGCAGGCACACCGGCTTCGAGCAAGATACGCACCGCTTCAGCAGCAACCAGAGGTGTCTGCTCGGCCGGTTTCGCCAGCACGCTGTTGCCTGCCGCCAGCGCGGCAGCCACCTGACCGGTGAAGATCGCCAGCGGGAAGTTCCACGGGCTGATACAAACCACAGGGCCCAATGGGCGGTGGCTGTCATTGCTGAAAGCATCTTCAATCTGACCGGCATAGTAGTGCAGGAAGTCGACCGCCTCGCGCACTTCGGCGATGGCGTTATTAAAGGTTTTACCGGCTTCGCGCACCAGCACGCCGAGCAGGTTTTGCATTTGCGATTCCATTAATTCGCCAGCGCGTTGCAAGATTGCAGCACGCTCTTCGGGAGGCGTCGCAAACCAGATAGCCCCGGCATGAGTCGCGCAGTCCAGCGCAATGCTGATCTCAGCCTCGCTGGTTTCGCGCACCTGGCCGACAATATCGCCTGGCTCTGCCGGGTTAACGATATTTTCAAATACGGCGTCAGGAATAGCGGCCAGTTTTTCACCCAGTATTGGCTCGGCACGCATCGGATGTGCGGCGGTGGTCAACAGGGCACTGGAGAGTGACGCCAGACGATGTTCGTTAGACATATCGATACCGGCCGAGTTGGTGCGTTTTGCACCATACAGGTTGCGCGGCAGGGCGATCCGCGGGTGCGGTAAACCAACCTGACCTTCTTCGGCCGCCAGTTGTTCAACCGCTTTTACCGGATCGGCCACCAGCTCGTCCAGCGGCAGTGTGGCGTCGGCGATGCGGTTAACGAATGACGTATTGGCACCGTTTTCCAGCAGACGACGCACCAGGTAGGCCAGCAGCGTTTCGTGAGTTCCCACCGGCGCATAGATACGACAAGGCCGGTTCAGTTTGCCATCGGCCACTTTGCCAACCACTTGTTCATACAACGGCTCACCCATGCCGTGCAGGCACTGGAATTCGTACTGGCCCGGATAGTAGTTATTGCCAGCCAGCTGATAAATCGCCGCCAGCGTGTGGGCGTTGTGGGTCGCGAACTGTGGGTAAATCAGATTAGGCACCGCCAGCAGTTTGCGTGCGCAGGCCAGATAAGACACGTCGGTGTAAACCTTACGGGTATAAACCGGATAATCTTCCAGACCTTCAACCTGAGCACGTTTGATTTCGCTGTCCCAGTAAGCGCCTTTCACCAGACGGATCATCAGACGGCGACGGCTGCGCTGTGCCAGCTCGGTCAGATAGTCAATCACCATCGGGCAACGCTTTTGATAGGCCTGAATAACAAAACCGATGCCGTTCCAGCCAGCCAGTTCAGGTTCAAAGCACAGTTTTTCCAGCAGATCGAGCGAGATCTCCAGACGATCGGCTTCTTCTGCATCGATATTGATGCCGATATCATATTGGCGAGCTTGCAGGGTAAGGGACAACAGTCGCGGATAAAGTTCTTCCATCACGCGCTCATACTGAGCGCGGCTGTAGCGCGGGTGCAGGGCGGAGAGCTTGATTGAAATGCCCGGACCTTCGTAGATACCGCGACCGTTAGAGGCTTTACCAATCGCGTGGATCGCCTGCTGATAGGACACCAGATACGCCTGGGCATCTTTTTCAGTCAAGGCCGCTTCACCCAGCATGTCATAGGAGTAACGAAAACCTTTGTCTTCATGCTTGCGGGCGTTGGCCAGCGCCTGCGCGATGGTTTCACCGGTAACGAACTGCTCGCCCATCAGGCGCATTGCCATATCCACGCCTTTGCGGATCAGCGGTTCACCACCTTTACCGATCACGCGGCTCAGCGAGCTGGAGAGTTTGGCTTCATTATGGGTTGACACCAGACGGCCGGTAAACAGCAGGCCCCAGGTTGCCGCGTTAACAAACAGAGAAGGGCTGCGGCCCAGATGCGACTGCCAGTTTCCGTTACTGATTTTGTCGCGAATTAATGCATCACGGGTGGGTTTGTCGGGAATACGCAACAGCGCTTCGGCCAGACACATCAGCGCCACGCCCTCTTGTGAGGAAAGCGAGAACTCTTGCAACAGGCTTTGCACCATTCCGGCGCGGCCGTTCGCACTTTTTTGGTGCCTCAGGGCGTTGGCGAGATCATAGGCCAGCTTGTGTGCGGCAGTGTCGGCAGGCGAATTCAGACGTGCCTGCTCAAGCAGCATGGCGACAGATTCAGGCTCAGGACGACGATAGGCGGCAGTGATCGCCGCGCGGCTAACTGACTGTGGATGAATCTGCTCGGCGAAGTCCAAAAACGGCTGATGTTCTACGACTAACGGCAGTGCCGCATCTTCATTGTCCGCGCCGTGAGTTCCGGCGATTTCGGCCAGACCAGCCCCCGTTTCCAGCTGCTCCAGATAGGAATAGATAGCCTGTTTGATAAGCCAGTGCGGCGTGCGATCGATGCCTTGTGCGGCAATTTTAATTCTGTCACGTGTTGCTTCGTCCAGCTTCACGCCCATCGTTGTTGTAGCCATTCCCAAGAACTCCATTAGTCAGTAGAACCTTTTATATTTTCGTTACTATCTGCGATGTTGCAACTTTGTGCAACCTAGTTGAATGCAGGAAATGTGCCGACTTTAAAATTAGTGATCTAATTAACAATTTAATAACGGCATGGATATTGCTTAAACAAAAATGGGTTGCTATTGGTGCAACTTTCCGCAAAACGGAAGATAAAAAAGATGCAACCCGGCGTCACAACTTTTGAATGAAAGGGTTGGCAGGGTGTTTACAAGGCGTTAAAAGTCTTGGCCTACCACTCATGCTCCACTAGTATCCTCGTGCCGAAAAAAGCCAGGGGACGCTAACAGGGACTTAAGCGCCTGAAGAATTGCACGGCAAACCATTAAAATGCGGACAGGGTAACTTTGCGTTTTAAGGTGGACTCAAATAATTAAAGCTACATACATGGAGAACTTGCATGACGATGAACACACCGATGTTGGTGACATTTTGTGTCTATATCTTTGGCATGATTTTAATAGGGCTAATCGCCTATTTGCGTACTAAGAACTTTGACGATTACATTCTTGGCGGCCGTAGCCTGGGTAGCGTGGTTACCGCGCTTTCTGCAGGCGCTTCCGACATGAGTGGCTGGTTGTTGATGGGCTTGCCGGGCGCAATTTTTGCTTCAGGGATTTCAGAAGGCTGGATTGCCGTTGGCCTGATTATCGGCGCCTATTTCAACTGGAAACTGGTTGCCGGGCGTCTGCGAGTGCATACCGAGGCGAATAATAATGCGCTGACATTACCGGATTATTTCACTCATCGTTTTGAAGATAAAAGTAAACTGCTGCGGATTATCTCAGCGGTAGTGATTCTTATTTTCTTCACTATTTACTGCGCTTCCGGCGTGGTAGCGGGCGCTCGTCTGTTTGAAAGCACCTTTGGAATGAGCTACGACACAGCCCTGTGGGCCGGTGCGGCAGCAACCATTATCTATACCTTTATCGGTGGGTTCCTGGCAATTAGCTGGACTGATACCGTTCAGGCTTCGTTGATGATCTTTGCGCTGATCCTCACGCCGGTCATTGTTATTCTGGCCGTAGGCGGTGTAAACACCTCGATGATGGTTATTCACGCCAAAAATCCTGAATACACTGATGTGTTCAAAAATCTGAACTTTGTCGCTATTCTCTCTCTGCTGGGCTGGGGCCTGGGTTACTTTGGGCAACCTCATATTTTAGCGCGCTTTATGGCGGCTGATTCTCACCACACCATCAAGAATGCTCGCCGTATCAGCATGACCTGGATGATCCTTTGTCTGACCGGCACCATGGCGGTGGGCTTCTTCGGAATTGCCTATTTCTCCTCTAACCCAGGCGAAGCAGGCAATGTGAGCCAGAACAGCGAGCGCGTGTTTATCGAGTTGGCTAAAATTCTGTTTAACCCCTGGATCGCCGGCGTTCTGCTGTCAGCCATTCTCGCTGCCGTGATGAGTACGCTAAGCTGCCAGCTGTTGGTATGTTCAAGCGCGCTGACTGAAGATTTTTATAAAGCCTTCCTGCGCAAAGGAGCCAGCCAGAAAGAGTTGGTTTGGGTTGGTCGTTTGATGGTGCTGCTGATTGCTGTTATTGCCGTGGCATTGGCTGCAAATCCCAATAACAAAGTTTTGGGTCTTGTGAGCTATGCCTGGGCGGGTTTTGGTGCTGCATTTGGTCCAGTTATTCTGATTTCACTGATCTGGTCACGTATGACCCGCAACGGTGCGCTGGCGGGTATGATCGTGGGTGCCGTAACCGTGCTGGTGTGGAAACAGTTTGCATGGTTTGATCTCTATGAAATCATCCCTGGTTTTGCATTTGCAGCCATTGCCATTGTGGTGGTTAGCCTGATGGGCCGTAAACCTTCTGCATCTATTGAAAAACGCTTCAATGAAGCCGAAGCGGTTTATCGCACCGTTTAAGCTTTATTAATCCTAAACCTCTCCTCCATGACGGAGGAGAGGTTTTACGGGTTAACGCGCAATCCTTTCGTGCCAGTACTTGGTAAATTCCTCTTCCCCGTTCAAGCTCACCACCATATCGCCGCTGACAATAAAATGAGTCAGGTCGCTGCGCATTTCCAGGGTGATCTCTGCTTCAATCCACCAGCCTTCGCGGCCCATTTTCATGGTTTGCGTCAGCAGATAGCGCGCCGACAGCGGGTCATCATTTTTAATTGTCAGTTCGCGACGCAGGTTGTGATCGACCGTGGTATCGATGTCGTCGAAGCGATAGACCCCCTCACCAAACACGCCGCCGACGCCGTTGGTGACTGAGGTCCAACTGTCTTGCAGGAAGTCATAATCAAGGGTGCGATCGACAC
>CAWUIY010000319.1:0-5451 GCA_963922555.1 uncultured Serratia sp. | reverse complement strand
AGACTACAGATTCCGAGTTTAAAGACTACAGATTCCGACATATTGACTACATTGTTAGATAGTGTAGTATTGCTACATTGATTTACTTTGTAGCAATAAGATGGAAAAGAGCAAAAAGAAATACGGATTAAACACGGTTGCCCAATCTAACAAACTGGTGGAAGCTATACATGGCATGACTTTAACTGAAAAAAGACTATTTGTTCATGCGTCTGGTTTAGCACGAGAGCAAGACTTAAAAGAAGGTGAAGTGCTGACTATTCGCGCTGATGAGTTTGCCCGTGAGTGTGGCATTCAGAGCCATACCGCTTATGAGGGTTTACAAGATGCAGTAGATCGGCTGTTTAACCGCTATTTTACTTACGTTAGTAGTACTGGTAATCCCGTTAAATGCCGTTGGGTGTACCGTCTGGAATATAAAAAGGGCTTGGGGGAGATTGCTGTATCCTTTCCCGCTGAAGTAATTTTAATGTTTACTTTATTCAATAAAGATAATCCATTTACAACCTATGACCGTAAGCATATCCAACAGATGACTAGCGTTTACGCAGTACGGTTTTACGAGTTGTTTATGCAGTACAAAAGCATTGGTAGCCGTACCTTTGAACTAGAACAAATTAAAACCATGTTTCAGCTTGATAATAAATACGATAGGGTTTTCAACCTAAAAGCTCGGGTAATTGACCCAGCAATACAGCAAATCAACGAGCTAACCGATTATACCGTTAGCTATGAGCAAATTAAGCGCGGGCGGACTGTCTATGCCCTTAAATTTTTCTTTGAACCCAAGAAGATTATTTCAGCCAAAAAACCAATAAGCTCAAAAAAAATAAAAGAAGAAAAACATATTTTTGCTTGGGGAAATGGTGAAAATCATCTGTTCAAAGAGCTCAAGAAAAAATGTCCCGGACTGACTAAATCCTATATTGAAGATCTAGCAAACAAAGGCGGCCGTGATCTTTCTTTTGTCTTGAATGATATGTTTATGAAACATGCGAAATCGGACAGCTTCGAGCTGGAGCTTACTGACTAATCAGCAGGTAAGACTTTGCCAGTGCTTGAGCATCGGACAGGGCATTATGTGGACGTTCAGAATTAACGGGGATCGTCCGATCCATCCATAACTGCATGGTTAAGGGCGGTGTCACCATGCAGGAACCAAAACCCACCACCAAAGCCCTAGAAAACAAGGCCAAGTCTTCAGGCCAATCAGCGATAACATGAACTTCTGGATACAGACCTAAAAAATGCATTAACCGTTTTTTAAACACATCCGGCTGAACAGGTTGCTTATCCAACATAGGTAGTACGTTTTCCTTAACCCAGTTGATCGGCTCCAGACATGGCAATACCTCGTAGAAGTAATTGCCATCTCCATCAACCAGTGCCATTGAGATCAGCTCACCACCAAAACCGTTAAACTCGCAGTCCAAGAACAGATTCATAATAACTCGATATTAGTCATGACTAAATTTTCAGCAACAAAACGTATGGTTATCATTTAAATTAAAGCCAATACAGTAACTTAAAACCAATTATCCATAGGTATAGGGTTAAAGTCTTCGTCCTTGCCGCCCTTGAGCTGGTGGAATATTCTTTGTATCTCATGCCCATCAATATCGCCTGATACATAGCGTTCAAATGCCTGTAACTGTTCAGGAGACGGGGTTAAATCATAGAAGTAAAACCACCCTTTAAAAGAGAAAAATTTTCCCTCCCGATACTGTCGTTCCCTCTCACTCAATAAAAACATACCGCCCCCACGTTGAAAACGTTAGCTTCTGGCATTCTTACGCTGGTTAAGCACCATTTGTCCCTGATCTGCCCAAATATCCCACTTCTGGTCATCTGTAGATACTTCTGCCGCTTTAAGTAATACACCTAAGAGCGCTGCCGGATTATGGTTATCCAGCCCGGCCACCTCAAACAATGCCCCCAGTTGCACCAATTTATGGGTTCGTTCCTTGCGCTTTTTTGCTTGATCCTCGGTTAATACCTTTTTGGCAGCACGTTGGGCAGAGGCGGCTTTATCGGCTGCCCGTTCTGCCTTGATAAGCGTAGTCAGGTGTTTAGTATTGGTTGGGGTGCGCTGTCCTTCTGGAATCTCGTACAGCTCAACCAATGTTTTTTGGGTTGCACTGGGATTCTTCAATCCTTTGATATATTGCACCCGATTCACTAACCATTGCTCACTCATCATCTACCGCCAAAGTCCGTTACTCATATATTCCCCCTAGCCTATGCAAAAAATACAATTTTTGCTAGTCTGCCGGAATAAGATTCGCAAACGGACTTCCATTCAAATTTTGAATGGCGCGATTAGACGTTTCTCCCTTCGGGCAGAAACCGCGTTAGGGGCATTGCCCCTAAGACCCCAAAGATACCGATTTTAGTTTTCTGCTGCCTACGTTCGTAGGACAGCGGAAAACTAAAATCGGTATCCCCAAAAAGCAGAGGCGGTGCAATGGCAGTACCACACATGAAAATCAAAACAGGCGGCGTGGGCAAGGCTGCCCCTCATGCTGAATATATTGCCCGTGAAGGCGAATATGCCAAGCGGTTAGAGTCAGGCGAAAAGCTGGAGTACACCGAACACGGCAACATGCCCGCATGGGCGCAGCACAACCCCGCCGAGTTCTGGAAAGCCGCTGACCTGTTTGAGCGCAAAAACGGCAGCACCTACCGGGAATTTGAAATCGCCCTGCCGCGTGAGCTGGACGAGCAACAGCGCATTGAATTACTCAAGGACTGGGTAAAACAGGAGATCGGCGACAAGCATCCGTACTCCCTTGCTATCCACAACCCCAAGGCAATGGACGGCGGCGAACAGCCCCATGCCCATCTCATGTTCAACGAGCGCAGGCGGGACGGTATCGCCCGCGACCCAGACCAGTATTTCAAGCGGTACAACAGCAAGCACCCGGAACGGGGCGGCGCTCAGAAGCTCAACACCGGTAAAGACCACGCCACCCGGAAGCAGGAAATCAAAGAGATCCGCAACCGTTGGGAAACCATGTGCAACCAACACCTGGAACGGGCAGGGCAAAGCATCCGGGTAAACCTCAAGAGTTTAAAAGACCAGGGCATCAACCGCCCCCCGGAACGCAAGTACCTGCCTAGCGAAGCCCGCGACCCACAAAAACGGGCGGAACTGACCGCATTTCGGCATAGCCATAAAAACGCACAGAATCGCGCTACAGCCACGATTGATACAAAAATAGGGATAGATACCACCTTAGCCCGTTTCGAGGCGTACAAGCGAAAACAGAGCGAATTAGAGCAACAACACAAGGCAGCCGAAGTGGAAAAAGGCAGAAAAAAGAGAGAAACGGCTCAAACTGAGCAAAAAAACGACAAATTCAGTGACCGGGGTATGAGCCGATGAGCGAAGCAGAACACCGGGCCTTTGAGCTGCTCGCGATTGCTGAACAACAGCAGCTCGAGATACAGGCAGAATTAACCGCCATCCAGCACAACAACCAGCGCCTAACGACTGAACTAGGCCATGCGATCAGGACAGCCGCAGATCAGGCGGCTGAACTCACCGCAAAACGGATTGAAGCAAGGGCATCTGCTGCGGTTCAGGGCATGGAACGTATCCAGTGGATACACTATGCCTATGCCGCTGCTGGGCTGTTAGCAGTGATTATCACCCTATTGGCGTTTTTTATCATCTGGACACCATCCTTGGATGAAATCACCCAGAGGAAAGCGCTAGCAGAAAAATACGGGCTGGATTACGGGGTATGTGGCGGTAAAACCTGCGTCCGGGTCATTAAAAAACAATGCGGCTATGGAGAGCAGGGCGATTACTGCGTGATAGACCCAAAGTAACCATAAGTTTTGTTTTTAAAAGCCTCAGGCATGTTTTTCCTGAAGCATGATCTGTCTTAGGATTTCATTGAGCCGGGTTTGGGGATTAGTACCAGCTTCAGATAACCACGTATACACATCGTCATCGACGGTTACGCGCTTTTTAGTGAAATAGCCACGTACTGAACCAGTCCAGTTGGTTTGCTCTGGTAAATCGGACAGATCAATTTCACTATCAGGCATGTTTTTCAATGCTTCGAGTTCAGCCAACTGTTCAGCCGTTAAAACAGGTTTTTCACCTGCCCTGTAAATTTTTCTAGTGATTGCCATAATATTCTTTCCTCTCATGTGCCGTTGCCTTACGGGCAGTAATGATGCGGATTACCTCTGTACCGTCATCATCATACACCAAGTGGCCGATGAACAAAATTAAGGTGTTTTCAGCCATTCCAATGGTTCTCCAGCGCTGCTCAGCATCCTTGACGAAATCTGTCTGAGTCAGATGGTTCTGGTCAAAGAATACCGTCAGTGCTGCTTCAAAACTCACTTTGTGCTTGAGCTTGTTTGATGCGTTCTTGGCATCGTCCCATTCAAATGTCGTATGACCATAATCAATTTTTGGCATGGTTTAATCTTGGATCGTTGATTACACCATTCTATCCAGATTGGTTCTGACACGTGCAAATTTCGCCATGTCTTTGCTTTTGCTTTTGATCTTAAAAAAAAGTGTTTTTCCTTTTAATATCTTTTAAAAGCTTTTAAAGATTTTTACGACCTCTTAAGCTATTGATTTAATTATAAAACCGCCGACATAAGACTACAGATTCCGACCTTGAAGACGACAGATTCCGAGTTTAAAGACGACAGATTCCGAGTTTAAAGACGACAGATTCCGATCTATTGACGCATTGGTTTAACAATGTCACTATAACGCATATATTAGAATATGCGTCACAATATGGAAAAGAGCAAAAAGAAATACGGATTAAATACCGTTGCCCAGTCTAATAAACTGGTAGAAGCTATACATGGCATGACTTTGACTGAAAAACGCTTATTTGTTCATGCATCTGGTTTAGCACGGGAAAAAGACTTAAAAGAAGGTGAGGTGTTGACCATTCGCGCTGATGAGTTTGCCCGTGAGTGTGGCATTCAGAGCCATACCGCCTATGAAGGATTACATGATGCAGTAGACCGGCTGTTTAACCGTTATTTTACTTACGTGAGTAGTGCTGGTAATCCGGTTAAATGTCGTTGGGTGTACCGTTTGGAGTATAAAAAAGGCTTGGGGGAGATTGCTGTATCCTTTCCCGCTGAAGTGATTCTAATGTTTACGTTATTTAATAAAGATAATCCATTTACAACCTATGACCGTAAGCATATCCAGCAGATGACCAGCGTTTACGCAGTACGGTTTTATGAGCTATTTATGCAGTACAAAAGCATTGGTAGCCGTAGCTTTGAAATGGAACAAATTAAAACCATGTTTCAACTGGACGAAAAATATAGTCGTATTTTTGATTTAAAAAAGAGAGTTATTGATCCAGCAATACAGCAAATCAACGAACTCACCGATTACACCGTTACTTATGAGCAGATTAAGCGCGGGCGAACTGTTTATGCGCTTAAATTCTTCTT
>CAWUIY010000318.1:0-5458 GCA_963922555.1 uncultured Serratia sp. | reverse complement strand
CCCATTAACGGTCAGACGACCTTTTACTACCTGGATCCAAACCTGACGATCCTTGGCGATAGTGTATTCGCCGTCTTCACCCTGTTTGAACGCCCAGCGAGAAAGCTCCATATCCTGGAATACTTTCAAAGAACCTTCACGCGCATCCGGCGACAGCACCAGCTGGCGGCCCTGCGGCGCGTCAAACATGCGCTGTTCGTAACGCGGCTCCAGCCCTTTGGTATCGGGAATAATCCAGATCTGATAAAGGTGCAGCGCGCGATCGCGGTTGCCGTTGTATTCAGAATGCTTCACGCCGGTTCCGGCGCTCATAATCTGAAATTCACCCGCCTGAATCTGCTCTTTATTGCCCATGCTGTCTTTGTGTTCAACGGTTCCGGACAACACGTAAGTCAGAATTTCCATGTCTTTATGCGGATGCGTGCCGAAGCCCTGCCCGCCGTCGATCACATCTTCATTAATTACCCGCAGCGCGGAGAAACCCATAAAGTTCGGATCGTAATAATCGGCAAAAGAGAATGTATGCCAGCTGTCGAGCCAACCGTGATTGGCATGGCCGCGATCTTGTGCTTTGCGTAAGTAGATCATATTCAACTCTCCTCAATGTTTTATCTAGTCTAGCTAACGGCTGATATTAAGAAAGCGCAAAAACTTAACCCCTCTAATCAGAAAATTTGAATGAGAGCAGCCCGTTAAATACAAAGGATTTGTTGCTTATAAATGAGGGAGCAGAACGACAGGCAAAAAAAAAAGCCAGCACCCGGCTGGCTAAAAATACTGGAAGCAATGTGAGCAATGTCGTGCTTCCCAGGGACCCGTTTGACTATGGTGAATAGCCATCCCCGGAACGCATGACAATAATAATCATTATCATTCGCACTTGTAAAGCACTTTTTTTCATCAATTTTTAAATTGACTAAAAAAAATAGACCGATAAATTAAGAGGTTATTCCCCAACAACCGCATGGAGCTGAGCATGAGCCAGATTGAGATCCGCCACGTTGAGCCTGAGGACTACACGCAGATTCACCAGCTTTACAGCCAGGAACAGGTTTACAGCGATACGCTCCAGCTACCGCATCCTGCAACGGCACATTGGCTAAAACGATCTGGAAATCAAGAGACTGGCGCATACCGACTGGTGGCCTGTTTTGGCGAGCGGGTAGTGGGAATGATCGGGCTGCACCTCGAACAAAATATGCGCCGCCGCCATGCCGCAAGCTTCGGCATGGCCGTGCATCCGGAATTTCAGGGCCAAGGTATCGGTAGCCAACTCCTCGCCGCCGCGCTGGATTTGGCCGATAACTGGTTGGGTATCAGCCGCGTAGAATTAACCGTGTATGTGGATAATCCGGCGGCTATTGCACTTTACAAGAAATTCGATTTCATCGTTGAAGGAACGTCTGAGGCTTTTGCCATGCGTAACGGCAAACTGGTGGCGGTCCATCACATGGGCCGCATCAAAGGCTGATAATGCCCCTTCCCGCCCAATAACGGCGGGAAGTTAATTCATTTACTCTGCCGCCAATATTTTCTCTTTTTGCATCAAACGCAGGACTAAAATCCCGCTCGCAAATACCGCCAATGCTGAAGCCAGATAGATCGACGACGCCCCAGCGTGGGTCAGTAACACCCCCGCCAGCGGCCCGGTGATACCCAGAGACAAATCCATAAACGCCGTATAGGTCGCCAACGCGCTGCCCTGATTTTGTTGCGGCAGCTTTTTCACCGCCACCACGCCCAGTGCCGGGAAAACCAGCGAGAATCCGGCTCCGGTCAGCATCGCTCCCAGCAAAGCCAGTAGCGGCGTATTCGCTCCCCATACCAATAACAGGCCCAGCGCTTCAAAACAGAAACAGGTCAGCGCAACTCTTTGCCCACCAAAACGGTTAATGCTATTTGGGAACAACAGCCGCATACCGACAAACGCCGAACTAAACAGGGTTAAAGCAAATGCTCCACCACTCCAGCCTTTTGCATCGTAAAACAGGGTAATAAAGGTCGCGATAACGCCAAAGCCGGTCGATGCCAGCCCCAATACCAGCCCGTAAGGCAACACTTTGCCGAGTACCTGATGAAAAGGGATCACGCTGCTCGCCTCTTTCCTGACGCCGGGTTTTTTCAATGCCAGCAAAAATGCCGCCAACGCAATCGCGATAATACACAGTGAAAGGGCCGCCAAACCGCCGAGATGGACAATCCACACGCCCAACGGCGCACCCACGGCCATCGCGCCGTAGGTCACGACGCCACTCCAGGAAATCACCTTGCCGATATGCAAAGAACCGACGCGGCCTATGCCCCACAGTGTCGAGCCGGTTCCAGCAAAACTTTGCCCGACACCTAATATCAGCCGCCCGATACAGAGCATGACCAGACTCACTATGGGCGTTTCGTGTTGCCAAACGGCTAACAGATAGAAAATACCACTGACCATGCAGCCAAATAGCCCAATCAGCACCACCTTTTTAGGTCCCAGCAAGTCGGCATATCGACCGGCATGAGGGCGGCTTAGCAGCGTGGCAAAATATTGCATGCTGATGGCTACCCCGGCCCAAAATGCGCTAAATCCCAATCCGTCGTGGACATAACCCGGTAACACCGCCAGCGGCAATCCAATCGTTAAGTAATTGGCAAAGTTGAAGATCATAATCGCCAGGATTTGCAGATTTATATTAACTGGTCGCGGCGTTTGAGAGGCAGGAGGTGACATTAAGGTATGTAATCTCATTAAGCTTAAAGACAAATTGGCAGTAATTTACTGACAAAACCCTGAGAATTACTTTATTCGTAAAGAGTTTCTTAATCAACGGCTCACAGGTAATGATTTTTTATCATTAAAAATCAGATTGTTAAACTCAACCATTGAAAGTAAGTCTTATAAAATCCGGCGTTAGGGTTTACAGATTCATTTAAAGTTTGTTAATTAGCAAAAGTTTTAAAAGTAGTATGTTAATCGTTTAACTTAAAAATATTACCGTTAATTTAATTCCTGAAAAATAACATCCAACATATTTAACCTTTTAAACAAAGGATGCCAATAAAAAATCAACAAGCATTTTAATTTATTATTTTTAACCTGCTCGCTAACAGATTTTAATTAATTAAATATAAAGCACCACATTATTGCGCGACATCACAAAGAAAGGAATAAGTTCAAAAATAGTTTTTTATGGCTATGTTTTGCCGGTAACGTAAAGCCTCTTTCGAGATATAACCACATAAATATTAAACTAATTTAAATAAGGTTAAAATAATGACAATGCGCAAACCTCTGGCTATTTTCATCTCGGCATTAATGGCGAGCAGCGCAGCCAATGCTGCCGAGATTTATAACAAAGATTCAAACCAACTTGATCTCTACGGAAAAGTCGTTGGGCTTAATTATATTTCAAAAAATAAAAGTGAACACGGTGACAAGTCTTATGTCCGTTTAGGATTTAAAGGCGTTACCCAAATTAGCGATGAATTAAGCGGTTTCGGTCAATGGGAATATAATATTAAAACCCATAATGCAGAAAGTATGGCGACTGACAGCGCGACACGCTATGCGTTTGTTGGCCTTAAATTTAAGGATTTTGGCTCCATTGACTACGGGCGTAACAACGGCGTGCTCTATGATGTCAGCTCCTTTACTGACGTGAATCCCGAATTTGGCGGTGATAGCTTCACCAAAGAAGACAACTTCATGACTGGCCGAGCGAAAAATCTGGCTACCTTTAGAACCTCTAATTTCTTCGGCCAAATTGACGGCCTGAGCATGGCTGTTCAATATCAGGGTAAAAACCAGAGTCAGAGTCAGACGCTAGTAACAGGAGATCATAAAGACGATAATGGCGAAGGTTGGGGAGCCTCAACCAGCTATGATTTGGGCTTTGGTATAAAACTGGCTGGGGCCTACGCCCGCTCCCACCGCACAGATTTCCAGGCAAGCGATAAGAACGGTCAAACCGCTGAGGCCTGGACCGTGGGTATGAAATATGACAATTCACAGCTCTATCTTGCTGCCATGTATGCTGAAACCAATAACATGACGCGTTTCGGCATTAAGGACAGACAGTATGCTAACAAAACCCAAAACATTGAATTAGCTGCTCATTACCTGTTTGTTGATGGTCCAGCGGAAGGTTTACAGCCTTCACTGGCCTATATTCAATCAGTGGGTAAAAATCTTAATGAAGTATCTAATCTTAATGACCAGAGTAAGAATTTCAAAGGTGGGAAACACGACTTAGTTAAATATATTGAAGTAGGAACCAACTACTTCTTTAACAAAAATATGTATACCTATATCGATTATAAAATCAACTTGCTGAAAAAAGACGACTATACGCGTGCAACTGAAGTTAATACGGATAACATTCTGGGACTGGGCTTAGTTTACCAATTCTAAACATCCAACTTACTGATAGCCATCAGTAATCACCCACCTTCGTTACCGAACTTTCTATAACTTGAAAGTTCGGTAACGCTTTTCGTTTCAGGTTATTCAGCCAATTCGGTCAGCCTCAGCTTCAAAGAAGACTCCATCTTTTTAAACTCCAGGGCATACTCATAAAAAATTTCCCCGGCCGCCGTGAGACTAAAAGGGCGAGTTCTTATGAGCAGTTTTTCCCCCATCGTTTTCTCCAGCGAACTGACACGAATAGATAGCGCTGATGTGGTGATGTTCAAAATCTTGGCTGCTTTATCAAAATTTCCATTATCTATGATAGCCAGAAACCCGTTAATACTTTTAGGTTCTAAAAACATGTTAACTCCTTGTTAGCTTTTTAGGATTGAGATCATTTATCACGACTCTACCTTGTTTAATTGTATGTAATACGACATAGAGGGATCATAAAAAGACATGTTATCTCCATAACCTATGGATAAATAAATCTCCTTACAGGCAAATCTGCAACGCATTGGTCGTTTCTAACAATGCACTCGCACTGACAATCACTCTATTTCGCAAGAAAATAAAATTGCCATAAATTTGGCCAAAACAATACCAAATTTCGCTTAAAATTCTTAAAACGAATATTTATTTTCGATAAACAAGCTTGATATTGAATTTAATTTAATTAATCGGTAGAACAATGATAACCAAAGCAATTACGTTGTTTTCTCACAATTAATTAAACCTTTAAGATGGATGGATAATAAAAAAATCCTGAGTGGCAGCTCCCCACTCAGGATTGATTTAAGATATTAATACTTCCCATGGCTAATAGACTATCGAACGGCATGACAGCTATCACCGATCCATGGGGTATCTTTAAAAAAGTTTAACAATTCCTTATATACCGGCTGACTGGCCTGTTATCTTTTTAATCCCCTCTCTCAGGTTTTTTTCAAGCTCTCTTAATTTCAGAGCATGTTTATAGATAATATGCCCTGTCTCGGTGAGAACAAACGGCCGCTTTCGTAATAAAAGCTTTTCTCCAATTTCGCGCTCTAGCGCACTTACGCGTAT
>CAWUIY010000317.1:0-5487 GCA_963922555.1 uncultured Serratia sp. | reverse complement strand
GTTTTGTTGCTATTTGGCAGCCGAGTGAATCTTGCGAGCCTTATCAGGATGAAGAAGGGCGGTTGTTGCATCGTCCATTAGCCGATCACGTGGTCGCGCGTATCGGTGGACAGCCAGCCATCGTGACCGGTTACAACGACAAGCGCGAGTCTGAGACCGCGCCGCTGCCGTTCTCTCTTTCAACGCTGCAAATCGAAGGCGCGAAAGCTTTTGGCCTCAGCGCGCAAAAAATCCTCGATATTTGCCAGCGTCTGTATGAAACCCACAAGCTTATTACCTACCCACGTTCCGACAGCCGTTATCTGCCGGAAGAACACTTTGCAGGGCGCCACTCGGTGCTTAATGCTATCAGCATTCATCAGCCGAATTTGATGCCTCAGCCCGCACTAGACACCGATAAACGCAATCGCTGCTGGGACGATAAAAAGGTGGATGCACACCACGCAATCATTCCCACTGCCAGAAGCAGTAAGGTCAATTTGACCGAGGATGAGAACAAAATTTATGGTTTGATTGCTCGCCAATATTTGATGCAGTTTTGCGCCGACGCCGTGTTCCGCAAATGTGTCATTGATCTGGAAATTGCCGGCGGAAAATTTATTGCCAAGGCGCGTTTTTTAGCCGATGCCGGTTGGCGTACTTTGCTGGGTAGTAAAGAGCGCGATGAAGAAAACGAAGGCACGCCGTTGCCGGTGGTCGCCAGGGGGGATGAACTGCTGTGTGAGCGCGGGGAAGTGGTTGAACGCCAGACCCAGCCACCAAGGCCGTTTACCGATGCCACGCTGCTTTCCGCGATGACGGGTATCGCGCGCTTTGTGCAGGACAAGGCGCTTAAGAAGATTTTACGCGCCACGGATGGATTAGGCACGGAGGCGACGCGTGCAGGCATTATAGAGCTGCTGTTCCGCCGCGAATTCCTCTATAAAAAAGGGCGCTATATTCACTCCAGCGATACCGGACGTGCGCTGATCCACTCGCTGCCGGATATCGCCGCCCGTCCCGATATGACCGCCGACTGGGAATCAAGCCTGACCCGTATCAGCGAGAAAAATTGCCGTTATCAGGATTTCATGCAGCCGCTGGTTTCTACGCTGCAAAGCCTGATAGTGCAGGCCAGGCAAAACCGCGTTTCACCGGCGTTTCGCAGCCTGCCTTCAAAGCCGAAATCAGCCACGGGAGCCAAACGAAAACGTGTGCCCGCCAAAGCGAGTAAGTCTGGTGAGGAGTAGGTTCTCAGGCTGACAGATAGCCTGGAATTTAAGGATAGGAATAGCGGTAAAGGGCTTAATGCGCTGAGCTGAGGTGACATAAAAGGTGACCTTGTCACCTTTTTAATGCGCTATTAATCAATCAGTTGATTGATATAGGCCTGCAACAGTGGAACATCCGCTGGTGCGAGATCGTAGTTCAACGCCTGCTGAGGCGTGACCCAGACCAACTGACTGTGACAACGTAACGCTACTTCACCCTGAAAGTTATTGACCCGCCAGGCATGTAAATCAATAATCCGTTCGCCCTGTTGCCAGGCGTGATTAGCGATCCAGTTTTCAACCCGAGCATTAATGCCCAGCTCCTCAAGCAGTTCACGTGCCAGGGCTATCGGTTGCGTTTCACCTGCTTCAACCTTACCGCCGGGAAACTCCCAAAGTCCGGCCAGATCGCTCTGGCCGTCACGTTGCGCCAGCAAGATATGGTCACCACGTTCAATAATGGCGGCGACCACTTCCAGCCTGATTAACGGATTCACTTCAGGTCGAACTCCGCCCAAATTGGGGCGTGATCGCTAGGCTTTTCCATACCACGGATCTGGTAATCGATGCCGGTCGCCTTGCAGCGTGCGGCCAGCGGCGTACTCGCCAAAACCAGGTCAATGCGCAGCCCACGGTTGTCATCAAAGCCTTTAGAACGATAGTCGAACCACGAAAATTGATCGTTAGATTCAGGATTGGCGGCACGGAAGGTATCAACCAGGCCCCAGCCTTTCAGGCGATCCATCCACTCGCGCTCTTCCGGCAGGAATGAACATTTGCCCGTGCGCAGCCAGCGTTTGCGGTTGTCTTCGCCGATACCAATATCCAAATCGGTCGGGCTGATATTAACATCGCCCATTACCACTACCGGTTTTTCTACCGACAGCTTCTCTTGCAGGTAGTCCTGCAAATCTTGATAAAAACGCTGCTTGGCCGGGAATTTGGTCGGATGGTCGCGGCTTTCGCCCTGCGGGAAATAGCCGTTGATCACCGTTAATACGCCCTGTGGCGTGTCGATATCAGCCATGATGATACGGCGCTGTGCGTCTTCTTCATCGTTGGGAAATCCGCGACGTACGTCGAGCGGCTTTTCCCGGGTCAGCAGGGCAACACCGTAGTGGCCTTTTTGCCCGTGATAATAGACGTGATAGCCGTACTGGCTCACTTCTTCGAGCGGGAACATATCGTCGTGGACTTTTGTTTCCTGAAGCCCGATAACGTCTGGCTGATGCTGTTCGATGATCGCCGCAAGCTGGTGAGGACGTGCGCGCAATCCGTTGATATTGAAAGAGACGAACTTCATAGTCGGGAACCGTTTGGCATTGAAATCAGGCGGTGATGTTAGCAGAGTTTTTTCTCTAATGTCACGAGCAGCCTGCGCTGTCCATCTGCCTTAACACCTTATTGCCAGCCTGGGGTCGGCAGAATTGGTGACGAATTCGGCAAGCAGACAATTTTCTGTCAACATTTTGTGACAGTCTCTTTTTACACCCTGCCTGAAAGGGTATTATGCAAGTAAGAAATTTTTGTTTTCCCTGAAAAAGGTCAAAACTGATGCGCCTGGAAGTTTTTTGCGAAGACCGCCTGGGTCTTGCCCGAGAGTTGCTCGATTTGTTAGTGCTGCGCAGTATTGATTTGCATGGGATTGAAATCGCCCAGATTGGCCGTATTTACCTGAATTTTACCCAGTTAGATTTTGATACTTTCCGCGCATTGATGGCTGAAATCCGCCGCATCGAAGGCGTGACGGATGTCAGAACCGTGCCGTTTATGCCGTCCGAACGCGAGCACCGTGCTCTGCGCGCCTTGCTGGTTTCCATGCCTGAACCGGTATTTTCTATTGATATGAAAGGCAAGGTCGAGCAGGCCAACCCGGCGGCGCAGAGTCTTTTCGAGCTAAGCGAAGCGAAAATCCGTAATTACACTGCGGCAAGCCTGATAAGCGGCTACAACTTTGCTCGCTGGCTGGAGCACGACAGCGATCTGCCCTACACCGAGCGCGTAGTTATTCAGGGCCAGGATTTTCTGATGGATCTCACGCCAATCAAGCTTGATGACGAAAATCAGGCCAGTGAAGTGGTTGGCGCGGTAGTGATGTTGAAATCAGCGGCAAGAATGGGCCGCCAGTTGCAGGACTTGACCATTAATGACGAACGCGAGTTTGATCATATAGTGGCAGTCAGCCCCAAGATGCGACAGGTGCTAGATCAGGCCAAAAAACTGGCCATGCTAGATGCGCCGCTGCTGATCGTTGGCGATACCGGAACCGGTAAAGACTTGCTGGCGCGTGCCTGC
The DNA here is from genome assembly GCA_963922555.1 of uncultured Serratia sp. GTDB lineage: Bacteria > Pseudomonadota > Gammaproteobacteria > Enterobacterales > Enterobacteriaceae > Rouxiella. Next base: position 1,942 of record CAWUIY010000317.1, on the reverse strand, counting down.
CACCTGCGCAGTGCCCGTGGCAAGAATCCGTTCCTGGGCCTTAACTGCGCCTCGTTGCCTGACGACGTGGTGGAAAGTGAGCTGTTTGGCTACGCGCCGGGTGCTTATCCCAATGCCGTCGATGGCAAAAAAGGATTCTTCGAGCAGGCCAACGGCGGCTCGGTATTGCTGGATGAAATCGGTGAAATGTCGCCACGCATGCAGATAAAACTGCTGCGTTTTCTCAATGACGGCACCTTCCGCCGCGTTGGGGAGGAGCACGAGGTGCGGGTGGACGTCAGGGTGATTTGCGCTACGCAGAAAAACCTGGTGGAGCTGGTGCAGCGCGGCGAATTCCGCGAGGACCTCTATTATCGGCTCAACGTGCTGACCGTGACCTTGCCGCCGCTGCGCGAGCATCCCAGCGATATCATGCCGCTGACTGAGCTTTTTGTGGCGCGTTTTGCCGATGAGCAGGGCATGGCGCGGCCAAAACTCAATGCACAACTGGGCAGCTACCTGACCCATTACAGTTGGCCGGGCAACGTGCGCCAGCTTAAAAATGCTATCTACCGTGCGCTGACCCAGCTGGAAGGTAACGAGCTACGCCCGCAGGATATCGCGCTGCCTGATTTTGATGTCGAGGTGACACTGGGGGAAGAAGCCTTGAATGGTTCGCTGGACGACATCAGCAAACGCTTCGAACGCTCGGTGCTGACTCGCCTTTATCGTACCTATCCGAGCACGCGCAAACTGGCAAAACGGTTGGGCGTTTCACATACCGCGATTGCCAACAAACTGCGCGAATACGGCTTAAGCACCCGCAAACCTGAGGGCGATTCCGAAGAGTAGTTTATTATGGCCTCCGCCTTAGGCAGCGTATGCCGATCTAAAGCGCTGTGATTGGTGCATAAAAAAAGCCGGTCAGCATTTACTGCTCACCGGCTTTTTTATTGCTTACTCTATGCTAATTAGCTGTCCGATCACTGAATCTCTGGATGCTGATCGATCAGATGCTTTCTTTTGCTTTGCAACTCGGCGATCTGCGCATCAATATCTTCGATTTTCTGTTCGATATTATCGTGATGCTCTTGCAGAATTTCCTTGGCTTCCGCGCGGTCAGATGCCGCGGGCGTAGCGCCTTTCAAGGGTTTGTTGGCAGTTTCTTTCATGTAAATACCGGTTACCAAACCAATCACCGCAACCACCATCAGATAGTAAGCAGGCATAAACAGATTGTGAGTGGCCTCTACCAGCCATGCCGCGAAGGTCGGCGTAATACCGGCAACCATAACTGACACGTTAAAGGCAATCGCCAGCGCGCTGTAACGGATATTGGTCGGGAACATGGCCGGTAACGTTGATGCCATCACTCCGATAAAGCAGTTAAGCAATACGGCAAGTATCAGGAAGCCGAGGAAAATCAGGCCAATCACGTTACTCTGGATCAGGATAAAGCTTGGAACCGCCAGAATAAACAGGCCGATACTGCCAATGATTACAAACGGCTTACGGCCAAAGCGGTCACTCATCAGGCCCATAAACGGTTGCACAAACAGCATACCGACCATGATGGCAATAATGATAATCAGGCCATGGTCTTCCGAGTAATGCAGGCTGTGCGACATATAGCTAGGCATATAAGTGAGCAGCATGTAATAGGTTACGTTGGTCGCGATAACCAGACCGACGCTGACAATCAACGCTTTCCACTGTTTGCTGAAGATCTCGCGGAAAGACACTCTTGGTGGTTCAGCGATTTCTTTACGTGAGTTGCTATCAATTTTATCAACGTGTTGTTGGAAAGTCGGTGTTTCTTCAAGCGCATGGCGCAGGTAGATACCGATCAGGCCCAAAGGTGCAGCGATAAAGAACGGCAGACGCCAGCCCCAGCTAAGGAAGTTTTCATCGCCAACAATGCTGGTGAACAGGATAACGACGCCCGCGCCATGCATAAAACCGG
>CAWUIY010000316.1:0-5493 GCA_963922555.1 uncultured Serratia sp. | reverse complement strand
GAGTCACCACTCTTAAGGTATCGATAACCCCCTCTGATAACGCACAGCAAATTCCTCTCGGCCATAGCGTGAACGGCTGGTTGCCGCTCGCGGTGACAAGCAGCGGCAAACTGATTGCTAATCAGGTGATTCATTACCAGTACAATCACTATAATCCGCAGCAGTCTCCTTTTGCTGGCCGTAAGGAGATCATCAGGAAGGTGCTGAAATCTACCGGCGAAAATGTGCTGACACCGCTCATTCATGTGAAAAATTTTCGCACCGGGATGACCGCTGTTCGCCTCGGCGAAGGCCCGCTGTCGGATGTGCACATTGGCAGCAGCGAGTTAGGAAAGGCTTATTCCGGAATGACGCCGCTGAGGGCAGAAGTCGTGCAAGAGCACAGCGGCAAAAAATATGTCATTAACCTGCGCAGTGGACTGATCAACAACTGCACAAAAATCGTCTCGTCGCAAGGAAACTGGACGCCAATGAACAGTTCGGCCTGTCACTGTGCGGCTACTGAAAAGAATCAGTTCACAACAGGCAGTGTCTATCTCCTCAGGGAGGATAATGGTCATTTGCCTGCCGGGCGCTATCTCGGGTTGCTGCCTTTGATGATTCGCCATTGGGACACGCGAGAGACACAGCCGGTGGAGCTTGCAATTGACTATCTGGTGAAATAAACGGCGTCAGCTGCACAAATTTGAAAATACGAGCATAAAAAAAGGGAGCCTCATGTTGGCGGCTCCCTTTCTCTTCTTCCCCTAAGGGATCTCAATCATTCTTATCTTCTGTTGCCGAAAATACGCAGTAGCATCAGGAACAGGTTGATGAAGTCGAGATACAGGGTCAAAGCCCCCACGATGGAGTATTTACGGAAGTTGTCTTTATCGTTAACAGACAGTTGCTGCCCCATATTTTTCAATTTTTGCGTGTCATACGCGGTCAAGCCTACAAACACCACGACCCCGATATAAGTGACTGCCCACATCAACGCCGTGCTTTTCAGGAAGATATTGACCACCGAGGCCAGCACGATACCGATCAGCGCCATAAACAGCAGGCTGCCCATGCGGCTCAGATCACGTTTGGTGGTGTATCCGAAAAGGCTCATCGCACCGAACATGCCGCCTGCGACGACAAAGGTACTGGCAATTGAAGAACCGGTGTAAACGACAAAAATACTGGATAGCGTTAGCCCGGTCAGCGCGGAATAGAGCATAAATAGCCCGGTTGCAACAGAGCCACTCAGGCGGTTAACCATGCCAGAGATAACGAAAACTAAACCGAGCTGCAAAATGATCAGGCCGAAAAAGGTAATTTGGCTTGAGAAGATAAAACCGAGGATTGCAGGCGAACGTGATGCATACCAGGCGACAAACGCCGTCAGCAGTAAACCACAGGTCATCCAGCCGTAAACCTGAGCCATGTAGGCCTGGATACCGCTGTTGGCGCGTTCAACGATTGAACCATTAGTGCGTGGATATCGATCCATGATGCTTACCTCTTACATGGAGGACAAAAACAAGGCTGAATGTGCAGCCTACCGGTAACCTAAGACTACCATAAATTCTAGCCGCTGCGTGTTACACCTGTTACAGGTAAACAGAGTGTTTACAATGCGTCGCGGATAACCGCGCTCAACGTTACTGGTGCTGTAAATCATTTAATGCACCGGCGTTGATCAAGAAGAAGACCATTTCTGCGCGGCGAGCTTGTCACTGTCGCGTGACTCGACCCAGCGATCGCCCTGCTCGGTGGCTTCACGCTTCCAGAACGGCGCGTGGGTTTTGAGATAGTCCATAATAAATTCTGTCGCGTCGAACGCCATGCCGCGATGCGCACTGGTCACGCCGACAAACACGATTTCGTCGCCGGGATACAGCACCCCGACGCGATGATAAACGCTCACTCGCTGCAAAGGCCAACGCTGCCGCGCCTCTTCAACGATTTCAGCCAACGCTTTTTCAGTCATCCCCGGATAATGCTCCAGCGTCAGCGCGCTCACACTGTCGCCGAGATTATGATTGCGCACTTTGCCAGTGAAGGTCACTACTGCGCCGTCTGAGTCTGACTGCGCCAGCCATTGATATTCCTCTCCGACGCTAAACGGTGCTGCATTCACTACGATTCGTGTTGCCTGCATCTCTTAGCCTCCGGTTACCGGTGGAAAAAACGCCACTTCATCACCGGCCTTGATCGCGTGGTTGGATTCAACCAGGGTCTGATTCACCGCCACCAGCAGCTTGCCTGACTCAAGGGCCAGCGCCCAGCGATCGCCACGCTGTGATAGCGCCTGACGCAGGGATTCTACATTCGAATATTCGGCCGGAATTTGCAGACTGCCGGTACCGATCAGCTCACGAACCTGAGCAAAGAACAAAATATCGATCATTATTCCGCCTTGAAATCACCGGATTTGCCACCGCTTTTTTCCAGCAGGCGAATCGGGCCGAGCACCATATCTTTTTGTACCGCTTTGCACATGTCATAAATGGTCAGCGCGGCGACAGAGGCCGCAGTCAACGCTTCCATTTCTACGCCGGTCTTGCCGGTAAGGCGGCACAGACTCTCGATGCGCACCCGGTCAAATTCCGGCTGGGCTTCCAGCTTTACCTCAACCTTGGTCAACAACAGTGGATGACATAACGGGATCAGATCCCAGGTTTTTTTAGCCGCCTGAATACCCGCGATGCGCGCGGTAGCAAACACGTCACCTTTATGGTGATCGCCTTTGATGATCATATCCAGGGTGCTGCTCGCCATCGAAACAAATGCTTCGGCGCGTGCTTCACGAACGGTTTCTGCTTTGCCTGAGACGTCGACCATATGGGCGTCGCCGGAGGCATTAATATGCGTCAATGTAGACATAGTTTGCGTTTACTTTCTTACGTGAGAAATAAAGTTGCAGGGACGATTGCGGGCATCAAGCTGAGACGAAATAATGTGCTCCCAGGCCAGTTTGCAGGCATTGGTCGACCCCGGCACGGCAAAAATTACCGTCTGGTTGGCCATCCCGGCCAGTGCGCGAGATTGAATCGTTGCGGTGCCGATATCCTCATAGGAGACCATGCGGAACAGTTCGCCAAAACCTTCGATTTCACGATCAAACAACGGCTTCAGCGCTTCCGGGGTGTTGTCGCCAGAGGTGAAACCCGTGCCGCCGTTAATCAGCACCGCACCAATGCTTTCATCAGCGATCCATTGCGAAACAATCGCACGGATCTGATAGCGGTTATCTTTGGTTACCTGACGCGCGACCACGTGATGACCGGCTTCAATGGCCGCCTCACGCAAATATTCACCCGATGTATCCTCTGCTTCCGTTCGGCTGTCGGACACGGTCAAAATAGCGACTGAAATAGCGATAAATTCGCTGCTGCCTTTGCTCATAATGGTTTTTCCCTGGGCGTTTAGCCGCCAATAAATGAGAGATTTTGAGTAATGCCGGTGTTGCCCTGATGCAGGAAATGAGTCTGTTTTTTAAAGCTCAGACCGCCCTGGATCCGCTGCATCAACTCATCCTGCTGCAAGTCATCGGCCAAAAGATCGCGTAAAGGAATGCCCTGCTCGCCGAACAAACATAAGTGCAGATTGCCGATTGCCGATACGCGCAGGCGATTGCAGCTTGCGCAAAAGTCTTTCTCGTAAGGCATGATCAGGCCAATTTCGCCGAGATAATCAGGATGGGTAAAGACCTGAGCCGGGCCGTCACTGCGGCTACGGCCCATTAGCGTCCACCCTTGCTGGACCAGTTGCTGGCGAATGACCTCACCGGAAACGTGGTGTTTGCGGAACAGATCGCCGCCGTCTCCAGTTTCCATCAGCTCGATAAAGCGTAGCTGAATGGGACGGTCTTTGATCCAGTTCAGGAAGGTATGCAGGCTGGCATGGTTGACGTCGCGCATCAACACGGCGTTGACTTTGACCTTGGCAAAACCGGCTTCAAACGCGGCATCAATGCCGTTCATCACTTCACGGAATTTATCTTGCCCGGTGATGGCGTGAAACTGGCGCGCATCCAGACTGTCTACACTGACATTCACCGCCGTTAAACCTGCATCGCGCCAGGTTTTAACGTCGCGCGCAAGGCGATAACCGTTGGTGGTGACAGCAAGCTGTCGAATTTCCGGGTTTTCACGGACCGCGGCGATGATTTCGGCAAAGTCGCGACGCAGGGAAGGTTCCCCGCCGGTTAGACGGACCTTTTCCGTTCCGAGATGAGCAAAAGCGCGGCTTACCCGGCGAATTTCGTCGAGTGAAAGGAAGCTTTTGTTATTTTGACCATGAGGTTTATAGCCGTCGGGCAGGCAATACGTGCAACGAAAATTGCACACGTCAGTGATCGATAGGCGCAAGTAATAGAACTTGCGCGCAAATGCGTCAGTTAGTTGTTGCACCTTGTTAACACCTTTCCAAATACGGGAAGATGCGGGCATTTCTACCCAGCACCCTGGTGACCTAAAGTCACGGCCAAGGCACCCTATCTGTTGCCGCCGAAAAGCGCGGTGGCAATAAACTTAGGTACCAGGGCTAGGAGTTCAATTCTTGCCAGCCAAAGCTAACAAGAACGCGGTTGAGCACTATTGTAGCGCCGCAAAAACCTTTCCGCCAACAGGGATCTTCGCTATGTATTTGGATATACAGCGATTTTCTAGTTACTGAGTGTTAAAAATATCCATTAAATCAATCGCCTTTTGCTTATCAATCCACACGATATGATTGGTAACACCTTAGCGAAAAATTAGGTAAAATTGTTTCAGTAACTAATTATTACATTAGTATATGAAATGCATTTCAGTGCCTTTGATAACAAGGTATAACAGTCCGGTTTTTAGCGTTTAAGAAAGCTCGTTAAACCGATTGATCGCCTAAGAATTCAAGGGTTTTAACTGCTAAATCTAAAATTAAGTTGTTGTCATGAGTGCCTAAAACGCCTTAACAGGACAATTACCGAGACATTGGTGTCACAGCAAGGCACCAAGAAGAAGAGGAATTATGAGAAATCGGGCGTTGGCTGACCTGGACAGGGTTGTTGCTCTTGGCGGAGGCCACGGACTGGGGCGAGTGATGTCGTCTCTGTCGACACTAGGCTCACGTCTGACCGGCATCGTTACCACCACTGATAACGGTGGGTCGACGGGTAGAATTCGCCGTTCGGTCGGCGGTATTGCCTGGGGAGACATGCGTAACTGCCTTAACCAGCTGATCACCGAGCCGAGCGTGGCGTCGGCCATGTTTGAATATCGGTTTAGCGGCAGCGGCGAACTGGACGGTCACAATCTTGGAAACCTGATCCTGCGCGCCCTTGATAGTCTTAGCGTGCGCCCGCTGGAAGCGATGAATCTGGTGCGCCGATTGCTGAAGGTTGATGCCGAGTTGATCCCAATGTCGGAAGATCCGGTCGATCTCGCGGCCATTGATATTGAAGGCAACTTGATTCACGGCGAAGTGGCGGTTGATCAGCTCAGCATGATCCCGCGCCAGCTGATGCTCGAACCACAGGTTAGT
>CAWUIY010000315.1:0-5495 GCA_963922555.1 uncultured Serratia sp. | reverse complement strand
CAATATCCAAAGCCACAGTCTCGACCACATAACCTCTTGATTGTAGCTGATCGGCAGCATGTTTAAGTTTTTGCGCATTGCGGCCTGCTAAAACAATCGCCTCGCCGCGTGTGGACAAAAGTTCCGCGACGGCATAACCAATGCCTGATGCGCCGCCGATGAGTAAAGTACGCTGATGACTCATGATTTTCTTCCTGTCGTTAAGAGTATCCGTTGACTTTACGCCTTGAGGTCGGTTTTGATAATGACGATGAAAGCTGATTCTCTATTCAGGAAAACCGAATAATATGGGCAAGCTGGAAGATATGTCTTTGCTGGTGGCCGTCGTCGAGGCTGGCGGCCTGGCGGCTGCGGGCAGGAGAATGAGCCTGTCGCCGGCCACCATGACTGCGCGATTAAAAGCGTTGGAAGATCGCTATCAAACTCGCTTTTTTAATCGTTCGACGCGATCGATTGCGCTGACCCGCGCAGGCGAAGAGTTTTATCACTCAGCACTGCGGGTGCTTGAGGAGGTTGAGCAGGCAGAGAGCAAGTTGCTGCAAAAAGAGGGGATCCTAAGCGGGACGCTGCGTATTTCCGCACCTTCGGATTTTGGACGGCAATATTTGTCCGCCGCACTTGTCGATTTCTCAACACTTCATCCGCAGGTTTGTAGCTCGGTATTTCTAAGTGAAGACGTAGTCGATTTAATTGCCCATCGTCTGGATATGAGTATTCGCATCGGCAATCTGCCTGACAGTAATTTAGTGACACGTTTTATCAAGCCTAATCATCGCGTTATCGTTGCTGCTCCGTCTTATCTTGAACAATATGGCGTTCCCGGGCAACCGCAGGATCTGCTCCGGCATCGCTGTCTGGTGCTTGATAGTCGAGGCACATTGCTGAATGAATGGCGTTTTGAAATCAATGGCAAATCTCAGGCGCTGCGCATCGCTCCGAGCATGATATGTGACGACGGCGCGCTGTTGCGGCAGTGGGTATTGGCCGGTGCTGGTATTGCCACTAAATCGTGGTGGGATGTTAGGCGCGACGTCGAGCAGGGCCGCTTGACCGTGCTGTTTGCCGACAGTTTTATTGGCTTCAGCCGCCACGATAAAAAGCAGGTTGGCCTGCAATTTGTTTATCCTCAGCGTCGCTTTCAGCCGCAGCAGGTCACCGCATTTAGTGAGTATTTTATTAACTGGCTGGAAGACCAACAGTCTTAGCTTTCAAGCTTGCTATCGTAATCTTGCCGCGCGCGTTCGACGGCAGGCAGATTATCTTGAGTCCAGTTGAACAGAGCCTCAAAGGGAACCTTTAACGTCCGGCCTAGCGGCGTGATTTCGTATTCTACGGCAATCGGCGAGGTATCAAGCACATGGCGTTCAATAATGCCGTTGCGCTGCAATTTTCTCAGGCTTTGGGTCAGCGCTTTTTGCGTGATGCCTTCCAGTTCGCGTTTGAGCACGTTGAAACGCCGGGGTTGCTGGCACAGAATGGCGAGAATCAATACAGACCACTTATCGGCAATTTGATCCAATAATATTCTATGCGGGCAGCTGGTACGGACCAGAATTGGCTGTTCGTCACACACGGTGGTTTCCTCGAGTATACCTGGTAGCTTTAAAGTGCCTAATTGACACCTAGTATACACAATATACTATCAGGGCAACTAACCAAAGCGGAGTATAAGCCTGTGACCACATCTAATGTAGACGTCCTGTTTCAGCCTTTTCATCTGAAAAGTCTGTCATTAAAAAATCGAATTGTGATGGCTCCAATGACCCGTTCTTTTGCGCCGAACGGCATTCCCGGTGAAAATATTGCGGCTTATTATCAGCGCCGTGCCGAAGGGGACGTTGGACTTATTCTGTCGGAAGGTACCGTTATCAATCGTCCCGCATCACGTAATGATGCCAATATTCCTTTTTTCCACGGCGAACAGGCTTTAGCGGGTTGGAAAAAGGTGATCGATGAGGTGCACGCTTCCGGCGGAAAAATGGGGCCACAGCTTTGGCACACCGGTTCCGTCGTCAGTTTTCTCACTGACTGGGTTCCCGATGCGCCAGTGGAAAGTCCTTCAGCCCTGATTGCCCCCAATGAGCCACGCGGACAAGCGATGAGTGAAGAGGCGATTGCCGATACCATCGCCGCCTTTGCTCAGGCTGCTGCGGATGCAAAACGTTTGGGATTTGATGTCGCCGAAATACACGGCGCGCATGGCTACCTGATTGATCAGTTTTTCTGGTCAGGCACTAACCTGCGTACTGACAGTTACGGTGGTGCGACTTTAAAACAGCGCTCACGCTTTGCGACTGAAGTAGTGAAGGCCATGCGCGAGGCCGTTGGGCCTGATTTCCCGCTGATCCTGCGTGTTAGCCAGTGGAAGCAGCAAGATTACTCTGCCCGACTGGCATCAACACCGGAGGAGATGACCGACTGGCTGCTGCCACTGGTCGACGCTGGTGTGGATATCCTCCACTGTTCTCAGCGCCGTTTCTGGGAGCCAGAGTTCCCCGAGATTGACGGCGAAAACGGCCTTAACTTTGCCGGTTGGGCTAAAAAACTGACCGGAGCGGCAACGATTAGCGTTGGTTCGGTCGGTTTATCCGGTGACTTTATGGGGGCATTTGCCGGTGAAAGCTCCCATCCTGCCAGCCTGGATAACCTGTTGGCACGTCTGGAACGCAACGAGTTTGACCTGATCGCGGTGGGACGTGCGTTGCTAAGCGATCCTCACTGGGTAACCAAAATTCGCACGGGGAATCAGGCATCGTTAAAGGATTTCACCGCTGCGGCACTCGCAGAGCTTATATAATCGCGAAGAGTGTTAAACACTCCAGGGGCCTTCTTGCTGAAGGTCCCTTTACGTTTTCGCTCTCAATCCCGCGATGGGCTGCCTGCAAAGGGTGATAAACGGCGAAATTCGCTCGCTGCCGTCGGTTGACACATAAATCGCACCAATCAGCCCGCTATGCAGGTAAAAAAATTCCGACGTTGGCTCACCCTGTTTCACCAGAAAGGTACCTGGCTGAGCGATTATTTTACGCGCGAGTTTGCGTTCTAAATCAAATGCCAATGGAACGACCGTTTGCATAACCCACATCATTCCACCCGCAAAACGTCCGGATGTTGCGGACTGGCCGCCTCATGATAAATATCATCCAGCCAACCCGCAATTTCGTGCTCTTCAATAAAGTCGGGAATGATGATTTCATGCAGTCGCGAATACTTTCTTTCAGACATATCAACGCGAAAAATCTGCCATTGATTGTCGACAAGTTTCACACCGATATAACGGCCAAAGACGTCAAAGATCATCATTCGCTATTTTCTGCTCCAAAAGTTTAGTAAAGGCGTCACCGTAATCCCATGCACTAACACGCTGGCGGTAATAATTGTGATAGCCAAATTCGTCATCAGATTCGCCTCGCTGCCTTGCATGCCATGCACATAGGCGTAAGCAATATAATTAATGCTGCCAATGCCGCGTATTCCAAGCCAGCCAAATAATAAGCGCTGCTGTTTTGAATAGGAAGAACCGATGGTGGAGATATAAACCGCCAAGGGGCGAATAACGCAGAAAATTGCCAACGCCAAAACCAGTCCTCTAGGTTCCCAATGCTGAGCCAGCGTAACGCCTAATACAATGACGATAGCCGCGGCAAATAGCCGTTCAATAGTTTCACCAAACGACAGGGCGTCACCAATTACCAGACCGACGGATTTCAACGGCGTGCGGTGTTCCACCTCCAGGGAATGTCGGGTATGCGGGTTAATCATCATCTCTGCCGGCGGATTGTCGTCTTCATCTTCCGCCGTTGGATTTTTCTGCTGTACTCTTAGCTCGGCGCTGCGCAGGCCAACGCCCGCGGCAAAGGCTGCCAGAAAACCTGACGCGTCGATGGAGATAGCTATCGCAAAGCTAAGGCAAATAAGTGAAAGCGCAATAAAATCGCTCGGCGCAACTTCACCTTGTACGTGCCGCCAGTGGGTTGAAATAAGACCGATGAGCCTGCCCAGGCCGTAGCCAATTCCCAGCCCGGCCACTAACGCCCAGACAACATCCACGGCGAACCAGTGCAGCCACTGCATCCCGTGCAACGCGCCGTCGGCCTGATGCCACAAAAGCGCCAGCATCAATAAGGGCAACGCTGTGCCATCGTTCAGCCCGGCCTCGCTTGAAAGAGCGAGCCGCAGACTGTCGTTGTCCCGTGAGTCATTAATGGCAATCAGGCTGGCGAGCACCGGGTCGGTTGGGGCAATCACTGCCGCAAGCGCTAACGAGATAGGCCATGATAATCCGGTCAGATAATGTGCGATTAACATTATTCCGAGTACGGTAATGATCATTCCCGGCCCGGCCAGGCGGAAACCAATTCTCCAGATACTCGCTCTGAGTGGCAGGCGAATTTTTAATCCGGTGATAAACAGTGACGTTGCAATCGCAATTTCAGTAACACGGCTGATAATGGTTGAGTGAGCCAGGACGTCGAGACGTAAAACATCGAATCCCCATGGCCCACAAAGAATGCCGACCAGCAGATAAATGCCAAAAATAGGGATTGGTGTACGATTTATCCAGCCAAAAGAAAGTGACATGAGCAGCAACAGTCCACCCGTTGCAGCCGTCCAAGCAAGATAGTTCATATTTCCCCTGAGATAACTGATTAAAAAATAGCAAAAATAATGGCTTAGCCTAATGATTATAGTACAGACAAAAAAATACCCGCACGAGGCGGGCAAAGTCGTTTAGAACACAGGGGAAATTACACATAAAAGCTAGCAGAGCTTTTCATAAACCGCTAATCGACGTGGGAAAATATTTTTCCCAGCGGCGTTTTCTGAAGGAAAAAATGAGCAGATTACCCTCAAGGCAGCGAACTTAGGCAAGTTTTTCGGCAGCGATAATATCGGAAAAAGTGATGAAAAGTGGTGTGAAGCGCTAGCAATGTAAAAAGCGATGATGATGATGAAGAGCATCACCGAATCACCCGTTATGGCGCTTGCGCTCTTTTACTCTCTGCAACAGGGACTTCATTGATAGTAAATATATGGGGGCAAAGACGCTAGAGGTTATCGTGACAGGGCAAGCCCTTGACCCTATAATTGCAAACATAAAAGCGTGGTTTTATTTTTCAATCATAGGGATACAGAATGGCTGGTTATCAACCACCTTTTACAATTACGCCATTGATCCTCAATCAGGTTATCTCGATTGGTGAGTTGCTAGGTCGGTGGGCTGTTCAGGCAGAACACTCATCTCCTTTGCTCAGAAAAGAGAATCGTATTCGAACCATACAAGCATCATTGGCGATTGAGCAGAACAGTCTTTCTACCGAGCAGGTAAGTGCAATCCTGGAGGGCAAAAGGGTACTTGCACCGGCGAAAGATATTCAGGAAGTCAGAAATGCGCTGCTTACTTATGAAAAACTGAATGTTTGGAAAAGCTACAGCAAGCAAGACCTACTGAATGCCCATCAATTATTGATGAAAGGGTTAGTCGATTTTCCCGG
>CAWUIY010000314.1:0-5523 GCA_963922555.1 uncultured Serratia sp. | reverse complement strand
ACGAACTATCAACAGTTCCGTGAAGCGGTGGCAATTCAGACAGAACAGCAGCTTGTATTGTTGGGCGTGGCGATCGCCGGTGAGAAAAAAGTGGTCAGAAAGCTGGTCGGCAAGCTCGCGCTTTTTGCCTGAAATATGAAATTGATCACAAGCATCCCCAGCAGCACTGGGGATGTTTCGTTCAATAAATGCGCTGAATGGCAAAATATCGTACTGATAAGATGATTAATAGCGATTTAAAATGAGGTTTTTTTTGCCACACTCCAAGATAATAGGGTAGCATCTTCCGCCGTCGCCTTCGTTAACTCAAAATTAACCTTGGTAGGTCAAGAATAATACAGTGGTGAAAAGCCACGATAGGCGTCAGCAATTGCAATCGTTTGCTCATGTTGAAGGCCGGGCGTGAAAGAATTCTTTTGGAGAACAGGTAAGAAATGAAACGACATAAAAAAACTGCGGAAGAAAAACACGCAGCCAAAAGGCGTTGGCTGGATTCTCATGAGGAAGGTTATCACAAGAGCATGGGCAATCGTCAGGTTCAGATGATTGCTATCGGTGGTTCCATCGGTACTGGCCTGTTTTTAGGTGCCGGTGCGCGCTTGCAAATGGCCGGTCCGGCGTTGGCGCTGGTCTATCTGGTTTGTGGTATTTTCTCTTTCTTTATCCTTCGCGCATTGGGTGAACTGGTGCTGCACCGTCCAACCAGCGGCAGCTTTGTTTCTTATGCCCGCGAATTCCTTGGCGAAAAAGCCTCCTACGTTGCCGGTTGGATGTATTTCCTCAACTGGGCAATGACCGGTATTGTCGATATCACCGCCGTAGCGCTGTATATGCACTACTGGGGGACTTTCAGCGACGTTCCACAGTGGATGTTTGCTCTTGGCGCATTGGCAATTGTCGCCACCATGAACATGATAGGCGTCAAATGGTTCGCCGAAATGGAGTTCTGGTTTGCGCTGATTAAAGTTGCCGCGATTGCCGTATTCCTGATTGTTGGCGTGGTGTTCCTGGGCAGCGGTAAAGAGCTGGCGGGTCAACCAACCGGTCTGCATCTGATTACCGATAACGGTGGCATCTTCCCGCACGGGCTGTTACCGGCGCTAGTGTTAGTGCAGGGCGTGGTCTTTGCCTTTGCCGCCATCGAGCTGGTGGGCACTGCGGCGGGCGAAACTAAAGAGCCTGAGAAAATCCTGCCAAAAGCGATTAACAGCGTTATCTGGCGTATCGCACTGTTTTACGTGGGTTCCGTGGTGCTGCTGGTTCTGCTGTTGCCGTGGAATGCCTATCAGGCAGGCCAAAGCCCGTTCGTAACCTTCTTCAGCAAGCTGGGCGTGCCTTACATCGGCACCATCATGAATATCGTGGTGCTGTCAGCGGCGCTGTCGAGCCTGAACTCTGGCCTGTACTCTACCGGTCGTATTCTGCGCTCCCTGTCGATGGGCGGTTCTGCACCTAAGTTCATGTCGCGCATGAGCAAGCAGCAGGTCCCTTATGCCGGTATTCTGGTCACCGTTGCCATCTACATCGTTGGCGTGGTGCTGAACTACTATGTGCCGTCGCAGGTGTTTGAGATTGTATTGAACATCGCGTCACTGGGTATTCTGAGCTCGTGGGGCTTTATCGTGGTTTGCCAGATGAAACTGCGTAAGGCAATCAAAGAGGGCAAGGCGAAAGACGTGTCCTTCAAGATGCCAGGCGCGCCAGTGACCTCATGGCTGACCCTGCTGTTCCTGTTCAGCGTGCTGGTGCTGATGGCGTTTGACTATCCAAACGGTACCTACACCGTGGCGACCATTCCTCTGCTGGTGGTATTGCTGGTGTTTGGCTGGTTTGGTCTGCGCAACCGCGCGAAAGAAGTCAAAGCGCTGGAACAAGAACACGCAGAGAATTTTGACGCGAAATAAGGTCTAAAATTCTCGCCACTAATAGCCCCTGATCCTGTATAGGTTCGGGGGCTTTTTTTCAGAATCAGTTATGGCTTTGGCGGGATATCTACAGTGTATGCAGGTGGAAGAGTAGACGGGTTATCGACCAATTCAAATTCATCATCTGTAAGACCGTCAGTGGCTACTTTAACTTTTAATATTTTTTTATCAACATTCGGATTAACCGGTTTGTCCTGAGAGGCAAAGATACCCAGCTCCTGCGTGGTGACCGGTATTGGAGCTTTTGCGTTACTCTGTTCAGGGATCAAAATCGGCACCGTTACTTCATAGCTCAGGCACAGCCTTGGTCGTTGTTTCAACGACTGCCAAAAGTTGCTGATGCTGTTCATCTGTTCCGAACTTTGTATAAAACGGGCGTCATAATCAGGGAAATGGTTAAACTCGGGAATTTTATCGAGGTGATAGGTATCGAGTAGCGCAGTCACGATCCTGCTGGCGATAATAGCATTCTGGTTATTGGCAATATTATGCTGTGATGTTTTATCCCAAAAGATGATCAGATAGCTGCACTGAATGTGCAAATAACCATGATATAACACCAGGTTATTACTACTATTTCGGGTGTAACCGCGACTGCCGCTTTCCCCATTGCGCATAGAAGAGTTTTCTTTAATGTCATACAGATAAATACAAATCGTTGGGCCATCGGGAGTTTTGTCATCGTTTTCAGGCAGGTCATACCAGATGTCGATATCTGCTTCATTGATGACCTTATCTCTTTTTATTAATGCCGTAATTGCGCGATTTAGGGTGACCAAAAAGTGATTGTCACCATCTTCATATTTACCCTCATCTAAGATTATTACGTCGTCAGCAGGAACATATGAAGTCGAAATAATCTTATTCTGGTTTTCGGCCTTGTCTAAACTTTTCTCCGCTAATTGCTTATCTGTTAACTCACTTTCCTGCTCTCCCGGGGTTCCAGGAGTTGTGCCATTTTCTTCACTCATCACATCACCTCATAAAATTGATTATAGATATTCAGATAACCCGCCCCAGCTTGGAAAGTTCGCGCTGCAGGGCCAGGTCGATATGTGCTTTGGTGACCACGCCGTCGTTGTTATCCTGTGCCAGCCAACTGGCTAAAAGGGCAATATTGCGGATATTCGCGCCGGTAAGCGTCGTTTTGTGGGCTAATGCATTAAAGTGAACGTCGGCGGCTAACCTAATGTCTTTAGGCCAGATTTTGGCCCACATTTTCTGGCGCATCGCTATGTCAGGGGGAGTAAAGCGGGTAATAAAGGTCAAACGGCGAGAAAAGGCCTGATCGAGATGCGAACGGTTGTTAGTCGCCAGCACCACCAGTCCCGGATAACTCTCCAGCCGCTGCAGCAAATAAGAGACCTCGATATTGGCATGGCGGTCCTGAGCGTCTTTTACCTCACTGCGTTTGCCAAAGAGCGCATCGGCCTCGTCAAAGAACAGCACACCCGCATCACTGGTCGCGAGATCAAACACTTTGGCCAGATTCTTTTCTGTTTCGCCAATGTATTTATTCACCACCGCCGAGAGGTCTACCTTGATCAAATCAACTTTCAGCTCGCGCGCCAGCACTTCCGCCGCCATGCTTTTACCCGTGCCTGAGTCGCCGTAAAACAGTGCGCTGATGCCGGTGCCGTAAACAATTTTTTTGTCAAAACCTTTGCTGAGTATGCCGCCACGCTGACGAATGGCGGCCAGAATTTCGTTAAGTTGAAGCTGTAAATCGTCGCTGGCGATTAAATCATCGAAGGTTCGTGTTGGCTCGATACGTTGTGCCAAATTGCCAAAGTTCTGCTGCGCCCGCAAACGCAACGCCTTGTTAAAATCCTGAGCGCTAATTTGCTCGCGCGTGGAGCTGTGCTGGCGATACAGGTCGGCCTCCTGCACCACGTGTCCTACGGATTCCGGGTTGAGAGTAAAGCGCGTAAGCAGGGCGGCAAAGTCAATATCCGGCTCAATCGCAAACTCTGCGGTGTTGGCCTGCAACAGCGCTACGCTCTGATCGAGGCTGTCTTTTTGCACGTTGAACACCATTTGCGGCATGCCCGTTAACCAGTCGGCGGCCGCGCCGTTGTTCTGCAATACCACGACGACTTGTTTTTCTGCCAGCAGGCGCTGGGAAAACTGCGGCAGCAGCAGAGCAGCCTGTTTGCCGATATCAGACAGGTTGCGCAGCAGCAGATATCCGCCACCCAGGGTTTTTTCGCGCAGAAGTAGCGTAAAGATGTTCCAGGCGTCCTGCTTGTCATCAGGTAATTGTGTAAAGTCCAATGCCAGTATGCGCATATTACGTTGGCTGGCCGCCTGCGTTACGGCGGCAATACGGCTATCGTTCTCAATACCGGATAGACCAAGCTGGATGCTTTCTTCCTCGTGAGCCTCTAAGAATGTGCCCAGTTGCGCGGTGAGAGCCGGTTGCGTCTGCATTGCGCCAGGAGCGGGTGAGAGCCAATTGGCACAGTGTGCAAGCTCGGTGGGCAAAACAGTATGACCAAGTAAAAAATGATAAACCTCTGGCACCACCCGCAGCATTCTTTGATGATGAAAAGTCGTCGCAACGCCAGTGTTGTCAACGGAAGAGACCAGCCGGTGGCGAAAAAGCGGTGAATCCTCCAGCAGCGTTCTCTGTAGCTGACTCCGCTGGGTTACATTGCTGCAAAGCAGCCCGGCAAGGCAGTTACTGGTTGGCCATTTCTTGTCGTTATCCTCCTGCAGGTAGCAAAAAACCGGGTGATAACGTGGGTCGAGTTCGGCAATCAGCGACAGCAGCAGCACGTGCCTTTCAATACCATTGAGTTTAAATCGGCTGAATAACTGGCCTACGCGATTGGAGGCATCAGCCTCTGCCTGCATGATAATTGGGCTAAGAGTCGGTTCTGAAACGGCATCAGCCCAAACCGGAGCCCCCTTAAGCGTAGAGTTTTGCGTGTCCAACAGCTCGTGAGACAGCAAAAAATCGTCCAGTTTTTGATAGTTGTCTTCATTTGACGACAGCTTGAGAAGTTGCCGCTGCAGCAGCAGGTCAATAGGCTCAATTTGCGCTAACAGGTTGTTTAGGCATTGGTTGTCTTCCTCTGATGCCGCTGACATTGCAGGATTTTCATACTCGATAATGTTTAACATAACCCTTCCCGTTATTGTAATGTCAGACTGTTTTATAACCAGTTGACGAAAAGCGTTTCATCTAACCAGGGAAAACGCACTTCGCGCATCGGCCAAGTCAGGTCACGTAATAGAATATCGATAGCATCATCATCGGCGGTCAGCGTCCAACCGCGTTTCATAAGCGTGAGTTCACCGCCACGCTGTAAAAACATTTGTCGAATATCGTTGGGTGAACAGCGGTGCAGGCTGGGAATAAGCATCGGTAGCGTGGAATGAAACAGGGTAATTTCTTGCTCGATAGCCTCATCGGGCGCAAACCATTCCAGCGTACTGTCCTGCGGCCATCCGCAGAGCCACTGAGTCAACGGCGTACGCCATTCGGCTGCAATACCGTCTTGCCAGATAAGATGATCCAGCCAGCACACCGCCTTATTGCGGGCGACCTGTGAAATAAAGGTCTTGTCGTGGAGTAATCCCCACTGGTCGAACT
>CAWUIY010000313.1:0-5564 GCA_963922555.1 uncultured Serratia sp. | reverse complement strand
GGTCAACCCTGCGCCGCGCAATTGCTTCAGCATCCTGAGTAACAGCGTACGCGATCCCTTGCGACGACGGCTGCCCTCTTGGCGGGCAAGTCGCAAATCAGGTGAATTCATGGTCAATCCTTATCAGCGGGAGGATGTGAGTAAATTGGCGCGCGTTTTAGCCACAATCTCACCGCCTGCCAGTAAATTGTTACCGCGGTTTTTGCCGTCATCAAAGGAAAGCGCCTAAGCTGCCTGCGCAGGTTTTGGCGGGTTAACGGCTGATAAACCAGTGTTAACGTGGCGTCGAATTCCCGTTCCTGTCGATGGGTTTCGATGTGCACACGCAGATGTTTCCCCGGCGCGGTCAACTGCCAGTGATAAACCATATCCATCGGATTAAAAGGCGAAACATGAAACGCTTTTTCTGTGGTCTGCGAGCCATCCGGCACTACAGCGTAGGTGTGGCGCTCATCCCATGGCGTATTACGCACCTCGGCAAGCATCCAGCGCAAAACATTATCTTTATCATAAAGATAGTAGAAATTGACCGGATTAAAATAAATACCGAAATAGCGCAGCTGAGTCAGCAGCATGATTCGACCTTCAACAAGCTCTCCGGTGAGTGCCTGAACCCGCTGCCGGGCGGTGGTTTTAATATCGCCGCCGCCAAGATAATCGTCCCGTTTAAAAGTCGCAGGGGAGAAACGCTCCAGGCGGATGCCGCTTTCCGGCAGTTGATCGATCTCATCGAGATCGATCAGCGCCATAAAAATACCATAGTCAAAATGGTGCTCAATCGGCTTGAAGCGCCGATGGCGCACGCCGCCGACATACAGTGCGCTGTTCATGCCGCGACCTGTGTAAGCAGCTGATCCACAACTTCTTCCGCGCTTCTGACACCGTCCTCGTGAAAACCGTTGTGCCAGTAAGCGCCGCAAAACCAGCTACGATTTTCTCCATTAATGAGGCCGCGCTGCTGTTGAGCTTTAAAGCTGGCAAGATTAAGCACCGGGTGCCAGTACTCGGCTCTGAAAAGGATTTTTGTTTCATCAATCGGCATCATCGGGTTGAGCGAAACGCAGAATGTTTCATCTGACCGAATGCCCTGCAAAATATTCATGTTGTAGGTCACGCTGGCCTTGCGCTCGCGAATTGCGGTGCTGCTTTGCGAAACGTCTACCCCCGGCGGCAGGCGATAGTTCCAGCTGGCCCATGCGCGACGACTCTCTGGCAGGTGACGGATATCCGTATGCAAAATGACATCATTTGACTGATAAGGGATCCCGCCGAGCACCTTTTTTTCATTTTCGGTTGGCGCGATCAACAGCCTTAGCGCCTGATCGGAATGGCAGGCGAAGATCACCTGATCGAAGGTTTCTCTGCCGAGAGAAGTCTCGAGAATCACTGTCTCTGCGCTGCGAGTGACCGAAAAAACCGGCGTATTGGTCAGCAATTTTACGTTGCCGGGCAGCTGTTGCTCCATGCGGCGAATATATTCGCGCGAGCCACCGGGGACCACCATCCACTGTGGCCGATTGGCGACATCCAGCAGGCCGTGATTGTCGAAAAAACGCAGAAACATCGACAAGGGAAATTTACTCATGTCATCAAGGGAGGATGACCAAATCGCAGCGCCCATCGGCAGAACATAATGCAATGAAAAATAATCTGAAAACTGGTTTTCGCTCAGAAAATCTGCCAGCGTTTCCTGCTGATTTTTCGGGTGTTGCAAGCGCTGTTTGCACAGCGCGTTAAAACGCAGGATCTCACGGATAAACCGCCAGAACCGAGGCTTGAAGAAATTGCTGCGTTGGGCAAACAGGGTATTCAGCGTATGCCCGTTGTACTCAAGTTTGTTATCAGGATTATGGACGGAAAAGCTCATTTCTGTCGGCTGTCCCTTGATGCCCAACTGATCGAGTAGGGCAATAAAGCGCGGATAGGTTTTCTGGTTATAAACGATAAATCCGGTATCGACAGCGTAGTCACGATGACCGAGTTTAATATCTACCGTTGCCGTATGCCCGCCTAGTTCTTTACCCGCTTCAAAAAGCATAATGTCACACGCCGGATGCCGTTTTGACAGCATCCACGCGCAGCTAAGACCCGAGATACCACTGCCGATAATGGCAACTTTCATAGAGGGATCACCTTACCAATCGCTTAGCCAAGAGCCGTTGAATGCTCTGCGGTAACACAGAAATAAAGCGCAGCAGCCAGGCAAACAGCGGCGGGAAAGCAATTTCGCTTGCGCCGCGAGCCAGACCTTTGCGAATAAACTCGGAGGATTTCTCAACGGTTATCATCATTGGCATCGGAAAATCGTTGCCGTCGGTGAGCGGGGTTTTCACAAAACCGGGCATCACCAGCGAAAGCTCGATTCCGCGCGGGGCGAGATCCAGCGACAGGCTGCGGCTAAAATAGGCCAATGCTGCCTTAGACGCGCCGTAAGCTTCGGCGCGCGGTAACGGCACCAGCGACGCGGTAGAGCCGACCAATGCAATGCGAGTGCCCGAGGCCATTCCAGGCAAAAGCGCATCGAGACAGTTGATCGGCCCCATCAGATTGGTGGTCATCACTCTGAGCACTTTATCGGCTTCGACCACGCCGTTATCCAGATACTCGCAGGTGCCCGCGCACAGGATAACCAAGTCAGCTTGCACCCATGCCAGCGCCTGCCGAGTGTCTTCAAGATGGGTGATATCAAAAATTAAGGTGCTGATATGTTCCGAGGTTGCGGCCAGCGAGTCGAGGCGCTCGGCGTTGCGGCCACAGGCAGTGACTTTCCAGCCGTCAGCGACATAGTCCAGCGCAAGCTGTTTGCCTATGCCCGAACTCGCGCCGGTGATCAGAACGTGTTTCATGAAGCTAACCTCGATTTAACGGCCTTAACGGCGCTGCCCAAGAGGGGAATATGCTCGTAAAGCATCGCGCCCATATCATAGAAATCACGCTGATAAATCACCCGACTCTCGCTAAAGCGCAAATGACTGGTGCCCTCTAGCCTGAGTTCCTGGCCTTTTTTCAGCCGAGGATGGGCATAGATCATCTGCCAGAACAGCACGCTTTCTTCGTTCTGGGTCAGGGTGTGCTGAATGCCGAAACGGCAATATTTTGTCTGAGCGAGTAATTGCTCAAAATACTGTGTGAGGGCGCTCAGGCCCTCATGGCGGCCAACGGGGTCTATTAACACCGTTTGGGAATGGTAAATGTCGGGAAGTTGAGAAAGGCTTGCGGGACTCATATTGCGATAGAACGCCTTAAGCCTTTCAAGGGGGGCGATATCAGCGTTGACAGTGTCAGTCGAATAATCAGGTGAGGTAGGTATCATTCGGGTCTCCTCCATCTGCAGGAAGTGCTGCCGACGCCTCATCCGCAGCGGATTGCAACAGCATTGCTGCGCTACCGAGAAGTAAAATAGGTAACCCCATCTCTTGCCAGGCGAGATATTTGCTGTGCTGAGCGCGCGTCATTCGGCCCTCGGCCCACAGTAAAATCTGCTCTGCCTTAAAATTTTCAAAATGCGGATCGACAAAAGGTTCGGGCAACAGATCAATATGTTTGCCTTCATGACTGCGCACAATAGCCTCGAGCCACAGTTCGGTGCGGTCAATGTCACCCCATCCGGCCAGCATCACTTTAATACCCGGTTTTTTTCTCGCTGCTGTCATACTCATCACGGCGTGTTCAATCAGAATGCCGTCAAGCAAGCCTCGTAAATATGAGGTTGAAGAGTTGGCTGAAAGGCGAGTTCTCAGCGGGCGTACCACGTGATTGATCAGATTTTCAGCAGGATATTCACGGCCCAGTTCTTGAATCAGCTGACGCACTTTCTGCGTTTTTTCTTCCTGTAGTACCAGCAACAGCTTCTGTTCGATCTGTAACCAACCGTTCGCAGCCGGGGCTTCATCACCCTCAAGCAATGCTTTTACCTGACTGACCTGCACACCGCGGTTAATCCAGCCGACAATGGTTCGGATCGTTTCGAGATCGTTGTCATCAAATAACCGATGCCCACCCTCTGTGCGTTGAGGTTTAAGCAAGCCGTATCGACGCTGCCATGCGCGCAGTGTAACTGGGTTGATGCCACAAATGCGTGCGACTTCGCCGATGCTGTACAAAGACATAAAATTTTCCGATCAATTACTGAGCCTTTAAACACTTTAGTCCTTCACCAGCAACTTGTACAAGATAATTGTGTTTGTACAAGTTGCGATTGTCATTTTTTCCTAAATCTAAGCAAAAGATTAATCCATTTGCTGTTATCCCATTTAAGGGATATATTCTCATTATTGGGAATTTAGGGCGAGTTAACACTGATGAACGAAGAACAAAAACTGGCGCAACGGTTGTCTGCACTGCGCGTTGCTCAGGAATGGTCGCTGGAGATATTGGCAGAAAAAACCGGCATCAGCCGTGCCACGCTGTCACGCATTGAGCGAGCGGAGACCAGTCCCACGGCGGCGCTGCTGGGAAAGCTTAGCGCGGCTTACGGATTGCCGACTTCAAGATTGCTAATGGATTTGGAAGAAAATCCCGCTGAATTGATACGTTACGGGCAGCAATCCGTATGGCGCGATACCAGTACAGGTTTTGAGCGACGGGCTATTTCTCCCCCGGCGCGGGATTTCACTGCGGAATTTATGTCTGGGCGACTGAAGGCGGGGGCCAAAATCCACTATGACGCGCCGCCGGTGTTGGGGCTTGAGCAACACATTTGGCTACTTTCCGGCGTGTTGGTTTTCACGCTCGATCAGCAGCAATATCGTCTGGAAGCCGGAGATTGCCTGCGTTTTCATCTTAATGGAAGTTCGACCTTTTATGTGCCAGGACCGGAAGATGCCCACTACAGTATTGTGATCTGCCGCCCCTGATAACGAGGAGTCAATGTATGTTAACGATCAGCGAATTAAAAAATGAGCCTTATTCACAGGACTTTTCACGGGCGGACCTTCTGAACCTCAGCGAAACGCTGGTGGCTTGTGTAAAACTGGGTGCCAGCGTGGGATTTGTGCCACCGTTTGGCCCTGAGGAGGCGCTGGAATTCTGGCATAAGTTGCTGCCAGCCTTTGCAGCCGGGGAGCGGAGAATTCTGGTTGCCCGTCTTGATGGTCGTATTGTCGGTACCGTGCAACTGGTGGTGGCGATGCCGGGCAACGGCCAGCATCGCGCTGACGTCGTTAAACTGCTGGTTCACCCGCAGGCAAGAAGGCAGGGCATAGCGCGCAAACTGATGCAAACCGCCGAGAAGCTGGCCCGCAGTTTGAACAGAACTCTGTTGGTGCTCGATACGGTGACCAACAGTGATGCGCAGACTTTGTATCATTCGCTCGGTTACGAGCTATGCGGCACAATACCGGGGTATGCGTTATCCACGGAGGGGATCTATGAGAGCACGAGTGTGATGTATAAAACGCTGGGGGCTAATTAGATTGGAAATCTAATGGCAACTTTTTTGTGCTGCGCAGGGCTTTTTAAGGTCAATAAGCACCGAGGAGTTTTTCCGGTTCACTAAATAAAAAGGGAAATAAAAAGCAAGCGCGGGGCCCGGGAAAGGGTTAAAAAAGAAGGGGGGGGTGGGG
>CAWUIY010000312.1:0-5590 GCA_963922555.1 uncultured Serratia sp. | reverse complement strand
GCACATTCAGATGTGGGGATCTTGCCAACGCGGCGCTAACCTGTTGCTCAACCGCCGCAGCCGCGCAAAGATCGGTGGCAATAATCTGCACCTGCTGTCCTGCCTGCATAGGCAGTGAAACAGCGAGATTTTTGAGCAAGTTCTCGTCGCGGGCCAGCAGGATCAGGCTATAACCCAGTTCGGCAAAATAATGGGCGACATGCCGCCCGATGCCCCGACTGGCCCCGGTAATCAGCGCTACTTGTTGTGTCACGTAAGGCCTTAATGTGCTAACTGATTGATAAATAAAGTATGATAATTTTGATCGCGCTATATTATTCCGCTTTTAAGGGGTAAATACAATTTAGCGTTGTGCGCTTTCTGCAAACAGTTCACGGAGTGAAGCCGCTTCTATTTCCTCATACAGTGAAAACTCGTCGATCACCTTGCGGCCGAGTGCCTGTTCAAAGGCCGATTGATTAGGATTACCGCTGCTAACATTGCCTTTTTCACTGCCTAGATTCGACTGAAAGATGCCTGCGGCGCTGACCGGTAAAAAGTCTTCATATACGATCGGCGTAACTTGTACCAGGCCCTGCTTGATTAACAGCCCGAGCGACTCATGATTGTTTTGATTCGCCAGAATTTTGGTACCTGATTTAAGCGTATAGCGAAAATAGCCGAGCTGTTGTTGCCTGATTGTTTCAATATCATCAGGGAATGCCGCAAAAGCGAGAGAGAAATGTTGCTGATGCTGATCGTTGTTTTTAGATTGATCCGAAGCCGATGCCTCAAGCAGCAGTTTGTCGTAAAGTGCCCGTCCTTTAGGCGTAAGCGCCAGCCCACGCTGCTCTATCTCGCCAAAACGCGCGGTATGCTTGCCTTCTGCGGAGTCAGTAAAGGTAATGTGTTCACTCAACGCTTTAAAACTGGTTTGTCGCAACAGGATAGGGACGTTACGCAACGGCGGCCCTTCGATCACTTCTTTTGGCGTGATGCCAAACTCCGGCATGACCTTTTGCACGTGATCGATATCCAACGTCCTTGGTGTCAGGTGATTGATATGCGGACCTTTAAAGCTCACTACATCCGCAATCAGACGATGGTGTTCCAGCAGAGCATTATAGGTATCCAGGCTCACCAGCGCGTCACTGTGCCAGCGGAAAGTCTTAAGTGCCTCGTTGACGAACTCGTCAGCCTGGCTGTCAGTAAGTCCTTGTTGCTGTTGATTCAGGCGAATTAATTCCCGTACTCGCGGAGAA
The DNA here is from genome assembly GCA_963922555.1 of uncultured Serratia sp. Lineage (GTDB taxonomy): Bacteria > Pseudomonadota > Gammaproteobacteria > Enterobacterales > Enterobacteriaceae > Rouxiella. The sequence continues at coordinate 4,349 of CAWUIY010000312.1, read as the reverse complement.
AATATATCTCGTGCCTCGAGAATTTGCCGTGCTTTCTCCCTCAGATTATTATTATCAATGAGCTCGAGGCGCAGCAATGAGGTAAACACTCTGAAAGGGTTAATCTGTAACGCTTGCTCGGTAACAGGACGAAAGGCGGTGGAATGCACCGGAACCCCAGCGGCAGATAAATCGTAGTAACCTACCGGCGACATGCCCATTACCGCAAACAGGTCTTTAATGGTAGCCAATTCGCTAGCGGTCCCAAGGCGGATCGCACCATGACGTTCAACGTCGAGCCGGTTTAACTCTGACTTCTCTTCAGACTGAGCAAAAGTTTGCGGATGCTGCTTCAGATAATCAGTATTGGTTTCTTTTACGATTTGCAGCAGCGTGCCATATTGCGGCACCTCTTGCTGATACATCCGTGACATGGCTTTAGAAAAACGGTCTCGGATTACGTCCTGCGAAATAGTCTGTTTATCCATCTCTTTCACCTTATCCATTGATCGGTATTGACTGCGCCTGTTTCAAAGATACACTGAAATTACCCATCAATCAGAGACTAATAAGGAGGAACCCCCATGCTGTTATGTGATTTGATTGATTACTCACATTTCTTTGGTAATCACCCTTGCTCAAGCGTTTCCGGCCTCGTGCTGCGATAACCCCTGCTTGAGCGAAGATTATTAAAGCGTTAATGAAGAGTTAACCCCGTACTTCACTTCAGCGTTCCGGGTTGTCGTCAGCGTTTATTGACGACGGGCATAGTCATGCCTGCAATTCTGGAACAAATAATGAGCACACTCATTTCTGCACAATCTGTCTCTTATGAGACGCCTTTTGGCCCTCTGCTGGCTGAGGTTTCGTTTACCCTGAAAAAGGGCGATCGCGTGGGCCTAATCGGCCACAACGGCAGCGGGAAAAGTACCTTTCTTAATATTCTTAATGGCAAACTTGCTCCCTCGTCGGGCTGCGTGACGCGCGCAGGGCAATGCTTGCTGGCGACTATCGAACAACATCTGCCAGATACTTTGCAATCGAGCACGTTATTAGAATCAATCGTCGAGCGATTGCCTGAAAATCAGCGTATTGCCGAAAGCTGGCGCGCCGAACGACTGTTGGCAATGTTGGGTTTTGAAACAGTGCGCTGGCAGCAAACGGTCTCGACACTGAGCGGCGGACAGCACACGCGATTAATGCTGGCACGTGCACTGATACAGGAGCCGGATTTGCTGCTGCTCGATGAGCCTGGTAACCACCTGGATCTGCCCACCTTGCTGTGGCTTGGCGAGTTTTTGCAACAGTGGAGCGGCAGCTTTATTCTGATTTCACACGATGCAGCACTTCTAGATAGCGTGACGAACAACACCTGGATACTACGGGATAAAACCTTGCACTATTTCGGTATGAGCTGTACTCAGGCCAGAGAGGCGCTGGCATTGCGGGATAAAACCGATGCCCAACGCCGTCATGCCGAGCAGCGAGAAATCGATAGGGTAGAGAAAAGTGCCACGCGCTTGGCATTGTGGGGCAAGGTTTACGATAACGAAGGTCTGGCACGCAAAGCGAAACAGATGGAAAAGCATATCGATCGCCTGAAAGAGGATCAAACGCAGTTAGCGGCGGCTAACCGCTGGCGTTTGGAGCTTCGGGGCGAAAACTTGGAGGCTGACCGGGTATTGGCACTTTCATCTGTGAACGTCAGCCCTGCAGCAGGTGAAAAAACGCTATTTTCACTCGAAAATCTCCAGGTGAAAAGTGGCGATCGTGTGGCAATAATGGGACGTAATGGCTGTGGAAAATCATCGTTGTTGCGTCAGTTGTGGCGTTCAATCGGGCAAGCTCAGGAGGGGATTACCTGGCATCCGCGCGTCGAGGCAGGCTACTACGATCAGACCTTGCAACAGTTGAATGATAACCACAGCCTAAGCGATGCTCTCAGTCATTTCGCTGCCTTAACGGAAGGCCAGCGCAAGATGGCGTTGATTGGTGCGGGTTTCCCTTATCAGCGCCATCATCAAAAGATTGCGTCATTAAGTGGAGGAGAACGGTCACGGCTGCTGTTTGTGGGACTGACACTGGCGAAGTACTCACTATTGCTGCTCGACGAGCCGACGAATCATCTTGATATGGAAGGCCAAGAGGAACTGGCAGAAACGCTATGCAACTTTGCCGGTGCCGTGCTATTGGTGAGTCATGACAGGGCGTTAATCGAAAACGGTTGTAATCGTTTTTGGCTGGTCAATGACCATCGGCTGGAGGAATGGCATCAGCTTGAGGCTGTATATGCGATCCTTGGCGGTAAAACGGGAGAGACGTCGACCTTTTGTTTGCCAATAGAAAATCATACGAAAGGTAAAAGTTATTCAGATGAAGACCAACTATTGGAACGGCTTTGTGTACTTGAAAATAAGCTTGAAGAAGAGCTGAAACGCAAGATACGTCATCAAAAACCGCTATTGCTACAGCAGTTACGGAGCGATATCCAAAAAGTGATGCAGCAACTGGGGTTGGATTAAAAATGCCGCGGTTGTTGGTTTAAGTTAAACATTCTCTGCCCGAAATAACAGGGCAGAGGATCGGCATATTACTTGCACAGATCCGCTCCCCAATGCTTATCTTGCCAGGCGCTATTCGACAGAAGAAAAACTACTATGAAAACAAACAGGCTGAGTATAATGGTTTCATGTTTTTCATTAAATATAACTTTCAATAGTACAATCTGCTTACTGGGATAAGCTGTGTCGAACTGAAAATACTGAATTTATAAAAATGGAAGAGTAATACAATGCAGTTAAATGAGTTTTCAAAAAAAGTAAAAAGTGCATTAAATTTGATAATCGTTTTTATGTTTCTCTTCGTGCCGATAAAATCCATTGCAAAAGATAAAAATCAAGGTATTGACTTTTCCTTTGATGATTGGGAAATGGTTTGTGATAACACGCTGACCTGTCGAGCTGCGGGATACACCAAAAATGAAATGATTGACGGTGATTCAGCAATGGTGATGCTGATCCGCAAGGGAGGCCCGGATACCAAAATAGCAAACTTCGTTTTACTTACTAACAATGACCCTCAAGCAGACACCGATCGTAATCCTACGCCAGAAATTGTCATTAACAATACGTCTTACGGCCCACTATCAAAAGGAGAGGGGGTAAGCTGGGAAATGACAGAGACTCAAGTAGGCGCTTTCCTTGATGCATTATCCAATAAGGGGATAATTACGTTCAGAAATAAATTTGGTCGCTATTCTTTTTCCTCAAAAGGCTCAAATGCAGTCCTTCTAAAAATGGATGCATTTCAGGGTAGAGTTGGAACTAAGGGGGCAATAATAGATAAAGGTAATAAAGATGATAGCGAGGTTCCATTACCAAAATCTGTCCCGATAGTAAAAAAGTCAACCGTTATAGATGTCAATGGAAAAAGAATCGCTCCAGATAAATTGAGATTATTCAAAAAATATTTGCTTCCTACCATATTGAATCAACAGGGAGGTGATTGCACAGAAGAACTTGATCATGAAAATTGGTTCGAAGCCCGGTTGAATAACAAAAATACCCTAATATATACATCTTGCGTAACAGGTGAATATAACCAGGTAAATAGTTGGTACGTGGTAACATCAGACTTTAAGAAAATAATTCAGCAGGTAGGTGGCGAGAATGATGAATATCATGATGGAGTTATACAGGGCGAATTTCTCGGTAACTCAGTAGGTTCTAGCGAAACAACAAGCAAATTCATCTGGGATGGTAGCCGATTTATAGATGCCTATGAGGACTATCGGGGGCAATGTTCAGGGTATGTAGATTTCCCTCTTTGTCGAATGCCATCGCTTATTACCAGGCAATAAATCACATCTCACTGCAGCCGATCAGAATAGGGCCGCCTTATTGCACGTAGTTTTTTGTTCGCTTTGGGGATGAGAAATATTACTCGGTCCGGTGGGGGGGGAAATAACAGGCGATTAATCAGATCGCCTGTTATCCGGACTGAGATTGTATTGCTTGACGACGTTACTTGGCCGTCAGTTCTTTACGGACGATATGTGCGCCTAAACTTAACGCATTGAGTTTGCCTCTTGCGACTCGACGAGACAATGGGATCATGCCGCAGTTGGTGCTTGGATAGAGCTTGTCGGCATCGACAAACTGCAGAGCTTTACGCAGCACATCGGCGACTTGTTCTGGGGTCTCGATGGTATTGGTTGCCACGTCAATTGCACCCACCATGACTTTTTTGCCGCGAATGAGTTCGATGAGATCCATTGGCACGCGTGAGTTTTGACATTCCAGCGAGATGATATCGATAGCGGATTTTTGCAGTTTAGGGAAAATTTCCTCGTACTGTCTCCACTCTTCTCC
>CAWUIY010000311.1:0-5597 GCA_963922555.1 uncultured Serratia sp. | reverse complement strand
CGTGCAAGTCAAAAAAGGCGCGCCAAAAGCCTTTTCCGCCCGGTGATCTCTCGACTTTTATTCCATCAAACGTGCCGCGCGAAGTCGTCAGTACTGCCTGCGGCTTAGCATCCGCTGGCAGCGCGTCCAACGGCGGCCCACTGAATTCCACCATAAATTTTCGCACCCCGGACGGCGGATAAGCACCGGGATTGCCGCCCCGGCCCAAACGTGTCGCCCCGCAGCGCGCCAAAGGCGAAGGAAATGGTTGATCCTCAAGCCAATATAACCGATAGCTGAACTGATGCTCGCTGCCCGCCGTGGCGGGTTGTTTTGGGACCCACATCGCCACGATATTGTCGTAGATCTCGTCGTCGGTAGGGATTTCAACCAGTTCTACCGCGCCTTCACCCCAATGCCCTTTTGGCTCCACCCACAGATCAGGGCGTTTTTCATAGTTCACCGATCCCAGGTAACTATTAAAATCGCGATCCTTCTGCATCAAGCCAAACCCGCGCGGATTATTGTCAGCAAAAGAGGACACCATCACCTGCTGCGGATTATTAAGCGGCCGCCAGATGTGCTCGCCCGGCCCGGTCCACAGTGCCAGCCCGTCAGAGTCGTGTACCTCGGGACGCCAGTCAGAAGCCGATCCTTTCGCCATTTTGGAGAACCAGTACATCGAGGTCTGCGGCGCAATGCCGAAGCGGCCAACGTCCCGGCGCAGAAACAGCGAGCAATCGACGTCCATAATGACGCCTTTAGTCCGATGCAAAACAAATCGATAGGCACCGGTAATGCTTGGCCCATCAAGCAGCGCGTAAACGGTGAGTTGGTTGCTGTCATCAGTGGGCGTCTCAAACCAGAAATGGGTGAAATTGGGAAACTCTTCCGGGGTGTCACCTTGCACCGTATTAATTGCAATACCGCGCGCAGACAGTCCAAACTGCCCCTGCTCGCCCACCGCACGAAAATAGGAAGCGCCGATAAAGGAGACCCAATCTTTTTCAGAATTGTTTTTTAATGCCTGCTGATTATCCAGCACTCTAAAGCCGGTAAAGACGTCTCCCGTTATCTCGGGCAGCAAGCTGCTTTTGTTATCCGGGAAGCTGAAATAACTGATGTCCTGAATAATTTCGCACGCGGAATGGTTAGCAACTACCGACATTTTTACCGTGGTGTTATGCAATCCGTTGACGCTAAAAAAAGTGACCGGAAACCTGGCTTTTCCCTGTGAAAACAGGGCGTAATCAGGTTTGTAGATGATTTTGCGATAAACATCGTAGTTGATGTTTGCCAACGCCTTTGCGTCAACAGCATGAGGGGGTAGATAGGCATTTTGCGCCCGCGTTTTGGCTTGCTGTATGAGTCCATCGTAGGAAAATGGCTCAGCGGGCGAGAATTTTATCTTTTGTGCGGCAAAAGCTTCTGGCGTAATACCTATGGCCGCCAATACCAACGAGAAAGAGGTGTAAGTCAGTAAGTCACGTCGTGTAACCATAAATTATGCCGTTCCCTGTATGAATATCAGTGACTAGAAATCCCACCGTTATTCGAACATCTTTTAACCGTAAGATTAATTCTAGCAGAATCCTCAGAGAGTTAACGTGACCTCAACCCCTCCCTCAGCCGCATTCTTATAACTCACCTGAATACCATGCAATTGAGCAATACGTAAAACGATTGAGATCCCCAGTCCGCTGCCTATTTGCTCTTGACCCGGTGGTCGATAAAAACGCTCCCCAAGCCGCTGTAAATGCTCCGCTGTCAACGCAGGCCCACTGTTTTTGACCATCAGGCCAGAACGATTCAAGGTCATAAAGACCTGACTGCCAGAGGGAGAATACCGAATCGCATTGTCCAATATATTGCGCAGCATTAAAGACAGCAGCAGGGGTTCACCACGAATTGATGCGGGTATATCCTGTTGATCCAGCACCAGTTCGACGCCACGCCGATGCGCAGAGGCATCTTGCTCAATCAGGGCCTGAGTGGCCAACGACACCCAATCAATGGTGGATAGATCATCGAGCGCCGCAAAGGATTCCAGACGGGAAAGCGTTAACAGCTGATCCACCAGCCGGGTCGAGCGATCGATACTGGTGGTTAAATTTTCTACCGCCCGCAGGCGAACGGCCATGTCGTCACCCGCCAGTTGGACCACCTCGGTCTGCACCCGCAGCGCCGCCAGCGGGCTACGCAACTCGTGAGCAGCGTCCGAGGTGAAGCGGCGTTCACGCACCAGCATCTCCTGCGTTCGGGCAAACAAGGCGTTCAGGGACTGTACCAACGGCAAGACTTCTCCCGGCACTTTATCGGTAGAAATGGGCCGCGATTCATCGGCAGCGCGGTGGCGTAAATCATCAGCGACCCGGCGTAGCGGCCGCAGCTCAATGCTAAGCATTACCACCATGGCCACCATCAACAGTGGCAGCGACGCCAGCCACGGCAGCAGCTGTCCACTCACCATGTCCCACGCCATATCGCTACGGTAGTCATACTCTTGCCCCACTGCAATGCGATAGCGGCCATCGGGTGAGGTCAGCCACAGCATACGCCAGCTGTCGTCATCGTCTTTAAGCTCGGCATTGATAAAACCGTGAGCATCACTGTTGAAGCGGACGCCTTTGCCACGTTCGCCGTCGTTGAGCAGCATATTTCCCTGTCGGTCAAAGATGGCAAAAGTTAGCGCATCAGCATCGGTATGGCCACGATGTCCTTTATCGACCAGATGTTTGTTATCCGGCAATGGCGGGTTTTTTCTGTCGAGCAGTTGATCGCTCAACCCTGCGGTGGTCAGCCGTTTGGCAAAAAGCATCTGTTGAGTATCAAAGACTTCATTGATCTTGTGACGGGTTTCTTGCCACGCAATACTGCTGGCGATCGTCCAGGTGATTAACGCCAGTGCGGCAAATAGCAGGATCAGTTTACGGCGAAGGCTAAAGTGGTCAAAACGCTGGCGCAATGTGGATATTGTTGAAAAGAGCTTCACGATTTCTCATCGCCCAGGACGTAGCCTACGCCGTGCACCGTGCGAATAAAACCGCTACCCAGCTTGCGACGCAGATGGTGGATATGTACCTCAACAGCGTTGCTGCTGACCTCCTGGTCCCAACTGTAGAGTTTTTCTTCAATCAGGTGGCGCTGTAAAACACGGCTTTTATTACGCAGGAAAAGTTCCATTAACGAGACTTCACGCGAGGTCAGCACTATCGGCTCGCCTTTAAGATAAACGCTGCGCGACGCGGGATCGAACTCAAGATCGCCATGGCTAATTTTGGGTGTTACCTGCCCATGACGCCTGCGGATCAGCGCCTCCAGGCGGGCAGCAACCTCTACCAGAGCAAAAGGTTTACAGAGATAGTCGTCGGCACCGGCCTGCAAGCCGCTGACACGCTGCTCTAGCGCATCACGAGCAGTAAGGATCAGCACCGGCGTATCACGGCCTTCCTGACGCCATTGGCGCAACAGGTCCATACCGTCAAGCCCCGGTAAACTCAGATCGAGGATCACCGCGTCATAAGGTGCGCTGTCGAGCGCCACCTTGCCGGTAATCCCATCGTTGAACCAGTCGAGGGTAAATCCCAGTCGCGTGAGGCCTACTTTTATCCCGTCGCCGATCATCTTGTCGTCTTCGATCAATAAAATCCGCATTGCCTGCCCTTCAATTAGATAGCCACACTCAATGTATCCTGAGATCAGTATAATCCAGCCTTATTAACGTGTTCTTAAGTTGTGCGATATCTCTCAACTTCCTTAAAGAACCTCAAACTGTCTACGTGATTACAGGGCCTTAAAGTAGAATGGCTATCAGGTTTTTTGATAGTTCACCAAGTTGAGAAATTAAGATGAAAGCAACAACCATGAGCCAACTGCGCCAGTGGAAGCAGGAAAAACATAAATTCGCGACTATCACCGCTTATGACGCCAGTTTCGCCCAATTATTTGCCGAGCAGGGCATTCCTGTCATGCTGATCGGCGATTCACTGGGCATGGTCGTACAGGGGCTGGATTCCACCCTGCCAGTGACTCTCGAAGATATCGTTTACCATACTCGTTGCGTACGTCGCGGCGCGCCAAAGGCGTTGCTGCTTTCTGACCTGCCGTTTATGAGCTTTGCCACGCCAGAACAAACTTTCGACAGCGCCGGGCAGCTTATGCGTGCGGGAGCAAACATGGTCAAAATCGAAGGTGGAAGCTGGCTGTGCGAAACCGTGGCAATGCTAACCGAACGTGCTGTCCCAGTTTGTGGGCATTTGGGCTTGACGCCGCAGTCAGTTAATATCTTCGGCGGTTATAAGGTTCAGGGCCGTGGCGAAGTCGCCGCCAACCAGCTGTTGCAGGATGCGCTGGCGCTGGAAAAAGCCGGGATGCAGCTGCTGGTGCTGGAATGTGTACCCGTTGAACTGGCTCGTCGCGTGACAGAGGAACTCACCATTCCAGTGATCGGTATCGGCGCAGGTAATGCCACCGATGGCCAGATTCTGGTCATGCACGACGCATTTGGCATTACCGGCGGACACATCCCGAAATTTGCCAAAGACTTTTTGGCCGAAGCCGGGGACATTCGTGACGCCGTGCGCCTGTACGTCAAAGAGGTCGAAGAAGGCGTATACCCAGGACCTGAACACAGTTTTCAGTAACTAGCTGGCAATCCAGACAGAGGCATCATTGTGTTAATCATTGAAACTATCCCGCTATTGCGTCGCGAAATCCGCTTCTTCAAGCAGAATAACAAGCGCATTGCGCTGGTACCGACGATGGGCAATCTACATCAGGGCCACATGACGCTGGTTGATGAAGCCAAGGCGCGGGCCGATATCGTCATCGTCAGTATCTTTGTCAATCCTATGCAATTTGAACGTGCCGATGACCTCGAGCGTTATCCACGCACCTTGCAGGAAGACTGTGAAAAACTAAACAAACGCGGGGTAGATCTGGTGTTCGCGCCCGTTCCCGCCGAAGTTTATCCGAAAGGACTGGCCTCGCAGACCCAGGTCGACGTGCCAGGACTATCAACTATCCTTGAAGGGGCAAGCCGCCCGGGCCATTTCCGTGGCGTCTCTACTATCGTCAGTAAATTGTTCAATCTGGTGCAACCTGACATCGCCTGTTTTGGTCAAAAAGACTATCAACAGCTGGCGCTGATCCGCGCGATGGTAGAAGATATGGGCTACGATCTGGAGATTGTCGGCGTGCCTACTGTTCGCGCCAAAGACGGTCTGGCCTTAAGCTCACGCAATGGCTATCTGACCAGCGACGAGCGTAAAATCGCGCCTAAATTGGCGAAGATCATGAATCAAATTGCCACCCGCCTGACACAAGGTGAACGCCACGTCGAACAGCTGCTGGCCGACTGCGCCGAACAGCTGCGCGAGGCGGGCTTCACCCCGGATGAGCTGTTTATTCGCGATGCCAAAACCCTACGCGATCTTTCCGTCGACAGCACCTCCGCAGTGATCCTGATGGCCGCATGGCTGGGTAAAGCCCGCCTGATCGATAATCAGGAAGTGGATTTAACCATCTAGGCGACAAACGAAAGAATCCCGCTGAGCTTACTCAGGTAAGTGATGCGGGTGAATGAGTGCAGCCAACAACGCTGTGGCTCATATAAAGCG
>CAWUIY010000310.1:0-5666 GCA_963922555.1 uncultured Serratia sp. | reverse complement strand
CTTCGTGGCCCTGCGTGTTGTTATTGAGAAGTGGCAGTGGGCGGGCGTGCCTTTCTACCTGCGCACCGGTAAGCGTCTGCCAGCGAAATGTTCAGAAGTTGTGGTTTACTTCAAAACCCCGGCCCTGAATCTGTTCAGTGATTCCTACCAGCAATTGCCACAGAATAAACTGACGATCCGCCTGCAGCCGGACGAAGGTATCGAAATTGAAGTCCTGAACAAAGTGCCAGGCCTTGAGCATAAACATCGCCTGCAAACGACTAAACTGGATCTCAGCTTCTCCGAAACCTTCCACGAAGAGCACATTGCCGATGCTTACGAGCGCCTGCTGCTGGAAACCATGCGTGGTATCCAGGCGCTGTTCGTACGCCGTGACGAAGTTGAAGAAGCCTGGAAATGGGTCGACGGTATTGTTGATGCATGGGCTGCAGAAAACGAAGCGCCTAAGCCTTATCAGGCGGGTACTTGGGGACCCGTTGCCTCGGTGGCAATGATTACCCGTGATGGCCGTTCATGGAACGAGTTCGGCTAATCCACCGTCTTTTCACGGCACGTCAGGACCAAGGGGCACCACATGGCCAATTTCGTCGAGTTTTCCGGTGCAACTGCGTTAAAGAAGCTGGCCGCTAAATTGGCTGACGCATTGAGATTGGGCATTGCCGAGCGAGGTCAGGCGACATTGATAGTTTCAGGCGGCAGAACGCCGCTTGAACTATGTCGTCAGCTTTCCCACCAGCAACTTGACTGGGAGCGGGTAACCATCACGCTGGCCGATGAGCGTTGGGTTTCCCGAGACAATAGTTCCAGCAATGAAAAGAGGGTGCGCAATAGTCTGTTGCAAGGCGAGGTGGCGAAAGCCACCTTTATTGCATTAAAAAACGACGCCGTGACAGCAAAAGAGGGTGAGACGTTAACCGAGCAGGCGCTGGCAGTATTGCAATTGCCTGCTGATGTGACGCTTCTGGGAATGGGGGATGACGGGCACATGGCGTCTCTGTTTCCCGGCAGCAGCAATCTGGCTCAGGCGCTGGACTTGCAGACCACCAAACGTTGTATCGCCATCACTCCGCTCACCGCTCCGCTTGAGCGTATGACGCTGACGTTACCCGTGCTTCTCAACAGTCGTCGAATCTATTTACTGTTGGCCGGTGAATCCAAACGCGAGGTTTATGACCGTGCGAACAAGGGCACCGATCAAAATGATATGCCCGTAAGGGCAATACTGCATCAACAACAGACGCCGGTTGAGGTCTACTGGACCGCCTGACGGGCATAAATGGAGAAAATGATGAAGAACTGGAAAACAAGCGCAGAACAAATTTTGACCTCGGGACCTGTCGTACCGGTTATTGTGATCAACAAGCTTGAACATGCCGTTCCACTGGCAAAAGCGTTGGTCGCCGGTGGTGTTCGTGTTCTGGAAGTCACATTGCGCACCGCTTGTGCTATCGATGCTATCAAGGCGATTGCCAAAGAAGTCCCTGAGGCGATCCTGGGGGCCGGTACAGTGCTCAACCCGGAGCAGCTGGCTGAAGTCACCGCGGCCGGTGCGCAGTTTGCTATCAGCCCGGGCTTGACCGACTCGCTGTTGAAAGCGGCAAATGAGGGAACTATTCCTCTGATCCCAGGTATTAGCACGGTTTCAGAACTGATGCTGGGTCTTGATGCCGGTCTGCGCGAATTCAAGTTCTTCCCCGCCGAAGCCAACGGTGGCGTGAAAGCGCTACAGGCTATCGCCGGCCCATTCCCACAGGTGCGTTTCTGCCCAACGGGCGGCATCACACCGGGCAACTACCGTGACTATCTGGCGCTGAAAAGCGTGCTCTGTATCGGCGGCTCATGGCTGGTGCCTGCCGACGCGCTGGAAAGCGGCGATTACGACCGTATTACCCAGCTCGCGTTAGAAGCGGTTGCTGGTGCAAAATCTTAAAGATTGTCTGATGCGGTGATAAAAAAGCCTCCACATTGGGAGGCTTTTTAGTTCTCAGGGAACATGCCCTTAAAGTGCGGCAATAACCTTGATTTCAACTTTGTATTTCGGGTTCATCAGATTGGCCTGCACAGTGCAACGTACTGGCGCATTGCCCGGTGAAACCCACGCATCCCAGGCTTCATTCATGGCGGCAAAATCATTGCCGTCGACCAGGAAAATAGTCGCATCAAGAATTTTGCTTTTGTGTGAACCTGCTTCCACTAGGGCCGCATCAATAATTGCCAGAGTCTCGGCGGTTTGATCTTTGGCATTAGCATCCAGATTTTCCGGCACGCTGGTGTAATACACGACACCGTTGTGGACAACGATATCTGACATGCGTGGTTCGGGTCTAATGCGTTGAATTGACATGAAGAGTGCTCCTGAAAGTCGCTGTTTTATTGATGGGCCATAGAGTAGCACATCATTTGATGACAATGGACTTACAGATGGTGGTGGTACAGGAGGGCAAGGATTGGCATAATCAGCGCTGATTTAACAACTGTAGGTTTAGCGTGATAGACGATTTCGCAACAGACGGCGCACTGGCGCAGAAAATTGAGGGTTTTAAACCCCGTGAACCACAGCGTCTGATGGCGAACGCCGTTGCTCAGGCAATTCAAAACAAGCAAGGGCTGGTGGTCGAAGCAGGAACCGGTACGGGCAAGACTTATGCCTACCTGGCTCCGGCGCTGCGCTCGGGCAAAAAGGTGATCATTTCCACCGGCTCGAAAGCCCTGCAAGATCAGCTCTATTCTCGCGACCTGCCTAAAGTTGCCAGTGCCCTTAAATTTAAAGGCAAACTGGCGCTGCTTAAAGGCCGCTCCAACTATTTGTGTCTCGAACGTCTCGATCAGCAATCCATGGCCGGTGGTGAACTGGCGAGCCAGTCGCTCAGCGATCTGGCGCATTTACGCAGCTGGTCGGCCAAGACCGAAGAAGGGGACATCAGCACCTGCAACGTGGTCGCTGAGGACAGCTACGTCTGGCCATTGGTCACCAGCACCAACGATAACTGTCTGGGCAGCGATTGCCCGATGTATAAAGAGTGTTTCGTGGTTAAGGCGCGCCGCAAGGCAATGGATGCCGACGTGGTAGTGGTCAACCATCATCTGTTTATGGCCGACATGGTAGTCAAAGAAAGCGGCTTCGGTGAGCTGATCCCGACCGCCGATGTGATGATTTTTGACGAAGCCCCACCAAATTCCGGATATCGCCATCCAATATTTTGGCCAGCAGCTTTCCATCCGACAACTGCTTGATCTGTCGAAAGATATTACGATCGCCTATCGCACCGAAGTCCGTGATTCTGCTCAGCTACAGAAAAGTGCCGATCGTTTGGGGCAGAGCGCAATGGATTTTCGTCTTGCGCTCGGTGAACCGGGCTTTCGTGGCAATCTTCGTGACGTGCTGGCAGATAGCAATATTCAACGTGCTCTCCTGCTGCTCGACGATGCGCTGGAACTTTGTTACGACGTCATGAAGCTGTCGCTGGGTCGTTCGGCGTTGCTTGATGCGGCATTTGAACGGGCCACGCTTTATCGTAATCGATTGAAACGCCTGAAAGATGTCAACGTTCCTGGCTACAGTTATTGGTACGAATGCAATTCAAGGCATTTCGTACTGGCCCTGACGCCGCTGTCAGTAACGGACAAATTTCGCGAACTGATGCAAGACAAGCCGGGCGCCTGGGTATTTACCTCGGCAACGCTGTCGGTCAATGAAAAGCTGGAGCATTTTACTGACCGACTGGGGCTTGACGGTGCGGAAACGCTGCTGCTGGCCAGCCCATTTGACTATGCCAATCAGGCGCTGCTTTGCGTGCCGCGTTACCTGCCTTCTCCCAACGAGCGGGGTGGCTCACGCCAGCTGGCGCGGATGCTGCGTCCGTTGATCGAGGCCAATAAAGGCCGCTGTTTCTTCCTCTGTACTTCGCACCAAATGATGCGCGAGCTGGCGGAGGAGTTTCGTGCCAGCATGACGTTGCCTGTTTTGGTGCAGGGAGAAACCAGTAAAGGTCAGCTGCTTGCCCAGTTCGTTGAGGCCGGTAATGCGCTGCTCGTCGCGACCAGCAGCTTCTGGGAGGGCGTCGATGTGCGAGGTGAAACGCTGTCGCTGGTGATTATCGACAAACTGCCGTTCACATCGCCTGACGATCCCTTGCTGAAGGCTCGCATTGAAGACTGCCGTTTGCGCGGGGGCGATCCGTTCAATGATGTACAACTCCCAGATGCGGTAATCACCTTGAAACAGGGGGTTGGCCGACTTATCCGTGATACCGACGATCGCGGCGTTATGGTGATTTGTGATAACCGTCTGGTGATGCGTCCCTACGGAGAGGTATTTATCAATAGTTTACCGCCAACGCCGCGTACTCGCTCGCTGGCTCAGGCCATTCAGTTTTTACAAAAGAACTAGTTGCTTATGCTATTATCCGCCTATAAACACAATTCCTATTTTTATCCCGCCTGAGGTTTGGCATGTCCACGCGAATTTTAGCAATTGATACGGCGACCGAAGCCTGTTCGGTTGCGCTTTACAACACGTCTTCGTCAGAGAAAGCTGGTGAGACGCTGGCTTATTTTGAACTCTGCGCTCGTGAACACACTCAACGCATACTACCTATGGTCGAGCAAATTCTGGCTGAGGCAGGACTGACGTTAAATCAGCTCGACGCACTGGCGTTTGGCCGCGGTCCGGGAAGTTTTACCGGTGTACGCATTGGCATTGGCATTGCACAGGGGCTGGCGTTTGGGGCCGAGCTGCCTTTGCTGCCAATTTCTACTCTGCAAACCATGGCGCAGGGAGCTTACCGCGAGACGGGAGCAGAGAAAGTTTTGGCCGCGATTGATGCCCGCATGGGCGAGGTTTACTGGGGCCAGTTTACCCGCGAGTCAGAGGGTGTTTGGGCAGGGGAAGCCACCGAGGTAGTGATTAAGCCAGAACAGCTGGTCGGGCGCGAAACGGTTATTGAAGGACGCTGGGCAACGGTAGGTACCGGTTGGGAAACCTATCCTCAACTGTTGGGCGCTACGGAAGCTGATTTAGTGGCAGGCAATATTTTGCTGCCACACGCCGAAGATATGATACCGCTGGCGCTGGCTGCGTGGGAGCGTGGTGTCCGGGTTCGTGCTGAACAGGCCGAGCCGACTTATCTGCGAAATGAAGTAACCTGGAAAAAACTTCCAGGTCGTTAAGTCTTTGTGACTTAACGCTCCCTTGGTTGCCTAAAGAAATACTATATTCAAGGTAATTAGCATGCCTAATGTTTCCAAAAGAAAATCAGGATTCGCTTTGGCTCTGGGCTTTAGCGTATTGCTGCTTGCTGGATGTGTGATGCCGCAATCGATACGCGGCACCACGCCTAACCCTCAGCAAAACTTTGATGCAGTAGAGCGCAATCCACAGATATATCAAGGGCAAGAGGTTCGTTTTGGCGGGCTGGTAGGGTCTACGGTTTATGATGCAAAGAGTAATACCACTCAGCTTATGTTAGCCGTATTCCCGCTCGATGGTCTGGGGCAACCTGATCTGGATGTGCATTATCAGGGAGTCGTTCTCGCGTACTGCGCGGGTTATCTGAATCCCGAGGCGTATAAAGGCGCTATTGTTACGGTCGTGGGGCCAGTTATCGGTTATCAGGATGTGGTGAGAAATCAGACTACTTATCGCTATATTCAGGTAAGAGTGAATG
>CAWUIY010000309.1:0-5687 GCA_963922555.1 uncultured Serratia sp. | reverse complement strand
TCCAGGTAAAGTATTAACCGGGCTGACCAAACGTATTGTTGACACCCTGACTGCGGTTGCAGTGAACGATACTGCTAGCCTGTCAGCGGCGCTTGAACAATAAAAAGAGGATAATAATGAGCTTCGACGGAAAAATTGCTTTGGTCACCGGCGCAAGCCGGGGTATTGGCCGGGCTATTGCAGAGAAACTGGTTGCCGGTGGCGCACGTGTTATTGGCACCGCAACCAGCGAACAAGGTGCTGAAGCTATTAGCACCTATTTAGGCGAAAACGGCAAAGGTATAGCTCTCAATGTGACTGATTCTTCGTCAATTGAACAATTATTGACGACGATTCGTGCTGAATTTGGTGAAATCGACATTTTAGTCAATAATGCTGGCATTACCCGTGATAACCTTCTGATGCGCATGAAAGACGACGAGTGGCAGGATATCCTGGATACTAATCTGACCTCTGTGTTTAAGCTGTCTAAAGCGGTAATGCGGTCTATGATGAAAAAGCGATTTGGCCGAATCATCACCATTGGTTCTGTAGTTGGAACCATGGGTAACGCAGGGCAGGCGAACTACGCGGCGGCTAAAGCCGGTTTGATTGGTTTTAGCAAGTCTTTGGCGCGTGAAGTTGCTTCACGCGGCATTACTGTCAACGTCGTGGCTCCTGGCTTTATTGAGACGGACATGACAAGGGCGTTGACAGATGATCAACGTGCAGGCATTTTGTCATCAGTTCCAGCCAACCGGTTGGGCGATGCAAAAGAAATTGCCAGCGCTGTTGCATTTTTAGCCTCTGATGAGGCCAGCTACATCACTGGTGAGACTTTACATGTCAATGGCGGCATGTACATGATCTGATAATCACTAGGATTTTGCTTATTTGGCTGTAAATATAGACAAATAATGCAAATTAGTGGTTTGACCAGCCGGGATTTAGTTGCATCTTTTCCAACATTTTATACACTACGAAAACCATCGCGAAAGCGAGTTTTGATAGGAAATTTAATAGTATGAGCACTATCGAAGAACGCGTTAAGAAAATCATCGTTGAACAGCTGGGTGTTAAACAGGAAGAAGTAGTTAACTCTGCATCTTTCGTAGACGACCTTGGCGCAGATTCTCTCGACACCGTTGAGCTTGTTATGGCTCTGGAAGAAGAGTTTGATACCGAGATCCCTGACGAAGAAGCTGAAAAAATCACTACTGTTCAGGCAGCTATTGATTTCATCAACAACAACTCTCAGGCGTAATCGAAACTTTTCTTTATTATAAGTTTTGATAGTTAGGCGGTCATTTGACCGCCTAAGTTTTTTTTGTCCCACGGTATTTTTTTCCCTCCCTGGAGGACATACGTGTCTAAACGTCGAGTTGTTGTGACTGGACTTGGCATGCTTTCTCCTGTCGGCAATACGGTAGAGTCCACCTGGAACGCTATTCTTGCCGGTAAGAGTGGCATTGGCCTCATCGACCATTTTGATACCAGTGCATTCGCAACGCGTTTTGCTGGCTTAGTGAAAGACTTCAACAGCGATGAATACGTCTCGCCTAAAGACGCTCGCAAGATTGACCCCTTCATTCAGTACGGTTTAGCCGCCGGTGTTCAAGCCATGCGCGATAGCGGGTTTGAAGTGACCGAAGAAAACGCGCCGCGTATCGGTACTGCAATTGGTTCTGGTATTGGTGGCTTGGGTCTTATTGAAGAAGCCCACAGCGCACTGATTCATGGTGGACCACGCAAAGTCAGCCCATTTTTTGTCCCTTCTACGATCATAAACATGACGGCAGGTCAGCTAAGCATCATGTTTGGATTACGTGGACCTAGCATTTCTATTGCGACAGCCTGCACCTCGGGCGTCCATAACATTGGTCACGCAGCACGTATCATCGCCTATGATGATGCCGATCTGATGCTGGCCGGTGGTGCCGAAAAAGCCTGTACACCATTGGGTATTGGCGGATTTGGTGCTGCCCGCGCACTGTCGAAACGCAATGACGATCCCCAGGCAGCAAGCCGCCCTTGGGATAAAGATCGCGACGGTTTCGTCCTTGGCGACGGTGCCGGGATTATGGTGCTGGAAGAATACGAGCACGCGAAGAAACGCGGTGCAAAAATTTATGCCGAGGTTGTTGGCTTTGGCATGAGCAGTGACGCCTACCATATGACAGCGCCACCAGAAAACGGTGCAGGAGCAGCATTGTCAATGGAAAACGCGCTACGTGATGCCGGCATCTCTCCTGGCAAAGTGGGTTATATCAATGCTCACGGCACTTCTACGCCAGCCGGTGATAAGGCAGAAGCACAGGCGGTCAAGACAGTGTTCGATGCCGACGCCCGTCGTGTCATGGTCAGCTCAACCAAATCCATGATTGGACATCTGTTGGGTGCTGCAGGGGCCGTAGAGTCGATTTTCAGCGTGCTTGCGCTGCGCGATCAGGCTGTACCGCCAACCATCAATCTGGATAACCCGGATGAAGGTTGCGACCTTGACTTTGTTCCGCATGAAGCGCGTCAGGTCAAAGGCATGGAATACACCCTGTGCAACTCATTTGGTTTTGGTGGCACCAACGCTTCTCTGGTGTTCCGCAAAATGTGATTCTGCGTTTTGCATAGGAAAAGGGCCCGATTTCGGGCCTTTTTGCTGTCTGTAATTCGCCATAGTGTGCCGAGTTGAAAGTCAGAATGATCTCGTGGTATCCATGAGGCAATTAAGCCAGTCTGAGTGCCGCAAAAAGGGGGACCGATGTTTTGGATTAACGGGATTGAACAGCAAGTGATTTCGGTTGCCGATCGTGCGGTGCAGTTTGGCGATGGCTGCTTTACCACGGGTTGGGTGAAAAACGGCGAGGTACAGCGGCTTGATGCGCATATTTCACGTTTGCAGATGGCCGTTTCCAGATTACGGATGCCGGAATGCAACTGGGCAAATCTGGCGCAAGAAATGCGCTCAGCGGCTGCCCAAACGCAGAAGGAAGGGGTCATCAAAGTTATTCTTTCACGAGGCGAAGGCGGACGAGGCTACAGCAGCCAGGGAACGAAAGGGCCGACACGGATCATGTCGTTAAGCTGTTATCCGCAGCACTACCACATCTGGCGCGAGCAGGGGATCGAGCTGGCCCCGAGTCCTGTCGCATTGGCGCACAGTCCTCTATTGGCCGGCATAAAGCATCTAAACCGCCTGGAGCAGGTGATGATCCGCAGCTACCTTGACGACACTCAGGCACAGGAAGCGCTGGTAGCAGATACTGAAGGCATGCTGGTTGAATGCTGTGCCGCTAATATCTTCTGGCGCAAGGGTAGCCGCGTTTTCACTCCAGACCTCGCACGATCGGGCGTAGATGGCCTCATGCGACAACACATTATTGCGATACTCAAGGATTCCTCAGACTTTAGCGTCGAAACAGTGCGAGAAACTCGAGCAACGCTGGAAAACGCAGAAGAAGTTATCGTTTGTAATGCCTTGATGCCAATTCTTCCAGTCAACAAGATAGAAAACTGGCATTATAACGCATCGAAATTATTTGAGTTTTTACAACCACGTTGTTGTTGAACAAGACAATTTGTATTTAAGTGAAAGAATCATGAAAAATAAAAAAACCAAGATTTTTGGCATCATAGTGATTGCTCTGCTGGCATTAGCCTTTGCGGGCTATCTTAAAGTTGAGCGCTTTGCTGACCGCAAATTGAATATTGTCCAGGAGAAGATTTTTACCTTGCCAGCAGGCACCGGGCGCGTCGTGTTACAGGATATGCTGTATCAGCAAAAATTGATTAAATCACCCGCGTTATTTGGCTGGCTACTGCGGATTGAGCCGGAGCTTGGTGAATTCAAGGCCGGAACCTATCGTTTTCCGGCCGGCATGACCGTACGCCAAATGCTTGAATTGCTGAAAAGCGGCAAAGAAGCGCAGTTTACTATTCGCTTTGTCGAAGGCTTCCGTCTGCAGGACTGGATGCAGGAACTGCAGAAAGCCGGTTACCTTAAGCATGAACTGACCGGCAAAACCGACGATGAAATCGCCACAGCGCTGGGTATGAAAGATGCTAAAAATGCTGAGGGTTGGCTGTATCCAGATACCTACGCGTATACTGCGGGTACCAGCGATTTGTCACTGCTCAAGCGCTCGCATCAGCGAATGGAAAAAACGGTGGCCCAGATCTGGCAGGATCGCGATCCTTCCTTGCCTTACAAAACGCCCACTGACATGCTGACTATGGCGTCGATTATCGAAAAAGAAACGGCGATCAAAGATGAGCGTAAAGAGGTTGCGTCTGTATTTATCAACCGCTTGCGTATCGGCATGCGACTGCAAACCGATCCGACGGTAATTTACGGCATGGGGGACAGCTACAAGGGATCGATCAGCAAGAAGGATCTCGAGACCGCAACGCCGTATAATACCTACGTGATTGAAGGACTGCCGCCTTCACCGATTGCCATGCCAAGCGAGGCATCCATTGAAGCTGCGGCACATCCCGCAAAAACCGATTTTCTTTATTTTGTCGCTGATGGAAAAGGGGGACATACCTTTACCACCAACCTCGACAGTCATAACAAGGCAGTGCGCGCGTATCGCGAGCTGATGAAAAACAAGAATGAAAAGTAGTTTTATCGTTATCGAAGGCCTGGAAGGCGCAGGTAAAACCACGGCGCGAGACGTAGTGGTGAACACCTTGCGCGAGCAGGGTATTACCGACATTCAATTTACTCGTGAGCCAGGAGGAACGCCGCTGGCTGAAAAACTGCGCGACCTGATCAAGCAAGGTATTGCAGGCGAGCAGCTCACGGATAAAGCCGAAGTACTAATGCTCTATGCCGCACGCGTCCAACTGGTGGAGAATGTCATCAAGCCAGCTCTGGCACGTGGCACTTGGGTGGTAGGAGATCGCCATGATCTGTCCTCACAGGCCTACCAGGGCGGCGGCCGAGGTATCGATAACCAGCTGATGACTTCGCTGCGTGATACTGTGCTGGGCGATTTCCGCCCTGACTTGACGCTGTACCTTGACCTCTCCCCGGTGATTGGTTTGCAACGCGCTCGCGCCCGCGGTGAGCTTGATCGCATCGAACAAGAGTCTTTGGCTTTTTTTGAACGTACTCGTGAGCGCTACCTCAGTCTGGCCGCTGAAGATCCGCGCATCAAGACCATTGACGCGTCGCAAAGCCTCGAGCAGGTCAGCGCCTCGATTCGTCAAACGCTCGTAGATTGGATAGCGCAGCAGCGTCAGAGGGATGCTCAGGAATGAACTGGTATCCCTGGCTAAACGGTCCTTATCGGCAGCTGATTGCCCAATATCAGGGCGATCGCGGTCATCACGCATTGTTAATGCATGCCGCTAAAGGCATGGGTGATGATGCGTTAATTTATGGCCTGAGCCGCTGGTTGCTATGTCAGCATCCAGAAGGGGAAAAAAGCTGTGGTAAGTGTCATAGCTGTAATCTGATGATTGCCGGAAACCATCCGGACTGGCACGTACTGACTCCAGAGAAAGGCAAAAACAGTCTGGGTGTAGAACCGGTTCGGCAATTGATTGAAACGCTTTACAACTATGCTCAGCAGGGTGGGGCAAAGATTGTTTGGTTGCCACATGCCGAGCTGCTGACTGAGGCCGCGGCCAATGCGCTGCTCAAGACGCTGGAAGAACCTCCCGAGCGCACCTATTTTCTGTTGGGGTGCCAGGAGCCTTCACGCCTG
>CAWUIY010000308.1:0-5720 GCA_963922555.1 uncultured Serratia sp. | reverse complement strand
TCCAGCGCAGCCCAATGGGCATGATCCTTTGCGGCTTTATGGTCAGTTACTGTAACGCCTGGATGACTTACAGCTTCCACTCCTATCAGACTGAGGTGTTCCCGACCCGTATCCGCGTGACCGCAGTCGGTTTTTGCTACTCGTTCAGTCGGCTTTCGACAGTCTTCAGCAGCATTATTATCGGACTCTTTTTACAATATACCGGCAATATTGGCGTACTGTCGTTTATCGTCGCCAGTATGGTAATTGTGGTGCTGGTGATCTCGCTCCTGGGACCCAAAACCAAAGACATCGAGCTGGAAAATATCTGATAAAAGCGGGCGCTGCTGCGGGCTGAACTCAGTCCGCAGCAGCAAAGTGGATAGGTTACGCGGTGGGCCAGCGCTCTGAGGAAAACAGCCACATGCGGATATTAAACAGGTAAAACAGCGGCATATAGAGATGCATATCCTGCCTACACACCGGTTCCAGCTTGAGCAGCAATAGGTTCAGTTCACCCAGCAGTGACGGCGGTGGCGGCACATAAATATTCTTCAGCCTGCTTTTGATATAGTTGTTTATCTCAAACAGCAGCGCATCGGTATCGATCCCGTTAGTTCTTAGCAGCTCTTCATGTCTGGCGTAAAAATCAAAAACGCTCACGCCGATCCAGATTTCAGTGATCAAATTGCCGCCCAAGGCCACGTTGGGGATTGGATCAATCTTGATGCGCGGTAAAATAATATTGACCTTGTCCAGCATACCCGCCACGTATTGCTGACGTCCGAGCAAAGAGGATTTATTCATCTTAATTGCCTGAGTGAACTGCAACAGATCTTTGATCCCCCGTCGCAGCGCGCGCTTAGCCGTCCAGGACGGTCGTTTATTTCGGATGATCGCAGTAACCAGTACCGCGATCAGGATCCCGACCACGGTCGAAATCGCCGAGTTGATGATCGATAGCGGATCGGGTCTAAAATCATGACTCATGGCCATAAAACTCGGGATCTGCGTCGAAATAATCAGGCCGAATATATTGGTTGCCGGTCTGGCGATAACCATTCCCAGCGCCAGTAATCCCGGCACCAGACACAGAATCAATGCTTCAAAACTGGTGGTCAGCGGGATCAAGATAACGGTATAAATCAGGCTCGCCGCGATGGCGATAATTACCGCCTTAAGAAACACCTGCAATGACGCAATCGGGCTGTCGTGCGCGGCAAAGAAGGAACAGGCAATGGCCGCCATTACCGGCGCAGTGCCGCCGTGTTTCCATCCGCTGCCAATCCAGAACAGGCAGCAAAGCATAGTGACTATAAAAATAGTCAATGAAGAGAGGAAAATCAGTCCCTTATCGGCATGCTTTTTGAACAAGGTAAATTTCGCCGGATTCCTCTCTTCCGGCAAGGCATTAACCTTTTCTTTAACCGCCAGATAGGCGTGAGCGATACGAATAAAGTTTTGCAGACGTTCAACCAGTCCTGTCAGCAGTAGCCCCTCCTCCGCGCTCATCTCGCCCGAGACATACAAAGCCTTAATACTTTCCTGCGAGGCAACCATCTCTTCCACCAGCTCGGCGGTATCACCAAACTGTTGAGGATTATTAAGCCAAACCAAAAAATGGCTAAAAGTTTCGGCGACAAAAACGGGAAAGGTAATACCGTGCTCACCCAGCAAAATCAGGCGTTTTTCAATCGCGCTCAGCGTCGGGATGAGATAGGAGAGATGCTGGTATTGCACCGATACCATGCGGATCAGCGTTCGTGCGGAATCGCCTTCATAGACACAGTGGGTGATCAGCGCCTCGACGTTTACCGGATAATTCGCCATCTGGATCAGGATCTGTTCATGCTCAACCGACTTTTCTTTTGAGACTCGCGTCAGCATGTCCGAACAAATTTTTCTGGCACTTTCAAACCAGTTATTAACGCTAATTTCTAACAGCGTGCTCATGCGCACCGGGAAAATAATCATATGTACCAGAGTGCTACAAACGATTGCCACAGCGATTTCTTCAATGCGCGAGATAACGGTATAGGTGATGTCCAGCGGCGATGTGACGTCGGCAAACCCCATAATTGCCGCACTGTATCCGGCTAACATAAACACGTAGCTTTTAGGCGTGCGATCGTGCAACGAGAGGTACAGGCAAAAAGCAATCCACAGCGAAACGCAAAAGCTGAACAGCAGCGGGTGCTGAACGGTGATTGGATAAATAAAGAAAATAAATGCGCCACCAAGCAAGGTTCCCATGAGACGAAATACCGACTTTGAGAGCGTTGAAGCGGAGTAAAGCTGGGAGATGATAAAAACAGAGGTCAGTGACCAGGCAGGCTTATCCAGATTAAGTTTTAAAGCGATATATAAAGCCAAAAATGCAGCAATACAGGTTTTTACCGAGAACAAAAAAGCATTTTTTGTTAGCCACTTCATTTTCTTATTAAACAAATCACGTAGATTTTAAAGCATTATTTTATACCCCTGCTCATGCTGTTATCTTGTTTTGTTTGTAACAAAGATGTTCACAATTATGTCCAAATAAAACAAAAAGTCACAGTTAAGTGACTTTTTTGTTATTAATCATAGAGTTATGGATTATGGCTGTGGCCATCTCTGCGTTGGGTACAACGCCATGCGGATATTAAACAGATAAAACAATGGACTATACAATTGCATGTTCGAACGGCATAGAGCTTCGGTACGCAGCAATAGCTTGTCGATTTCATCCAGCAGCGACTGCGGTGGGTCGATATAGATGTCCCTGAAACGTTTTTTATAATAGAGGGTGATTTCGGCCATTAACGCGTCACTATCCAGCGCATTATCTTTCAGCAGCTCATGATGGCGCGCATAGAAGTCATAGCAGTTTACCCCCAGCCAAATCTCGGTAATCAGGTTACCGCCCAACGCCACGCCGGGGATCGGATCGACCGTATTTCGCGGCAAGATTATGTTGATCTTGTCTATCATGCTGGCCACATACTGCTGACGCCCCAGCAACGACGAGGCATTAATCTTGATTTCAGAGGTAAATTGCAGGAGTTCCCTGATACCACGGCGCAAAACGCGGCGAGCTGTCCACGATGGTCTTTTATTACGAATGACCGCCGTCAATATTACAGCAATCACAATACCGACTACCGTTGAAACCGATGCGTTAATAATCGATAGCAAATCGGGTTTAAGGTTGTGAGACATGCCGATAAAACCGGGGATCTGCGTGGCGATAATCAGCCCAATAAAGTTAGTCGAAGGGTTGGCAATTACCAGCCCCAGCGCTATCAGTCCTGGTGCTAACACGATAATCAGCGACTCAAAGTTGATCGCTGGGGGGATTAACAGCCCGACATAAAGGATACTGACAAAGATTGCCACCAGCACGCCTTTCAGGAAAACTTTCATCGAGCCTATCGGGCTGTCCATCGACGCAAAGAAGGAACATACCACAGCGCCCATCATCGGGGCAGTTGCACCGTCTTTCCAACCGGTCCCTATCCAGAACAGGCAGCCCAGCATGGTCGCCGTGAAAGCGGTAAAGCAGGAAAGCAGAATCAGTCCCCGGTCAGAGTGTTTTCTGATCAGTTTCGCTTTATTGCGTTTTCTTTCGGATCCCATCGTGCTGACGCGCTCTTTTGCGCCCATGTAGGATTCGGAGAGACGAATAAAATTCTGCAAGCGCTCAAGCAGGCCGATTAACAACAGGCCCTCTTCCGCGCTGATTTCTTCGCGCTCGTACTGGCCTTTGATGCGTTCTTGCGAGGCACCAATATCGTCCTGAATCCACTGTGCCTGACCGCTTTGTTCTGGGCTGTTCAGCCATTGAAGGAAATGGTTAAACGATTCGGCGACATAATCCGGGAAAATAATACCCTGCTCGGCCAACAGGCTAAGCCGTTTTTCAATCGCGGTTAAGGTTGGGATCAAATATGACAGATGCTGGTACTGGGCGCTGACCAGACGGATCAGCTTGCGCGCGGAGTCCCCTTCGTAGACCAGATGGGTAATCAACGTTTCAACAGAAAGCGGGTAGTTAGCCATCTGTACCAGAATCTGTGCCCTTTCCGGCGTGCTATCTTTCGATTCGGCGGTGAGCAGCTCATTACAGAGTTTTTTTGCGCTTTCGTACCAGTTGCTGACGCTGCCTTCGAGCAGATAGCGCATGCGCACCGGGAACACCAGCATATGAATCAGGCTGCTACAAATAATGGCTACCGTGATTTCTTCGACACGGGAAATGACCGTGTAAGTGATGCCTAGCGGTGTTGTGACATCTGCGAAGCCCATAATGGCGGCGCTATATCCGGCCAGCATAAAAATGTAACTTTTTGGCGTGCGATCATGCAGCGACAAGAACAGACAACAGGCCACCCACAGCGATACGCTAAGGCTAAAAAGCAGGGGATGTTGGACTGTAAGAGGGTAAATGATGAAGATGAAGATCCCGCCCAACACGGTGCCAAAGAAGCGAAAAATCGCCTTGGAAACGGTGGAGGCAGAATAGAGCTGGGATATGACATAAACCGAAACCATCGCCCAGGCCGGCTTATCCAGGTTAAGCTTAAGCGCAATGTATAACGCCAAAAAGGCCGCAAAACAGGTCTTTACGGCAAATAAAAGCGCACTTTTTGATAACCATTTCATATTTGAATCAACAGCTCGCAATTTCCTAAAACGTCATTTTATACCGATCGAGATAATACTGCTGCTTTATGATGATTTTAAGTTTGTAACAAAATACACACAAATTTTTGCAAGCAAAAAAAACGGGCAGCCATCATTCACTGCCCGTTAATTATTTTGAGGCTAAAAGATTAGATCCTGACAATGTTGGTCACCACTTGCATGTCTGACCCGGACTGCTGACGGAAATTCAAGGTTACCCCGTCAGTGGAATCGCTGAAGGTTACCGCCATTGAATCACCGGTAAAGCTTGAGACTACGACATGCGAATATGTGCCGGTGTCACCTACCACAAACACGCGGAAGGAACCACAGGTTGCAAAGTTACTTTTGATAGTGATGTCATACATGCTGCCTTCATTCAAATACTTGTCGTTGGTCGAATTAGTCAATACCAGAAGAGCCGTGGTATCAGTTGTCGAGGTAGGAACGATCGTCAACGCGCCGATCCCTTCGTATAGGCGATCCTTCATATACAACTTTTTAGCCAGATTAAAGTAAGCGTCAGTCACGTTAACGAAAGGCGTATCACTTAGCGCATAGTTATATAAAGAAAGGGCTGTTCCTGAGTTTGAAATACCAAACCCGCGAATATCGTCAGTCGCACCCGAATAAGAATTTTGGTACTGGAAGCTGGAAGTGAACTGGTTACCACCGATTATTCCGGAAAGGTAACCTGCCATTACCTGGATTTTACCAAAAGCTACCAATTCGTAGTCATGCAAGATGTCGAAGAAGTTAGTACCACTGGCGTTGTCACCTGCAGTTTCAGAAGCGGTAAAGACTAATGCAACGCCACTCAAGGTGGTACAAGTGATGGTTGAGCCCGCAGTCCATGGTAAGGCATTGGTACCGCTGCTCGAAATATCGGTGCTGGACGCCACAACGGCATAGGTACTGCCCTGGCTGGTATAATAGAACAGGTAATCCATCTGGGTCGTACCATCGGTCAGCACTAAACCGGTTGTACCCGCCATTGAACTCAAACCTGTGGTATCGCTAAGTTGAATAATGCCCAGATAGCGACCGTTGAAGTCCCAGTCGCCGTGAATTTTTGCATA
>CAWUIY010000307.1:0-5790 GCA_963922555.1 uncultured Serratia sp. | reverse complement strand
AGCAGGACGACGGGTTAATCTTGATTACCGGCGCAACCGGCAGCGGAAAATCGACCACTCTGGCAGCGATGATCGGCTATCTCAATCATAGCTGCACTCGGCACATTATCACGCTGGAAGACCCGATTGAATTCTTGCACAACAGCCAGCAGTGTTTAATTCAGCAGCGTGAATTGGGCACTCATGCGCTGTCCTTTGCTCAGGCGATGCGTGCGGCGCTGCGTGAAGACCCCGACGTGCTTTTGCTTGGGGAACTGCGCGACAGCGAAAGTATCAGGCTGGCATTGACCGCCGCTGAAACCGGTCATCTGGTGCTGGCAACGCTGCATGCACGGCACGCTGCACAGGCGGTTGACCGGCTGATAGATGTTTTTCCAGTTGACGAGAAAGCCTATGTTCGCGCTCAGCTCGCCGGAAGCCTGCGCGGGATTTTGGCGCAAAAACTGGTGCCCGGACAGCATGGCGGCAGGGTTGGCTTGTACGAAATGCTAACCTCGACACCGGCTGTGTGTAATTTGATTCGTGAGGGTAAGACACATCAACTGCAAGATAGTTTGCAAACCGGCGGAGAGGCCGGAATGCAAACTTTTGAACAGAGCAGACAGCAGCGAATCAGCGCCGGACTACTGAGACAATGCTGAGCAGTCCGGCAGGCTAACTCAACGCAATATCACGCTTCTGGCTTGTTCCACTGATTTTCAAACCAGCTTTCGAGAATGATTACCGCCGAAGCGGCATCGACACTGCCTTTGTCCAAAGCGCGGAAACCGCCGCGTTCAAACAGGTCAGCACGCGCCTCTACCGTGCTCAGGCGCTCGTCGTGCAGCTCGACTTGCACGCCAAAACGGCCGTGTAGTCGATTGGCAAACTTGCGCGCTCTGGCGGTCAGGGGTTGTTCAGTGCCGTCCATATTGAGCGGAAGCCCGACGATCACTAAATCAGGCTGCCACTCTTTAAGCAGTTTCTCGATTTTTTGCCAGTCGGGCGTACCGTCCTGAGCTTTGAAGGACGTCAATGGGCGAGCGGTGCCAGTGACTTCCTGACCAATCGCCAGGCCAATGCTTTTGGTGCCGAAATCGAAAGCGAACAGTGTCCGGTTTCCCATTACGCGTGACCTGCGTGGGTCGCCAGTTGGCTGATTTCAATACCGATCATTTTCGCCGCTTCTCGCCAGCGTTCGGCAATCGGCGTGCGGAAAATAATATCGCTGTTGGCTTCAATGGTCAGCCAGCTGTTGTCCAGCAATTCCTGCTCCAGCTGACCCTGTTCCCAGGCGGCATAACCCAGAGCGACCAGCACGTCTTTCGGCTGATCGGGGGTGCCCAGAGTTTCAAGCACGTCTTTTGAGGTAGTGATCATGGTTTGATCGGAAATGCGGATGCTCGAGCCAAAGCCTTCGCGTGGGGTGTGCAGGATAAAACCGCGATCGTCAGCCAATGGGCCGCCGGAGAATACCGGGCGATCGAGATTGATAGCCGGGTCGCGCGGCGTAGGTTCAATGTCCAGCTTGTCGAGCACGTTTTTTACTGTGAAATCATCGACAAGTTTGTTGATCACCAGGCCCATTGCGCCTTCTTCGTTGTGTTCACACACGTAGATGACGGAGCGTTTGAACAGAGGTTCTTCCAGTCCAGGCATGGCAATAAGAAAGTGATGCTGTAAATTCATTATGTTTTCCATCCATTATCTTTCGTGCCGTAACTGCGCTGAACCTGTTCACTTGCCTGAGCAAGCTTTTGGAGCTGCGCTAAGCTGTTGCCCTGTTACGACACGAAATCTAAAGGATCTTTAGTCAGTGATAATCTATAAAAATTAACGCGCAGCCAGGCGGGTTTCGATGGCGTCCATCAGCATTCCGGTGATGGAAATATCCGGGAAAGCCGCTTCGATTTCACGCACGCAGGTCGGGCTGGTGACGTTGATTTCGGTCAGGCGGTCGCCGATGATGTCGAGGCCGACAAAGATCAGGCCTTTCTTCTTCAGCGTTGGAGCCACGGCGCGAGCAATCGCCCAATCGCTTTCGCTCAGCGGACGCGCTTCGCCACGACCACCAGCCGCCAGGTTGCCACGGGTTTCGCCCTGTGAAGGAATACGCGCCAGGCAATAAGGCACCGGCTCGCCGTCGACCACCAGCACGCGCTTGTCGCCGTCTTTGATCGCTGGCAGATAGTTCTGGGCCATGCAGTAGCGGCTACCGTGTTCGGTCAGGGTTTCGATGATCACTGAAACGTTGGCATCTTCCGGTTTCAGGCGGAAGATTGACGCGCCACCCATGCCGTCGAGCGGCTTGAGGATCACGTCATTGTATTCTTTGTAGAATGATTTCAGCTGTGCGGCATCACGGGTGACCAGCGTGTCGGGAGTCAGCTCTGGGAACCAGGCGGTGAACAGCTTTTCGTTACAGTCGCGCAGGCTCTGCGGTTTGTTAACGATCAGCGTGCCTTTTTCTTCCGCACGTTCAAGAATATAAGTCGCATAAATGAACTCGGTATCGAACGGCGGATCCTTGCGCATCAGGATCACATCCAGGTCTTGCAGCGCGATATCCTGCTCGTCACCAAACTGATACCAACTTTCGTAATCCTGTTTTACCAGCACTTTACGCGTGTGCGCACGGCCTTCGCCGCCGCGCAGATACAGAGAATTCATCTCCATATAATGTATTTCATAGCCGCGACGCTGGGCTTCCAGCAACATGGCGAAGCTGGTGTCTTTCTTGATATTGATGGATGAAATCGGGTCCATCACGATGCCAAGCTTAATCATCTTCTCTCCTTTAGAGCCTGCTTCTAGCCCAGATCGCCAAATCGCACTTGCAGGGCGGTAATGGCGGTGAGCGCGGTAGTTTCTGTGCGTAAAACGCGCGGTCCCAACAGGATATCAGTAAATCCATAGCCCGTGGTCATTGCAATCTCGTCGGCGGAAAGTCCGCCCTCTGGACCAATCAATAATCTCACACGTTCTACAGGCAGTGGCAGCGTATTTATGCTGTGGCTGGCACGTGGGTGCAAATTTAGCTTCAGGCTTTGGTCCTGCTCGGCGCACCACTGCTCGAGTGGCATGGCCTCGCGAATTTCTGGCACGCGGTTGCGTCCGCATTGTTCGCAGGCAGCAATGGCTATTTTCTGCCATTGTTGAAGTTTTTTAGCTAAACGTTCACCGTCCAGTTTAACTCCACAGCGTTCAGAAAACAGCGGGGTGATGGTGTTTACGCCCAATTCGATGGATTTCTGAATGGTGAATTCCATCTTTTCGCCGCGAGAAATAACCTGCCCCAGATGCAGGTTCAGCGGTGATTCGTTATCGGCCAGCTCGCCCTCGGCCAACTGCACGCGCACGCTCTTTTTGTCGACGGCCGCTATGGTGGCGTTAAAGGTCTGATTGGAGCCATCAAACAGCTGAATTTGTTGTCCCGGTTGCATCCGCAGCACGCGGCCGACGTGGTTAGCGGCGTCTTCGCTGAGAGAGATTTCGTCGTGAGCGTTCAGAAGCTCGGGATGATAAATGCGGGGTATTCGCATGTGAGGCGTTAATCCTATGATAAAAACAGCGCCCTGGCGCTGTTGAGCAGCACGCCCGGCGAACGAGTTAGCAGAGCAGGGGCGTGCGTGACAGGCAGTTAAGACGGATATAGTAGGTTAGCTGTTTCCCCGCTGGCAAGCCTGCTGAACATAGTTATTGTGATTCCCCTGAACGGCGGCGATGCGGTTGTCGCGTTCGCACTCCCACGGAGTCACCGGATAAAGCTTGTTCCAGGCGGTAAACAGCTGAGTTTGCTGGCGCGACAGCGTGAGATTGTAGCGGTCGCGCATATAGAAATAGGTCCGGGCAATTGCGCCGCGTGCTCGTTCTGGTGGCTCGGCGACTTTAGCTTTGAAGTCGACTTTCATTTCACAGCGACCGTATTGATCGGACGGGCTATTCCATTGACTGTACTGGAAATTATTGCGGTCGCCATTTACCTCGCCAATAGATGGTTCGAGGTTATGCAGGTCAGTTTCAATCTGACGATAGCCCGCATCTTTCGCGCAATTCTTTCTGCCGCCGTTTTGCCAGCACTGACGCTGGTGGCCAAACTCCCAGGCTGGCATTACATGCTCCCATTCTATGCGATTGGCACGCTGGGCATTTTTACGCGGTACATAGCCACAGGATTGCAGATCTGGTGTGCCTTTTTTGCCGCTCCAACTCACCTTGCAGCCGCAATAGAAAGTCGGGGCATCATGATTGATTTTTACCGCCGCTGCCTTGGCCTGGCTGAAATTGTTAATCTTGAGGTGATCGAAGGATTCACTAAAAGCGCTTGAAGTACTGAAAGCGAGCAGGGACAGCATGAGCAGTATTTTGCGAGACATATTCCAGAGGCCTGATAATCAAAAGCAGGCAGGGTAAAGGATGCGAAATGTGCTATCAATGAGAATTTTGATAAATTTTAATGAGTTAAGTGAAGCCGTAATTGGCGTGATTAACCGGCATCACTTATTTTGAAACGCAGTAAAGTCCCGCAATGGCTACAGCGATATTCCGCCTCTTTGCGCATGACTTTGTTATGGCGGCGCACGGTCAGTTGATGAGCTCGACACTGGCAAACATAGGGATAGGTTTTGCTTTGTACCGAGGTAACGGTAAACTGGTGGGTTCGGCTGGCAGAGACGCCGAGTACGGACTCCATCATCCAGCGCCACTCTTTTCCGTGGGGCGCGGCGGCGCGGCCAAAATGGCGGAATACCAGCAGGTGCGCAAGTTCGTGAGGCACGACCTCATCGATAAATGCCTGTTGGTTTTCTAACAGCAAGACCGGATTAAGCCGTATCTGCCAGTATTGCAGATAGGCGGTACCGGCGCTGGTTCCTCGCTGCTGATAGCTGATTTCTGGTTCGGGATACGAAGCCGACAGTTTCTGATTGGCAAGCTGTAGTTTTTCGCGCATGCAGCGCATCACGGCTTGTTGCAGGGCAATGGGTATTCTGGTGCTTTTCATGCCTGAAGCATAAATCTGAAAACCCGGTTTAGGCAAGAAAAATGGCGACCGATCCGGGAAGGACGAGGCGGTTTGAGGAAAAATAAAGGCGCTCATTGAGCGCCTTTATCAAGGTACAAAATCGAGATCCAGAATATTACTGGCCGATATCTTTCAGAGCTTTACCGCTCATCAGATTACGCTCGATGTGTTCCAGAGAAACGTTTTTAGTTTCCGGGATCAGCGCCAGAGTGATGAAGATAAACACCAGGTTCAGCGCGCCATACACCCAGAAGGTGTTGGCATTACCCAGGCTGTCCAGCATGGTCAGGAAGGTTGCACCGACAATCATGTTGGCAATCCAGTTGGTTGCGGTTGACACGGTGATACCAAAATCGCGGCCACGCAGTGGCTGAATTTCAGAACACAGTACCCAAATCAGCGGACCGGCGCTCATCGCAAAACCAACGATAAACATCAACAACATGGCGATAGAGAAGTATTGCGCGCCTGTAGATTGAATACCGATGTGCAGCATGGTACCCAGAATGCCCATGCCAATTGCCATAACCAGGAAGCCGAGGATCAGCGTAGGCTTACGGCCCCAGCGGTCAACCAGACCGATAGCGATAAAGGTCGCCAGCAGGTTAACCAGACCAACGATTACCGTACCCCACATCTGCTCGGTGCTGTTGGTGAAGCCAGCCAAACCAAAGATTTTAGGTGCGTAATACATGATGACGTTCATACCGGTGAACTGCTGCATGACCTGCAGACCTACACCGAGGTACACGGCACGACGGAAGTTTTTGTTTGCAGTGAACAGCTTC
>CAWUIY010000306.1:0-5810 GCA_963922555.1 uncultured Serratia sp. | reverse complement strand
AGGGGCTGAAAAAACGGAAAGTTACCCTCTGATTGTCGATGCGCCAGTAATTTTCCCGCGCGGCGGTGATTGCACGCTGACCTTTCCCATTAAGGCCGGTGACGAGTGCCTGGTGATATTTAGCGATAAGGATTTTGATTTCTGGTGGCAGAGCGGAAATGTACAGAAAACGGCAAGCCGCCGGTCACATGACTTATCAGATGCGTTTGTCATACCTGGCCCACAGTCTCAGGCAAAGAAAATCAACGGTATCAGCACCACCGAGGTTCAGCTACGCAGCGACGATGGTAAAACCTCATTCAGCCTTAACCCTACTAGCGGCAGCATAGCCGGTGTCGCGCCGGGCGGCTTCGACCTTAACGGGCTGAAAATATCTGGTGCTGGCAAGTTAACGCTGGTAGACGGGTCTGTTGTAGATGGGCATAGCCACGGCGGCGTTGAGCAGGGTAGCAGTGATACGGAACCGCTTACCCCATAAATATAGAGGCTGGTGGTTTCAGCCTCTCAGAACGGGTTTAAGAGGTTCTAGTAAGTGAGCATATCAAAACAGGATAATCACGATGAAAAATGAAAGTAATAAGCCGGTTGAATCCCAGGTGAACCAGACTGGCAATGTACAGGATCCAGATTTGAGCCAAGAGATAGCCATGCAGCCGGAATGCCAGAGCGATGAAGGATTTGCAGAAAGGCTTATTGGTAAAGACACGCTGGCCATCGAGCAGCTTGGCGGTCGCAGAATTGGTTAACACTGGCGGCCTGAGCCAAAGGCGTGATTTGCTGGTACGTTGGACTCAGGCATTCCCTTACCCTTTTGAATCCCCTTAAATGGGGTTACGAGGTGACATAATGCTGGACAGAAACACGCTAGAGAAAACGATTATCGAAGCAGCCCACCAGCAGGGACACGCATTGAATGGTAAAGAGTTACTAGATATACGCACCGGCATTGCCTCAAGCCTGGTAGCTAAAGAACGGCACAGACAACGGATGACCGCACCAGCTTACCAATGGAAAAAGCCAGCCCCGCGCCGGTAGCCAGCGTTACATTAAATATGCCTTGCGGATCCGGTACGCAGGTACGCAGAACGGTACGCAGGATAAAAGGTGCGTACCGCAGAATAAACACGCTAGCTTGATAAGAAATGCCCAACATGGTCTAACGTTAGGATACTAATTTAGCCTAATTTTCAGAGATTATGAGGCTTTGATTAATGTGGAAGGCACGGATAAAGTTTGGAGTCAGCGTATGATGAACAAGAATAAAAATAATAAAATCGACCAACAATCAAGATTTGGCTGGGGTGGGAAACGAACAGGTGCCGGTGCGCCATTAGGCAATTTTAACGCGGTCAAACACGGTGAACGTAGCCGAAGGCGCTATATTTCCGATGAGATACCCAGTTATGAGGCTATTGAGTCACTAACAATACATGAGGCGAAAGTTCTCGGTATGTGGATACGGCAATCTGGACTACGGCTGGACGATGACAATCCAGCAACTTGGCGAGAATGGGTTCTTTTAGGGGCACTATCCAATGCTCATGGCAAACGTTTGGAACGGGCATTGATAAAGTCTAGTAGCAATAAAATTAAAGCATTGCTGGTCGAATGGCATACTTCTATTGCTCGATTAAAACATGAGAAAGCACGGCTTTGAACTGAAAAAATCAATCACCTAAGAAGTCTATAACGTAACAAAATAGCCCATTTTACACGTGTATAATGGGTGAAATGGCTACGATAACATGTCAAACATACCTATGAATATCTTGGCTAAAACTCCTTTAGTTATATGTCAAAGCAACTCTTAAATACGATTGGCGCTTCTATAATGCAACCCTGAAATCATTAGGCATTGAAATCCGATAGTTATCCGCGTCGCCCCAGAAGGGCAATGGTATGTAGGGAAAACTGGTGCGTACCACTCAAAGCCCGTTGCGTCTAAGAGAATTGACGAGGAGAATAAGTACGCACAGGGCTAGGGGCGGCGAACTAGCGGCAAATACGAAACCTATACGAAATGCCTAGTATGTGATGAATGGGCTCACTATCCCAAGCGATAAGACAAATACAGCCAGCGAACTATTATTTGGCATTTTCACTGTGGCCGAGTTAGTGCGCTTATCCTAGCATTGGCAATAATGGGGTTGTGTTTGGCACCCCAAAAAAAGTAACTTGACCGATATTGTATCTATTGTCGTGTGATATTATTTCCCGCACCATACACCTTTGAATTTAAAACCATGGACATTGGATTCATAGATCTCGACATACTTCTTACCCGAATTCGGCATCCCCAGTCGAAGGTGTACTTTCTTGACGCAGTGAAAGCCTACAAAGCGGGCGCATTGCGTGGCGCCCTTACTACCGCCTGGGTCGCACTTGTCTACGATCTGATTGCCAAGTACCGTGAACTCAGTGCCATGGGCGATGCTGCCGCGACTGCGTTTCTTCAGTCGTGGGATAATGCGACTACCTCAGGGGATATTTCTAAACTTCTTCAGCTAGAAGCAGGCATCCTTGAAGACGCAACGGCCAACACTCAGGTCATCAACCGGATCTCTCGGACTCATCTAAACCGTCTTCGCGAAGATAGGCATCTATGCGCACACCCGGCGTTCTCAGCCGAGGCCGATCTATTCGAACCGTCTCACGAATTGGTGCGACTTCATTTAGTCAATGCGGTGGAACTCGTCCTATCGCAAGAACCTCTGCAGGGTAAAGCAATCTTCGACCTGTATGACGTCGATGTCCAGTCGCCAGGGTTCCCCATAGCCCATCAACGAATCCTCGACTATGTCGAGCAACGGTACCTCGCGCGCGTCCGCGCTCAGAACGTTCGCAACTTCGGCACGGTTCTCGCAAAATCGCTTCTCAAGGGTGTGCCAGCGCAATGGGAAGCGCTCCATAACAAAATTATTGTCTCACTAGTCGCGATACGTGATCGCGCTGGTCATGCTTGGTCTGACGTCTCTTTGGCAATTGTCAGTCTGATTGACACTTTAGAGCCACACAACCGGCATCGTGCGATTGCCTTAATCGCCGCGTTTCCGGATCTCTGGCAGCGGCTTCAGGAACCGACGCGAACAGTTCTACAAGAGACTATCGAAAATGTCCTCCCTGCGACGATCACTGACTACCGTATTCTAACAGCTGTGGCAGTTCCGCAGTTTCGGGAAGCGCTGTTGGCATTAATTGCTGGCCTGACTCAACAGCAGTTGGCCGACGCGATCACCTTTCAGCCGCTTGCTGACTTGTGGCCTATGGCACTCCAACACTATCAAAACTCTGGGAGCTATCGCGGATCAGAATCAAACTTTGCCGCTCTCATCACGCCGTTCGCTGGCCGCCTCAGCCAGCAACAGCTAGATCAACTCCTAGATGCCATCATTTCCAACGGGCAAAATTGGGATGCTGCCGAGACGGATACACTTCTTCTCGGAATGCTTAGAAATACCACGCCCGCGGATTTACCTACTTCTGATGCTCGAAATGACTTTTATCAATCCATTCTTCGTCACCGCCATACCGATAAGTACTCTGATGTAATAACCCTCCTGCAGTCTGACGGCTGGCCCCTGCCGCTGCAGGAGCCAGTTTCAGATAATTAAGAGCGTGTACCCAAGCGCGAGTTTTACACCGAGGTCCCATTTACAGATGTATATGGGCATTTGTCTATCATTAATATTTCTGTCTTTTTAACTTTGCAGTTTCACTTATGATTTTTTCAATAAGTGGATTCACTCTAGCGTTGTGATTTTTTAGGCTAAAAGTCCGCGGGTTAATATAAATGGCATCCTCCCTAACTCGGTATGCTCGGCCATGTTTCTCAGGTGCAGGGTAGATATATCCTCCTCTCGCCCAACGCTGTAGGGTCTGTAGCGTTGGATAATCGCTGGAATACGTTTTTTTACACCATTCTTCTAAAGTTAAAAATTTCATTTTGGATATTCTTTTCTCAATAATTTTTGCTGGCCACCAGCCTGCCAGATGTCAGAACAACGTTGTTTCTGCTGGGCGCTTACGGTGCGAAGCAAGACGAGCGAGTGGTGGGCATTTCTAATATGCTTTTCCAGTTCATCATCTTTTAGCAGCGCCGCTGTGACTGTTTTAGAAATGGCGTGCAGAAGTGCTGATATCTGGCAGTTAAGAGTTTCTCCATTTATGCGTGCTTTACGCTCTGCAGGTAGTGAGGTGAACATTGCATCTGCCAGTTCTATAACCTTGGCCTGCGAGACTTTTGTGTCACCGCGTATCCAACGGAATATTTGCTGTTTATTGTTGT
Source organism: uncultured Serratia sp. (assembly GCA_963922555.1). Lineage (GTDB taxonomy): Bacteria > Pseudomonadota > Gammaproteobacteria > Enterobacterales > Enterobacteriaceae > Rouxiella. The sequence continues at coordinate 1,525 of CAWUIY010000306.1, read as the reverse complement.
GTATAGCTAGTGGATTTGCATGGCCAGATTCGTCTTCCATGGGGTAAAGGCGAATACTCTTTGAGTGAGCATTGCTCCTTAGCCATATTCGGCTAATTTCAATCGCTACATACTCCTGGCCTTTTTCAAAAGCCCAGGCCATAACCTCATCCTTAAGTTTTTCCATGTTCTCCATAGTGCGGCTCCTGTCGCTTAAAAGTTGATTACGAATAATCAGATTTTCAAATGAGGCGAGCAACACTCCAATCAAACGTACGAGTTAACGGTTATAAAAACATTTCGTTTCTTTTATTTTCATTTATTTTCTATTTGAAACTAATAATTTCAGTCTACATTTGTATATGCGCCTACTTTCAGGCGTCACCACTAAAGGATGTAGTCATGAAAGATGGTATTTATTATGTTGAATTTAGCGGGCAGCAGGGTAAGGTTGGGAGTGGTACCGTTGTTGTCACAGATAACAAAATTAACGGTGGAGATTTTGGGTTTACGTATAAAGGGACCGTTGAGGGTGAGAAGCTGGACCTGCATGTATCTCAGCATAACCGTCAGGCGCAGAACGTCCTGGGAATTGCGAATTACACAATCAATTTAGCCATAAAAGCTGTCCCTACGGGAACTCATTTAACTGGTGCTGTTGCCGGTCATCCACAAGCGAGACTTGAGGTGCATGCAAAATTTATCGGTGATTTAATCTAGCAAATGCGCCTCTGGCCGGGCTTTTCAAGATCGTGCTCGTTTTTATAAGTAACCGGCATTGTTAAACAGTACCCCCAAAAGAGCAGCAAAAAATATTTTGGGGGTACATTTGGGGGTATCTAATTTTCATGTGAAATAAAAAGATAATGAAATCATGCAGATTATCTTCTGGTTATACTCCCTTCACCCGCTCCAGAAGACCTTCCGTCTATTTCAATAAAACAATATTTAAGTACTTGTCATCCACAATAATCAGCTCATATTCTTATAAAAAGAAGGGTGATCGACCAGAGTTATTAATCATCTTAATTTGTTGAACCTAGCTTTATAATTGCTACGTTTTTGTTAAAGTAAATTGAATACTCTGCATTTTTAATGTCAGGCTTGATCCCGTCAATTATTAATTTTTGCAGGTATTGGCTGTTTTTTTCTTCCTCATTATACCCATAGGTAGTGGATGTAAGACCTTTATTCATTAACTGAAATGATGCCAGAAATTGAGTCGCTGGACTTAAGAAATAACCCACCAACGGTTTACTGTTTAGAATCAGCTTGGTGCATTCATTTATGTTAATCTGCCCAACGGTGATGGTTGACGCTATATCTGGGTGTGTTATGACATCTTTAGCAATCATGCTAAAAATAACATCTTCATAATTTCTTTGTGAGGTTAAAGCGCTACTTAACTGTGCGCTGAATGCAAAGCTACAGATTATAGGAAGTAGTGATAAATATCTTAACTTAGGAAAGTAGAAAATGATTGGGATGGCGATGAGGATAGGTAATATAGAAAATGAATAAAGAGTCCTTGGAAGCACTGGAGAGT
>CAWUIY010000305.1:0-5834 GCA_963922555.1 uncultured Serratia sp. | reverse complement strand
TGAGTCATCACGTCATCGGCGTTGTTCAGATCGTCGAGAGTTTCGAATAATGGTGCAACCGGCATCGCAAATGGGCAACCGGCTTCTTTCAACAATAAGTGCACGGCCAGTACGTCAGAAGGCGTACGCGCCATAGAAATCACATACGCTGCGATTGAACCTTCCGGCGCTTCGGCGGCAACCTGACAGGTATCCAGCACTTCTTTGGTATCGGCGCTTGGCGTCCAGTTACGTGGCACCAGAGGGCGGGCAGAATTCAGTTCGCGGATTAGAAATGCCTGTTTGTCGCTTTCAGACCAGCTTTCGTAATCGCCCAAACCGAGGAAACGCGTGATCTCGGCAATCGCCTGCGTATGGCGGGTGCTTTCCTGACGGATATCAATACGCACCAGCGGCACGCCGAAGCAGCGCACGCGGCGCAGCGTATCAAGCAATTGGCCGTTGGCGATAATGCCCATGTTGCAGGCTTGCAGAGACTGATAGCAGGCGTACAGCGGATCCCAAAGCTGGTCATTATTCACCAGCAGGTCTTTTGGACGCGGCAGCTTTTCGCCATTCAGGCGCGCTTCCAGATAAACCTGGGTAGACAGCAGCTGAGTGCGGATATTTTTCATAATCGTGCGGTAAGGCTCGACCTCGTCTTCACCGCCAGCCAACTCGCGCAGCTCCGGCGTCGCTTCGGTCATTGACAGCTCGGAAATCAGCACGTGAATGTCGCGCAGGAACAGGTCGGTTGCCTTCCAGCGGCTAAGTTGCAGCACGTGGCGGGTGATAGCCGCGGTCACATTTGGGTTGCCGTCGCGGTCGCCGCCCATCCATGAGGTAAAGCGAACCGGCACGGCTTCCACCGGCATCTTATAATCCAGCGAGGTTTCCAGCTGTTCGTTGAACTCGCGAAGGAAAGCCGGAACGCCTTCCCACAGGCTGTTTTCGACGACGGCAAAGCCCCATTTGGCTTCATCGACCGGCGTCGGGCGGATTTTACGGATTTCGTCGGTGTGCCACGACTGGGCAATCAGCTGACGCAGGCGGCGCATAATCTGCTTGCGCTCGTAGTCGGCCAGATCGCTGTGGTCGAGCTGTTTCAGACAACTGTTAATTTCAACCAGCTTGTGGATCAGAGTACGACGAGCAATTTCGGTTGGATGCGCAGTCAACACCAGTTCGATAGACAGCTGCTCAACGGCGTCGCGCAGTTGCTGATCGGACAGGTTCTTCGACTTCAGACGCTCAATCAGCTGTGCCAGCGCTTCTGGATTACTGGCCGCTTCGCCATGCGGAGAAATGCTGTGGTATTGCTCGGCGACGTTGGTCAGATTCAAAAATTGACTGAACGCGCGAGCAACCGGCAGTAATTCGTCATTAGATAAGTTTTGCAGCGTGGTCAGCAATTCCTGACGGTCTGCTTCATTACCCGCACGTGAGGATTTGGAAAGTTTGCGGATTTTCTCAACGCGGTCAAGAACCTGTTCTCCCAGCGTGTCCTTGATGGTCTCTCCAAGCAGTTTGCCCAGCGTGCTGACATTACTTCGCATTGCGGAATATTGTTCGTTCATATTACCTCTGACCTGTTTCTTGTTTGAATTTTTATGTCTTGTAAATAACTTTCACCCGTAAGGCTTTTCGCCTCTATTTGTCGCGCCTTCATGGCAAATTTCAGTCGTCCAATTTCCGTACTGTAGAAACTTACCGCAAAAACCCTGAATTTCTCATTACTAAAATGCTGAATCGAGCAATCACGCTGAAATTTAATTACAGCCGGTGTGTTATTAGTCTGTCTTATCAGCAGTTTTGTACAATATCAAAGGGCATCTCATGATGCCCTTTTTTTGTTACATTATTTTAACAACCTTTCAACCATTAATGATGGCAGAAATGATGCACAACCTGTGTGATCAGTTCGCGAGTCGGTTTGATAAAGGCGGTATCAATGTATTCATCCGGCTGGTGTGCCTGATCGATAGAGCCTGGACCCAGGACCAGTGTGGGGCAAAGCTCCTGTATAAAAGGCGCTTCGGTGCAATAGTTAACGATTTCAGTTTGTGTACCCAGCAGTTTCTCGACCACCTGCACCAGACGGTGATCCGGCGGGCATTCGTAACCCGGAATTGGCGGGTGCAGGGCTTCGATAGTCAAACGCCCCGGCCAGCGGCTGCTCACAGGCTCTAACGTTTCATTCAGCAAATCGTCCAAATCGGACAGCGTCAGGCCCGGCAGTGGGCGAATATCCATGTGCAGCTCACAGCAGGCGCAGATACGGTTGGCCGCGTCGCCGCCGTTAATATGCCCAAAGTTCATGGTCGGATAAGGAATCGCGAATCCGTTGTGGTTATAGCGCTCTTTCAGCGTATTGCGCAGGCCCATCAGGTGAGTAATGGAGTCGTGCATCAGCTCGATGGCGTTGATACCGCGGGCCGGATCGCTGGAATGCCCGGACTGGCCGGTAATACGGATAGCGTTGGAAATATGACCTTTGTGCGCGCGCACCGGTTTCAGCGAGGTTGGCTCGCCGATAATGGCGCAATCCGGGCGAATAGAGGAGGTCTTGGCGAAATAGCTGGCACCAGCCATGGTAGTTTCTTCATCGGCAGTCGCCAGAATATATAACGGTTTGCTTAGCTTCGCGGTATCGATGTCACGCAATGCATCTACGATGAAGGCGAAAAAGCCTTTCATGTCTGCAGTTCCCAGACCGTAAAGCTTGTTTTCATGTTCTGTCAGGACGAAAGGATCGCGTGTCCATCGTCCGTCGTCGAACGGAACGGTGTCAGTATGACCCGCCAGCAGCAGGCCGCCAGCGCCTTCACCAATGCTAGCCAGCATGTTGAATTTATTACGAGTATTGGGTACCGGCTGAATCTCCACTTTGAAGCCCAAATCGGTAAACCAGCCTGCCAGCAAGTTGATTAAGGTTTCATTGCTCTGATCCAATGCGCTGTCGGTGGCACTGATCGAAGGCGTGGCGATTAACGCACGGTATAGCTCAATAAATGGAGGTAATTTCATCTTCACTGTTGACAGCCTTTGGTTAGGGTAATATAAATATTCATGCATTTAATGTGAATAAAAATACATTAAGCCGGTTCGTAAGGAAACACTAAAATCAGACAGGTTTCTGAGTTAGTATAAATGCAACGAACGTGCTGAATTTCGCGGGCTTCTGGCGTAAAAAACGCAGTTAGCCCTCTATTTCTGAAAAAGAAGGTGAACTGAGCCCATGTTGAATACGCTGATTGTTGGTGCCACCGGTTATGCTGGAGCTGAACTTGCGCTCTACCTGAATCGTCACCCACATATGAACATAACCGGTTTAACGGTTTCAGCGCAAAGTGCAGATGCAGGAAAGTTGCTTTCCGATCTGCATCCGCAGTTAAAGGGCATTGTCGATCTGCCTGTTTTGCCATTAGAAAACGTGGCTGAAGCAGCGAAAGGCGTCGATGTGGTTTTTTTAGCGACGGCACATGAAGTCAGTCATGATCTGGCCCCGCAGTTCCTGGCACTGGGTTGCACCGTATTCGACCTGTCTGGCGCGTTTCGCGTTAAAGACCCTGCGTTCTACACCCAATTTTACGGTTTTGAGCATCAGCATCTGGACTTGCTGGATAAAGCCGTTTACGGTCTGGCCGAGTGGCAGGCAGATAAACTGAAAGAAGCACAGCTGATTGCCGTGCCTGGTTGCTATCCAACCGCCGCTCAGCTAGCTATTAAACCGCTGCTGGAAAAAGAGCTGCTGAATCAGGACCAATGGCCGGTGATTAACGCTACTAGCGGCGTGAGCGGAGCAGGACGTAAAGCCAGCCTTGGCACCAGCTTCTGCGAAGTCAGCCTGCATGCTTATGGCGTGTTCAACCATCGTCATCATCCGGAAATTTCGACCCACCTCGGCACGCCGGTAATTTTCACTCCGCATCTGGGCAGTTTCCCGCGCGGTATTCTGGCTACGATTACCTGCCGTTTAAAGCCGGGCGTCAGTGCCGAACAGGTTGCCGAGGCGTTCCATAGCGCCTACGACCATAAACCTCTGGTTCGCCTATACGATAAAGGCATGCCTGCGCTGAAAAACGTTGTTGGTTTGCCGTTCTGCGACATCGGCTTTGCAGTGCAGGGCGAGCACGTGATTATCGTCGCTGCGGAAGATAACCTGCTGAAAGGGGCATCGGCTCAGGCGGTACAGTGTCTGAACCTGCGCTTCGGTTTCCCGGAAACCACCTCACTGGTGTAATAGTTTGAATTTTAAGGCGATTAGTTAGAAGGCTAACTGATTGTTAATTTTATAAAACATCCCGTTTTGAGCGTTTAATGATCGCCGCAGGGGTGTTAAATTAAAGACCCATTTAGCTCCTGAGATAGCCACTGTTAATATCAAGGGAGAGGACAAGGCGTGAATATGAATCCATTGATCATCAAACTAGGCGGCGTGTTACTGGACAACGAAGAGGCGCTCGATCGCCTGTTCGCAGCTCTGGTTGCCTATCGTAAAGAGTACCAGCGTCCTCTGGTGATCGTTCACGGCGGAGGTTATCTGGTTGATGACCTGATGAAACGTTTGAATCTGCCGACAGTAAAGAAGTCGGGACTGCGCGTCACCCCCGCTGACCAGATTGATATCATTACTGGCGCATTAGCCGGTAGTGCCAATAAGACTCTGCTTTCCTGGGCAATTAAAAACGACATTAGCGCGGTTGGCCTGTCTTTAGGCGACGGCGGTTCGGTCAGCGTCACCCAACTTGATGAAGAACTGGGCTTTGTGGGCAAAGCCGAAGCCGGTTCTCCTAAGCTTATCAACACGCTGACTGCAGCCGGTTATTTGCCTATCGTCAGCTCTATCGGCATCACGGCCGAAGGCGTGCTAATGAACGTCAACGCCGATCAGGCCGCGACAGCATTGGCAGCAACGCTGGGCGCAGATTTGATTCTGCTGTCTGACGTAAGCGGTATTCTCGATGGCGAGCGTCAGCGCGTGCCTGAAATGACCGCAGAAAGAGCGGAAGAGATGATTGAACAAGGTATCATCACCGACGGCATGATCGTGAAAGTGAATGCGGCTCTGGACGCGGCACGCACTCTGGGCCGCCCGGTTGATATCGCCAGCTGGCGTGACTCAGAAAAATTGCCAGCATTGTTCAACGGCGAAGCCATCGGCACGCGTATATTGGCGTAAGGCCAACGTAACTGGAGCGACAGTTGCGTTCGCTGCACTCATTAACCCGAATCGGGATTAACGAGCCTGCTGCCTGACGCCAACTCCAGTCACTTAGGCTTTAAGTATTTTTTATTATTTAAAGCGCGACGAAGCGCAAATAACGTCGCGAAATCAGATCTTTTTAAGGAAATTATCATGGCAGCAACTCAAGGCATCAGCAAAATCGTTCTGGCTTACTCAGGCGGTCTCGACACCTCAGCAATCATTCCATGGCTGAAAGAGAACTACGGCAACTGTGAAGTGGTCGCTTTCGTGGCCAACATCGGCCAGGATCAGGCAGACCTGGAAGGTATCGAGCAGAAAGCACTGGATACCGGCGCTTCAGAATGCCACGTTGTTGATCTGCGTGAAGAATTCATCAAAGACTACGTTTACCCAGTGCTGAAAAGCGGCGCGCTGTACGAAGGTACTTACCTGCTGGGCACCTCAATGGCTCGTCCTTTAATCGCTAAAGCACAGGTTGAACTGGCGCTGAAAGTGGGTGCAGACGCGGTGTGCCACGGCGCAACCGGTAAAGGTAATGACCAGGTTCGTTTCGAAACAACCTACACCGCTTTGGCTCCACAGCTGAAAGTCGTTGCTCCATGGCGTGAGTGGGACCTGCGTTCCCGTGAAGCGCTGCTGGACTACC
>CAWUIY010000304.1:0-5877 GCA_963922555.1 uncultured Serratia sp. | reverse complement strand
TATCGCAATATTCAGGTCAGAGTGAATGGATTCAAAAACTGGGGGCAGGCGACGATGGAAAACGATGCTTCCAGACAGGCAATCTACGATGAATCACAAACCTTTATAGCCGAAGAGTTCAATGATTCTCCTGCTGGAAAGGGCTGGCATGACAACAGAGCGGTTTCAGCCCCGCACGATACCCAGCATTCGTCATGGATAAATGCATCGCATCCTGTTACGCCGCCAGTCACTCATAATGCGCCGGGATACAGCGGTACACCTCAGACAGCTGGGTATGGCAGAACCGAACAGTATCGAGCGCCGCCTGAACGTAATGGCGGTTGGCAGCACAGACCGCCTGCCATGCGTGACGGTAACTGGCAGCATAGAATGCCGCCAGTGCAAGGCGGGACGCCGTCACATGAGACGACGAATAGCAGGCCTGCACCGCATGAGATGCCGCAGATGCACGCCCCTGCGCCTCATGAAGCGCCGCATATGCACAGTGCTCCACCTCCACCTCCACATGTGCCGCCGCCAGCCAGGAAATAGCGGGTTCAGCGTAAAAGAGTCAATAGCGGGAGTTTCTCCCGCTATTAATTGCATGAGCTAGAATATTGCGTCAGGTTTTTCACCTGAAGTTATTACGCGATCAATGCCTTTAAAGAGTTTTGCAGCAGATTTATACCAGCAACTCGCGCTGCAATTTGTTGTCGAACAGTAAATAGATCCAGAGGTAATTACCATGCGTAAAATCTCTAAAGGTAAAAAGGGATTGATTTTAGCCACCGGCCTCAGTGCGCTGCTGCTTTCTGGCTGTGTCACCGTTCCAGATTCAATTCGTGGCACGACAGCAACGCCGCAAATGAATTTGGCGGCGGTGCAAGGCGCCCCACAAATTTATGTCGGGCAGGAAGCGCGTTTTGGTGGGCGTGTCGTTTCTGTCACTAACGAGAATAATAAAACCCGACTTGAAATTGCCGCCATGGCGTTGGATTCGGGCGCTCGCCCAATTCTCGGCCAGCCAACTCTGGGTCGTTTCGCCGCGTATTACAATGGATTTCTGGATCCGGTTGATTTTAAAAATCAGCTAATAACCGTGGTGGGGCCAATTACTGGTTATGAAAATGGGGCCGTGGGACAAGCTTCCTATCGTTACATCACAGTGAATGTTAATAGCTATAAACGCTGGCGCGAGGTCACAGAAGTCGCGATGCCTCCGCAACCTGTGGGACCATGGGGTTGGGGATACGGCGCTCCCTGGGGGCCAGGATTTGGTCCTTCGTGGGGAGCCTACGATTTTGGTCCGGCCCGTGTCCAGACCGTGGTTACCGAATAAACATCAGCGCCAAACATAATGGGTGAGGATCGCAGTTTTCTCTGGCGGGATTTTTCCCGCCATTTTATTAGGCAAATTAGTTTGAGCTTCATCAAGCTTTAATTAACTGCTCGACACTAATTGACGTTTATGGTCAGTTTTCTGTAATACTGTGAATGACCCTGCATCCCCCAGGACGTTAATGCAGGTTAATAACCTCTAGCACAGGAACGTGATTATGAATAAATATCCAATGAAAGATATGATGTTACCTATTTCTTGGAGCACGATAAGCATTACTCCTGAAGATTCTCGAAACAAAATGGACTATTTTTTTGGACTTCATTTCGAATACAGATTGGAGAAGGGGGACACATTACCCTCTGCAAAAGACATTATCGTTACGCTGGATATCAATACGGCAAGGATTATGATCGAAAATATCCAATCGTGGGTGGATTATATCCAAAGCGGCTCCTCTATTCCCTATGGTTTGGTTGGACATTAACGTAGGGGGCGGCAGAAATAACTAACAGACACCGTCAGCCATTCCCCTTTTTGGGTTTCAGACACACAACAAGCTACTGATAGAATGCTTCAATCATGATGGCGGCTCCGTGCCGCCTTTTTATTTTTTATTGTTATTTATCCATAAAGACTATGCTTATTTTTTTATTATTCTAAATACTGATGGTTATTAGCGATAACCCAAAAAAGCCTGCTCGAAGGCTGGCTTTAAAAATAAAAAGGATCCGAGTATCCGCAAAGGCTATCGCAGTATTTTTAAAAGAATATCTCGATAAATGAGTTTCGTTAAATAAATTAAAAATAGTTGAGATATGTTTTCAGTTTTGTAATGTCAGAGCTATTCATTTATCACTAAATTCATTTATCTGGCCAACTCTTAAAGCTTCTATAACTCTGCTTTGGTATTTACCGTTGCAAATAAAAAGGTTATGGATTCTATTGCCTAATTTTACTCAGGCGTTACCAATGAGATGAGTAATACTGCCCCTCATGGCATAGATATCCATTTCCGGCTATACTCAAATAACTTAATGATTTATCGAACTTTGTCGAATGTGGTTATAACTTGCGTGACGAATTAGTGAATCCAAAGAAGATATAAAATTAGTGACGTACTTCTCAACATAAACATTGTTTGAAACTCAGCTGGTAAGATGAGTTAAAATATTGTTAACCGTATGGTAATAATGTGCCATTGAGAGCGCATTGGACAAAGATATCAGGAGTAAACCTTGGAAAAGGTCTGGCTAAAACGTTACCCCGCCGATGTTCCTGAAAACATCGACCCCGATCGCTATAGCTCGTTGGTGGAGATGTTTGAAAACGCCACGCTGCGCTATGCGGATATCCCCGCCTTTATCAATATGGGCGAGGTGATGACCTATCGTCAGCTTGAAGAGCGCAGCCGCGCTTTTGCGGCCTATCTGCAAACGGAACTTGGTCTGAAGAAAGGGGATCGCGTTGCGTTAATGATGCCAAATCTGTTGCAGTATCCCATTGCCTTATTTGGGGTGCTACGAGCCGGAATGATCGTTGTTAACGTTAACCCGCTTTACACGCCGCGTGAGCTTGAACATCAGCTCAATGACAGCGGGGCCTGCGCCATTGTGATTGTCTCCAATTTTGCCCACACGCTAGAAAAAGTCGTATTCAATACCCAGATTAAGCACGTGATCCTGACCCAAATGGGCGACCAGCTCTCGCCCGCCAAGGGCACATTGGTCAACTTCGTGGTCAAATACATCAAGCGCCTGGTGCCAAAATACGATCTACCTAACGCGATTTCATTCCGTACGGTTATTCATCAGGGCCAGCGCATGCAGTACAGCAAGCCTGAGGTGATCAATGACGATATCGCCTTTCTGCAATATACCGGCGGCACTACCGGGGTTGCTAAAGGCGCGATGCTGACTCATCGAAATATGCAGGCCAATCTGGAACAGTCAAAAGCCGCCTACGGGCCTTTACTGCGTAACGGGCAGGAACTCGTGGTCACCGCCTTGCCGCTGTATCACATTTTTGCCCTGACGATTAACTGTATGTTCTTTATCGAGTTGGGCGGTAAAAGCCTGTTGATCACTAATCCGCGCGATATTCCAGGGCTGGTGAAAGAACTGGCTCGTTATCCGTTTACGGCGATTAGCGGTGTCAATACGTTATTCAATGCGCTGCTTAATAATGAAGATTTCAAAAAGCTCGATTTCTCTCATTTGCGACTCTCGGTGGGCGGCGGAGCGGCGGTGCAAAAATCTGTCGCTGAGCGCTGGCAACAGCTTACTGGCCTGCACTTGCTTGAAGGTTATGGGCTGACCGAATGCGCTCCATTGGTGACCGGTAATCCTTACGATCTCAAACGTTACAGCGGCAGCATTGGCCTGCCTGTTCCTTCTACCGACGTGCGTCTGGTCGATGAAAACGGGGTTGATGTTGCCGATGGAGAGGCGGGGGAGTTGCTGGTCAAAGGCCCTCAGGTGATGCTTGGCTACTGGCAGCGTCCGGAAGCTACCGACGAAGTATTAAAAGACGGCTGGCTCTCGACCGGTGATATCGCTACATTGGACGAGCAGGGGTTTTTACACATTGTCGACCGTAAAAAAGACATGATTTTGGTCTCAGGCTTTAACGTTTACCCTAACGAGATCGAAGAAGTCGTGTCGCAGCATCCAAAAGTTCTGGAGGTCGCCGCCATCGGTGTGCCGAGCCAGTCAACCGGTGAGAAAGTGAAGATTTGCGTAGTAAGGCGTGATCCTTCCCTGACGGCAGAGGAATTGCTCGATCACTGTCGACACAACCTGACCGGGTATAAAGTGCCCAAAATCGTCGAATTCCGCGATGAGTTGCCGAAATCCAATGTCGGCAAGATCCTGCGTCGAGAGCTTCGCGATGAGGTAAATAAGCCGAAATCTACAGCCACGCAGGATGCCGCATAGCGCTTTGATGCTGCTTTTTCCATCAGTCGAAGCCGTCCTTTGTTCAACGCCGGATTAAGTCCGGCGTTTTCACGTTATAATGCAGGTAACGCGAAGCAGTAGTACTGTTTTCTAATGCCCGGCGGCAGGATGCAGGCCGAACCGGTTTCTAACAGCGAAAAGAGAAAAAGCTTTGAATTATCAGTTGATCGTTAGCAATGAAGAACTGGCAAAGGTTTGTCAGCAGGCGCAGCAGTTCAGTCAGATTGCGCTAGATACCGAATTTGTCAGAACTCGTACTTACTATCCGCAGTTGGGTTTGATCCAGCTCTATGATGGTGAAAACCTGACGCTGATCGATCCTTTACCCATCACCGCCTGGCAGCCTTTCATCGATTTGTTGACCGATAAAAATGTGGTCAAGTTTTTGCACGCCGGCAGTGAAGATCTCGAAGTTTTCCTCAATGCGTTTGGCGTATTGCCGACGCCGTTTATTGATAGCCAAATTCTGGCCGCCTTTAGCGGACGTCCGCTGTCCTGTGGTTTTGCTCGTCTGGTGGCTGAAACTACGCAGATTGAATTGGATAAAAGTGAGTCGCGCACAGACTGGATGGCCCGCCCATTGACTCAAAAACAGTGCGATTACGCCGCAGCCGACGTGCTGTATTTGCTGCCACTGGCCCGTCAGCTGGAGCAGGAAACTATCGAAGCCGGCTGGATTGAAGCCGCTCTCGACGAATGCCTGTCTCTGTGCCGTCGCCGTCAGGAAGTGTTGCAACCTGAATTAGCCTATCTTGAAATTACCAATGCCTGGCAGCTACGCCCGCGTCAATTGGCCTGTCTGCAGAAGTTGGCCTCCTGGCGTTTGACTCAGGCTCGCCAGCGCGATCTGGCCGTTAATTTCGTCGTGCGTGAAGAAAACCTGTGGCAGGTTGCGCGTTATCAGCCGAAATCGTTGGGTGAGCTTGAGGCTTTAGGGCTGAGTGGCCCAGAAATTCGCTATCACGGCCGCACCTTGTTGGCGCTGGTGGCCGAGGCGGAAACGGTAGAGGAGTCTGCGTTACCTGCGCCGATTTCAAATCTGATCGACAAACCGGGCTATAAGAAAGTCTTTAAAGATATTAAAGCCCTGATTCAGACCGTGAGTGAAGAAACTGGCCTTAGCGTAGAGCTGTTGGCTTCACGTCGGCAGATTAACCAACTGCTTAACGGGCACTGGCAGCTGAAAACTAAAGAGCACGCCCCCGAGCTGGTCAGTGGATGGCGCGGTAAACTGCTGGCTGAAAGACTCAGCGTTATTCTTGCGGAATACTGATTAAATCGCCTTCGCGCAGACGAATCGACCACATCAGGAGTTTTCGGGTAGTGGTAAAGGCGTGAAAAACTTCCCCATCTCGCGGATGGGGAAGGGGGTGATTGGGGATCAGGCGTAGCTGATTTCTGGCAGGGCAACAGATTTAAGTTCTGGGTATTGCTGACGCAGAGTGTCAAATAGCGTACTAATAATTTGACTGCCTTCGGGTAAGGCTCCCTGTTGTTCCATCGCCTCTAACGCATCGAAAAGCTTGTGCTTAACAAAGAAGCGCCAGACGATCGGCGTGCGGGACAAAATATCGGTGAGCACGCTATAACGTGCCTGCG
>CAWUIY010000303.1:0-5879 GCA_963922555.1 uncultured Serratia sp. | reverse complement strand
AAACCGCACGTCAACGTTGGTACTATCGGCCACGTTGACCACGGCAAAACTACCCTGACTGCTGCTATCACCACCGTACTGGCTAAAACCTACGGCGGTTCTGCTCGCGCATTCGACCAGATCGATAACGCACCAGAAGAAAAAGCACGTGGTATCACCATCAACACTTCCCACGTTGAGTATGACACCCCATCACGTCACTACGCGCACGTTGACTGCCCAGGGCACGCCGACTACGTTAAAAACATGATCACCGGTGCTGCTCAGATGGACGGCGCGATCCTGGTTGTTGCTGCGACTGATGGCCCTATGCCACAGACTCGTGAGCACATCCTGCTGGGTCGTCAGGTTGGCGTTCCTTTCATCATCGTATTCATGAACAAATGTGACATGGTTGATGATGAAGAGCTGCTGGAACTGGTAGAAATGGAAGTTCGTGAACTTCTGTCTGCTTACGACTTCCCTGGTGATGATCTGCCAGTTGTTCGTGGTTCAGCGCTGAAAGCACTGGAAGGCGAAGCTGAGTGGGAAGCTAAAATCATCGAACTGGCTGGTTTCCTGGATTCTTACATCCCAGAACCAGAGCGCGCTATCGACAAGCCGTTCCTGCTGCCAATCGAAGACGTATTCTCCATCTCCGGCCGTGGTACTGTTGTTACCGGTCGTGTAGAGCGCGGTATCGTTAAAGTTGGTGAAGAAGTTGAAATCGTGGGTATCAAGGACACTGTTAAGTCTACTTGTACTGGCGTTGAAATGTTCCGTAAACTGCTGGACGAAGGTCGTGCAGGCGAGAACGTTGGTGTTCTGCTGCGTGGTATCAAGCGTGAAGACATCGAACGTGGTCAGGTTCTGGCTAAACCAGGTTCAATCAAACCACACACCAAATTTGACTCAGAAGTTTATATCCTGAGCAAAGATGAAGGCGGCCGTCATACTCCGTTCTTCAAAGGCTACCGTCCACAGTTCTACTTCCGTACAACTGACGTGACCGGTACCATCGAACTGCCAGAAGGCGTTGAGATGGTAATGCCTGGTGACAACGTGAACATGGTTGTTACCCTGATCCACCCAATCGCGATGGATGACGGTCTGCGTTTCGCAATCCGTGAAGGCGGCCGTACTGTAGGCGCTGGTGTTGTTGCTAAAGTTATCGCTTAATCGCTGATAAATTTAGGAATATAAAAGAGGGTGCTTAGGCACCCTTTTTTTATGGCCGCAATTCAGTAAAGCAGCAATGTAAATATTTAAAATCGCAATTGAAATAGAAATTATTCTCATTTACAGTTATACGAATTGGTCATTTATTGAGTTCGTGTATGTACGTGTGTTTGTGTAATGCGGTCACTGACAAAGTGATCCGTAAAGTCATTCGGCAGCATCAGCCACAAACGATGAAAGAGCTTCGCCAAATTTGCCCCATCGGAACCGACTGTGGTAAATGCATCAGACAGGCTAGGGAGATCCTGGTAGAGGAGCAAGACAATATCACCTACATTATTGAAGTTGCCTGATAAATAGTAGGGTTATTCCTTTCACTCTTTGCTAACTGGTTCTACACTTCATAGGACCTATAGCGGAGGGCATTACTATGAAAGGCGATACCAAAATGATTTCGCACCTCAACAAGCTGCTAGGAAATGAGCTCGTTGCCATCAATCAGTATTTTCTCCACGCCAGAATGTTCAAAAATTGGGGTTTGATGCGACTAAATGGCATTGAATACCATGAATCCATTGATGAAATGAAGCATGCCGATATTTATATCGAACGCATCCTTTTCCTTGAAGGCATCCCAAATCTACAGGACCTCGGAAAACTCAACATTGGTGAAGACGTTGAGGAAATGCTTAAGTCAGACCTGGTGCTCGAGTTAGACGGTGCCAAAGATTTGCGCGAAGCTATCGCCTATGCCGATTCTATCCACGATTTTGTAAGTCGCGACATCATGATTACTATTCTCGCCGATGAAGAGCATCACATCGACTGGATAGAAACTGAAGTTGACCTGATTAGCCGTGTCGGCATTCAAAACTACATTCAGACCCAAATTAAAGAAGAATCAAAAAAAGCTGAACACTAGTTTAAATCTATACCAAGGGTTTAAAAGTCACACATACCACGCATAACGGATCAGCCAGGCTGTACACACGCTGGCTGATATAAATCGAACCGCCAGCAACGGCAAGGAAAGGTCCAAAAGGTATCTCCCCCTTATTACCGTATAAAAAGAATCTCAGTATGAAAGCGAATATCCCCGCTAACGAAGCAAAGACTGTTACAAAAGGCAGACATTCCCATCCTACCCAAACGCCAATCGCCGCCATCATTTTGAAATCGCCATATCCTAATCCCTCCTTATGAGTCATTAATTTCACCAGCCAGTAAACCACCCAGAAGATGAGATAACCTACTGCGGCCCCAATGACAGCGCTAGCAAGATATTGCGGTGTGAACAGCGCATGGAGGAGTAGCCCTAACCAAAGAAGTGAAAGTGTAAGGCGATCGGGCAACTGGGAACGTTGCATATCAATAACGCTCAGTATTACCAGATAGGTAATGAACAGGGTGCCGGTAATCACGGCATAGCCATATATTTGGCTCAGTTGATAAAGCTCGTTAAACATTTAATTTTCCTGATGTTCTGAGTGAGTAGCCTAAGGGTAGCAGGAAGAATAAGGCTTTATCGGTGGCAGGCAATCCTAAAAGCGGGAAGCACGGCGGTAACCTTTCGACATTGCGCAGTGTCTCTCAAAACGGAATGTTACGGGTGGCAGGGGAGAGGGTGTGTACGAAATAAACGCACTTTATCGACCGTAGGGGTTGCTTACTTTCCTGAGTTACGTATAATGCGCGGGCTTACCTAATCTTGGTAAGCCTAATTCGATAAGAATTAGTTGTCAGGCAAAGTAACCGCCTGGCAAACAATACTCCCGATATGGGGGTTATGTGAAGAACGATTACACTCTCCCATCAATCGAAATGGGACCGAGGAGTAATCATTTTACGTTTAAAATAATTGGAGCTCTGGTCTCATGCAGAACCAAAGAATCCGTATCCGCCTGAAAGCGTTTGATCATCGTTTGATTGATCAATCAACTGCGGAAATCGTTGAGACTGCGAAGCGCACTGGTGCGCAAGTTCGTGGTCCAATCCCGCTGCCGACCCGCAAAGAGCGCTTTACCATTCTGATTTCTCCGCACGTCAATAAAGATGCGCGCGATCAGTATGAGATTCGCACTCACAAGCGTCTGGTTGACATCGTTGAGCCAACCGAGAAAACCGTTGATGCTCTGATGCGTCTGGATCTGGCTGCTGGTGTAGACGTGCAGATCAGCCTGGGTTAATCAGGGTCATTGAGCGATTGAGAGGTTGAAACAATGATTGGTTTAGTCGGTAAAAAAGTGGGTATGACCCGCATCTTCACAGAAGATGGCGTTTCTATCCCTGTAACCGTTATCGAAATTGAAGCAAACCGCGTTACTCAGATCAAAGATCTGGAAAACGACGGTTACCGCGCTGTTCAGGTTACCACTGGTAGCAAAAAAGCTAACCGTGTAACCAAACCAGAAGCGGGTCACTTCGCTAAAGCTGGCGTAGAAGCTGGCCGTGGTCTGTGGGAATTCCGCCTTGCAGAAGGTGAAGAGTTCACTGCAGGTCAAGACATTAGCGTTGAAATTTTCGCAGACGTTAAGAAAGTAGACGTTACTGGTACATCTAAAGGTAAAGGTTTCGCGGGTACTGTTAAACGCTGGAACTTCCGTACTCAAGATGCTACCCACGGTAACTCCTTGTCTCACCGCGTTCCGGGTTCTATCGGTCAGAACCAGACTCCGGGCAAAGTGTTCAAAGGCAAGAAAATGGCAGGCCAACTGGGTAACGAGCGTGTAACCGTTCAAAGCCTGGACGTAGTACGTGTTGACGCTGAGCGCAACCTGCTGCTGGTCAAGGGTGCTGTTCCGGGTGCTACCGGTGGCAACCTGATCGTTAAACCTGCTGTTAAGGCTTAACGTCGAGGAGATAGGAATGGAATTAGTAGTGAAAGACGCGCAGAGCGCGCTGACTGTTTCCGAAACTACCTTCGGGCGTGATTTCAATGAAGCGCTGGTACACCAGGTTGTTGTTGCGTATGCAGCAGGTGCCCGTCAAGGTACTCGCGCTCAGAAGACCCGTGCTGAAGTAACTGGTTCTGGAAAGAAACCATGGCGCCAGAAAGGTACCGGCCGTGCGCGTTCAGGTTCTGTTAAGAGCCCGATCTGGCGTTCAGGTGGTGTGACCTTCGCTGCGAAGCCACAGGACCACAGTCAAAAAGTAAATAAAAAGATGTACCGCGGCGCGCTGAAAAGCATCCTGTCCGAACTGGTACGTCAAGATCGTTTGATCGTTGTCGAGACGTTCTCTGTAGAAGCGCCTAAAACTAAGCTGCTGGCACAGAAACTGAAAGACATGGCTCTGGAAGACGTGCTGATTGTAACTGGCGAAGTCGACGAGAATCTGTTCCTGGCCGCACGTAACCTGTACAAGGTTGACGTTCGCGACGTAGCAGGTATCGATCCAGTAAGCCTGATCGCCTTCGACAAAGTAGTTATGACTGCTGACGCAGTTAAGCAAGTTGAGGAGATGCTGGCATGATTCGTGAAGAACGTCTGCTGAAAGTGCTGCGCGCGCCGCACGTTTCTGAAAAAGCATCCGCCGCGATGGAAAAGAACAACACCATCGTACTCAAAGTTGCCCTCGACGCGACCAAAGCAGAAATCAAAGCTGCGGTTAAGAAACTGTTTGAAGTCGAAGTCGAAGACGTTAACACCTTGCTGGTTAAAGGCAAGTCTAAACGTCACGGTCAGCGTGTTGGTCGTCGTAGCGACTGGAAAAAAGCTTACGTCACCCTGAAAGAAGGCCAGAATCTGGACTTCATCAGCGGCGCAGAGTAAGTCGGAGGAGTAAGCACAATGGCAATTGTTAAATGTAAACCTACATCTCCGGGTCGTCGCCACGTTGTTAAAGTGGTTAACCCTGAGCTGCACAAGGGTAAACCTTTTGCTCCGCTGCTTGAGAAATTGAGCAAAAGCGGTGGCCGTAACAACAATGGCCGTATCACCACCCGTCATATCGGTGGTGGCCACAAGCAACATTATCGTCTGGTTGACTTCAAACGCAACAAAGACGGTGTAGCTGCAGTGGTTGAGCGTCTGGAGTACGATCCGAACCGTTCCGCGAACATCGCGCTGGTTCTGTACAAAGACGGCGAACGCCGTTATATCCTGGCGCCAAAAGGCCTGAAAGTGGGTGACCAGATCCAATCTGGCGTTGATGCTGCAATCAAAGTGGGTAACACCCTGCCGATGCGCAACATCCCAGTTGGTTCAACGGTTCACAACGTAGAAATGAAACCAGGTAAAGGCGGCCAGCTGGCTCGTTCTGCTGGTGCCTACGTTCAGATCGTTGCTCGTGATGGTTCCTACGTAACTCTGCGTCTGCGCTCTGGCGAAATGCGTAAAGTTCAGATCGACTGCCGCGCTACCATGGGCGAAGTTGGCAACTCTGAACATATGCTTCGCGTTCTGGGTAAAGCAGGTGCTGCACGTTGGCGTGGTATTCGTCCTACCGTTCGCGGTACTGCGATGAACCCAGTCGATCACCCACACGGTGGTGGTGAGGGTAAAAACTTTGGTAAACACCCAGTAACACCATGGGGCGTTCAGACCAAAGGTAAGAAAACCCGTAGCAACAAGCGTACTGACAAGTTCATTGTACGTCGCCGTAGCAAAAAATAATTAGAGGATAAGCCATGCCACGTTCTCTCAAGAAAGGTCCTTTTATTGACCTGCACTTGCTGAAGAAGGTAGAGAAAGCTTTGGAAAGCGGTGAAAAGAAGCCAATTA
>CAWUIY010000302.1:0-5905 GCA_963922555.1 uncultured Serratia sp. | reverse complement strand
GTTGATCAGCTTGTCGATCCCTGAG
This sequence comes from uncultured Serratia sp., assembly GCA_963922555.1. Taxonomy (GTDB): domain Bacteria; phylum Pseudomonadota; class Gammaproteobacteria; order Enterobacterales; family Enterobacteriaceae; genus Rouxiella. The sequence goes on along the minus strand of CAWUIY010000302.1, from coordinate 5,880 downwards.
CGGCTGCTCAACAGGCAGGGAATAGCCACCAAAGTGCTAAATTCTTCGGGGATATGCTGTGAAAAATCCATTCTTGGCAATGCGCGTGGTGTGCGGCTGCGGCTGGCCGTTTCATTTAGCAGATCCATCACAAACTGGCTGCACATAATGATAATGGGCAACAGCAGCAGCCATACCGTCCAGCCCATGCCGCTGTCGTGAGTTTCGAACATCAGATTGGCAGTCAGTGCGGTAACCAGCAGGCTAAGACTGCCCAACCACGACAGCAGCGGCGTTTTGTTCATCTGATGACGGAAATAATTCATCGGCGAATAACGAATATCCAGCGCCTGTTCTAGCACGCTTCGCCCGGTATCGACTAGAAAATAGCCGACGTGGCGCTGTTGGCTTTTATCATCTGACGCGGCGCTCATGGCAACCACGCGATGAGCAATCTCCCCCTCAGAAAATCGGCAATTACGCGCCAGTTTTTCAATCACGTGACGATAGTTATCTCGGGTGGCGAAGGACATGGCCGGATAAATTCCAGCGGGATCCTGATGTAGCGTCTTCTCGACGTCGCTGACACTTTCGGCGAAGTCAGCCCAGTTCATCTCATTCAACTTGCGCAAACCGGCAATACTGTTGCTGACCGACAGCTGGCTTAGTGCCAACTGCTGATTGAAGCGGGTGATTAATTCTGCCGAGCTAAGCCCGACATCCGACAGACGTTGCTCTATCCAGGTTAAAGGCAGCGCCAACATTGAGCCGTGACCCTGCAGGCGGCGTACCAGTTCGGCAACGAATGCGCTGGTTCTTGGCGGATTGGTGCGCGCCATGTCGGCAATTACTATGATCAGATTAGCGGGATCGTTTTCGGCGCTGTCCTGAATCTTGTTGGCCCAGCTTTCAGCCAGATTTCTCTCCTGCTGGGCTTGGGTTACTTCAATGCTGATGCGTCGCAGATTTTCAATTAATGCCAGACGGAGCATGCCGGGAAAGGCCCACAGCTCGCCAAGCTTAAGTGGAGTAACACGCTGATATGCAGTGATAAAACGCACCAGCGTGCTGGCATCCCAGTGGCCGTCACTGTGCGCGATAGCTTCCGCCGCGATATCATAAATACGCGGGCAACTTTGCGGTTCTACTAGCGTAGGCAAACCTTTACCAAAGTTTTTAGGCAGCAGTTGGCGCACCAGCCTGATGTGTTCTTCAATCAGATAAAAGTTATCCAGCAACCATTCACCGGCCGGGGCAATGCTTTTATCTCCTCCGGCGCTCAGGATGTTGCAGTTTTCGGAGAGTAATTTTTCACTCTCCGTGAGGCGGTTTAACAGATAGTAGGGCGCTTTCCGGGTAGAAAGCTTGTGTGACTGAGCGAGTTTTTCTCCATAACGTTCCATCTGATCGACGGAGAAAATTTCTGCTGCAATAGGGACAACTTGATGCAAGTCCTTATTAGTCTTAGTTATTATTCCCTGTGAGGCTTGGGGATCCCTTCTGTTCTTAATCCATTGAACGAAAGCCATTTTCACGAATAGTTTTCCTCGTGCGTACGCAGGAGGAGAGGCAGAAAGCAATGAGTACGCACATAAAGGTTGGATGAAGTGCCAGCGTGGCGGGCTTCACGAAGCGGCCAGTTCAAAAAATAGCCAGTTGAATTAAGTTTAGCAGGGAAAATAGTTAAATCTGCGTTAACAAGCATTCTGGTCTATGCAGTTTGTCTGAAAGTGGCTCTTACGCTGATCCTGATTTTAAATAATGATACTCGCGCCATTATTTAGTCTGGGAAGGAGGCGATTTTCGATGGAGCAATCAGGTTTGGAAAGGCAGTTAAAAAATGACTCTTTAACAAGAGAGGGGGCTAGAGCGTCATCAACGCAAGGCTGGATCAATGGCTTCGTGGGGATGTTGATTTTCAGTGGCTCTCTCCCGGCCACTCGCGTCGCGGTGCAGGAGTTTGATCCGCTATTTTTTACGGCGATTCGGGCAGTTATTGCCGGTGTTATCGCACTGTCCGTGCTGAGTTTGACCCGACAAAGGCCTCCGCTGGTGGGGCAAATAAAATCGCTGCTCATTGTGGCGCTGGGGGTCGTGCTGGGTTTCCCATTGCTTACCGCTGTTGCTTTGCAGCACACCACTTCGGCACATTCACTGGTCTATATTGGACTGTTACCCCTTTCAACGGCCTGCTTTGGCGTCATTAGGGGCGGTGAGCGTCCGAAGCCAGCCTTCTGGGCCTTCTCGATACTAGGAAGCCTGCTGGTTGCCGCTTACGCGCTGACTCAGGGCGGTGATTCGAACCTGTCAGGTGATGGATTAATGGTTGCTGCTATTCTGCTTTGCGGGATGGGCTACGCCGAAGGCGGCTTGTTATCGCGCACGCTGGGTGGCTGGCAGGTGATCTCTTGGGCTTTGGTGCTCTCGCTGCCGATGATGATCGCTTTGACGGGGTTCACCGCCCCGGATGCCTGGCCTGAGGTTTCCTTTCCAGCGTGGACAGCCCTGGGGTATGTGTCTCTTTTTAGTATGTGGATTGGTTTTATTTTTTGGTATCGCGGATTGGCCCAGGGCGGAATAGCCTCAGTCGGCCAGCTCCAGTTACTACAACCTTTCTTTGGACTGGTGCTGGCGGGGGGATTACTGCATGAGACCCTAGCCCCATCGATGATTGGGGTGATGGCTGGCGTATTGCTGTGCGTGTTTGGCGCAAAAAGATTTTCGCGCTAACCGGTTTCAGTTGGCGGTCCGCTGAGGGGGGATCGCCGCTTGGCGGCGTTAATTTTTAAACAGCTTTCTAATCACTTCGCCCAGCTTGTTCACCGCGGTGATAACTTGCCAATCGCTAAACCCACCTAGCCCCAGAATTAGCCCCGGTCGGGCGTGTTCGGGACTAAACATCGGCGACACGGCGCGAACGGATATCCCTGCCGCAATAGCATGGCTGACCACCTGCCGGTCGCACAGTGACTGATTGAGCCACAGCACCATATGCATGCCCTGATCTCCGGGCTGCAAATGTGCCAATTCTGGCTCGAAGACCTGTTCAATGGCGGCAATCATCACCGCTCTTTTCTCGGCATAGACACTGCGCATACGGCGAATGTGCTTGTCCAGATGGCCTTCCTGTATAAAGCTCGCCAACACATATTGATCAGCGACTGGGATGTGTCTGTCAATCAGCATCCTTGCTCCGCAGTAAGCATCTACTAACTTGTCGGGTACCACGACATAGCCGAGCCTTAATGACGGGAATAAAATCTTGCTGAACGTGCCCAGATAGGCCACCCGCTCAGGCGACAGACCTTGCAGTGAGGGAAAAGGATGACCCTGATAACGAAGTTCACTGTCATAGTCGTCTTCAACGATCCATGACTTATTGGTTTTTGACCATTCGATCAGCGCCAGCCGCCGCGCCATGCTCATCGGCATTCCTACCGGGTACTGATGCGAAGGGGTCACAAACGCGGCGCGGGCTGTGGCATAAAGTTCGCAACCTCGCTGGACGTTTAATCCTTCCTCATCCAGGGGCACGCGGATCATCTGTTTGCTTCGGCCTGTGCTTTCAAAAATCGAGGTGATCCCTGGATAGGCGGGGTCTTCCACCCAGACTTTATCATCGGCATCCAGCAGTACCTGTGTGGAAAGATAAAGCCCCTGTTGCGTGCCCGCAGTAATAATCACTTGCTGGGCCGAACAGTGTACGGAACGTGATTTTCTCACATATTCCGCAATTGCCTCACGCAGCGGAAGCGCCCCTGCGGGGCTGCTATACCCCGACGGCGCGCCTGGTCCTTTGGCCCTGATTCGATTACCAATGCGACGCCAGATATCGTCGGGCATCGTGTCGCCTGCGGGTACTGAAACCGCAAAGGGTACCGGGGGTAATACCGTGATTCTGCTCCCGGCAAAGGCATAGCGTTCGGCCTGTGCTGATAGCGCTGGGGCTTCTGCATCCTCCGGGTTTGCGCAACTATCTGTTCGCTTTAGCGAAATTTCGATGAGCTGAGCCGCGACTCGTGTTCCGGAACCGCGCACTGCTTCGAAAAATCCTTCGGCAATAAGCTGTTCGAAAGCTTCTATTACCGTGCCTCTGGCCAGCTTCAACGCGCTGGCCAAAGTGCGAGTTGAAGGCAGCAAATCACCGGCTTTAAGTTCACCACGGTCAATGGCTTTTTTTAACGCTTTCGCCAGTTGCAGGCTAAGTTGTCCAGCATGCCTGTCCAATTCGCCAATAGCGGGTATTTCAACAATTTTCGCTTTTCTGGGCATGTTCGATGCTTCTGATTAATGGGTAATTTCAAATAAGTGGTTTATCAAAAATGTACGAAAGTGGCACTTAACATTAAACCACTCGCTGGATAATTTACAGGCATGAATGGGTCATATCACTCATCGTTCAATTCCGACAGGAGATAAAGATGTACATTGCTGCCGCTTTTAAAGAGACTCGCCGCGAAGTTTTGTTTGAACTCATTGAACAATACCCATTAGGCACCTTGATTACTCAGGGAAAAGGTGAACTTGATGCTATGCATCTTCCATTGCAAGTGATTCATCATGAAGGTGAAAGCCGACTGCGAGGCCATATTGCGCGCGCCAATCCACTGTGGCAGCAGGTCGAACAGGGGGCAGAGGTGCTGGTGGTGTTTCAAGGTGGCGATGCCTATATTTCGCCGAACTGGTATCCGAGCAAGCACGAGACTCATCGTCAGGTGCCCACCTGGAATTATCGTGTTGTTCACCTGCGTGGACAGATAATTTTTCATCAAGACCCGGAATTTATACGCGAAATTCTACACAGCATGACCGAGCAGCATGAAGCTCCGCAGCCAAAACCCTGGAAGATGACGGATTCCTCTGAAGAATTTATTAACGGTAAGCTCAAGGGAGTGGTGGGTATTGAGATAGCGATACAGCAAATTGTTGGTTCATTTAAGCTTGGGCAAAATAAGAAAACGGAAGATCTGCAAGGAGCAGGGGAACATGTTATTAAAGCCGGAAATGAAACATTGGGTAAGGCGATGTTAAATCACCTAAAATAAAATAGGTAATTTATAGGGGTAAAATGACTAAGGCTTAAAAAAAGATTAGCTTTATAAAAAATTATATATAAGCGTTAATGTTAACTTGCTGAAATTTAAAAGCTGTTGAATAAGCGTAATTGATTTGTAAAAATATTTGTTTTTGCTAATTATAGAGTTATAAGTTTTTTATTAAAATTCGATTGCTTTTTTTGACTTAAATAATCGCTGCACTATTATTAATCCCGAGCATCGTGCTCTTCATTTAGGCTTATTACAGGATGTTGCTCTAAACAGGGAAAGCCTTTTAAATGACAGAACTTATCCGTTAGGAGGATATTATGGCCGAGCATCGTGGTGGAACCGGTAATGCTTCAGAAAATCATGACAAATCTTCAGAGCCTGGCAAAAAAGGCGGTAACAAACACGGTAAGGGTAATTTTGCCGACGACCGTGAACGTGCTAGTGAAGCTGGAAAAAAAGGTGGCAAAAATAGTCATGGTAGTCACTGATCCAAAACCCTTTGGAAATGTGATTTATTGATTATCGCCTCCTGGCCCACAGCCATGCCTGTGGGCTTTTTTTGATTTATAATTATTATAAGATTGTATGGTTTTAAAATTGTTCTGGAATTTCGATGAGAAAGTTAATGACAGTCACGTCATTAAATAAATTATTTGTTTATGATTTACCTACTATTAATAGTGCTTAGTGATAAATAGCCAAGGCGTTATCTAAATTATCGCCAGCAGTCTAGGGAATATTAATAACCACCCCGCTTAAGGAGGAGTAAAACAATGTGCAAAAATAGCGATCTTGATAAAACTTATGAGGATTTCAAACGCGTCAAAGATAATCCGCAACCGGATAGATCGGA
>CAWUIY010000301.1:0-5907 GCA_963922555.1 uncultured Serratia sp. | reverse complement strand
ATCTGTTTTATCGGCAGCGTGGTGGCGATGACCACCGGTACGGCAATAGCGCTGTGGATGGGCGCAACACCGCAAATCGCCGCATCGGTGCTGCCAAAATCAGTGACGACGCCAATCGCGATGGCGGCGGCACAGTCAATTAATGGCATTCCCGCGATAAGCGCCGTATGCGTGATTTTTGTCGGCATTCTCGGCGCAGTATTTGGCCACAGCATTCTGAATTTGCTGAACATTACGACTAAAGCCTCACGGGGCCTGGCCATCGGAAACGCCTCCCACGCGTTGGGTACTGCGCGCTGTGCCGAGGTCGACTATCAGGAAGGCGCGTATAGCTCGTTGGCGCTGGTCATTTGCGGCATTATCACCTCGCTGCTGGCACCGTTTCTGTTCCCTGTACTGTTAAAATTATTTGGATAATCCGCGATTTCGCGCGGCAGGGATGCCGCACCATTTTAGCCATCGTCACTCCTCTGCTCCCCGATTAATGGATCATTTTAGTTCAACGGCTCTTACCTCCCTGCTCTCTGTTGCCTGCAACATCCCCCACCTATTCATCCTTTTTCACAGATTTTAATATCGTGAAGATTTTGGCCTCGTTATTGCTTGGAAGACAGCCATGTATATACAAGCTTTCTTCTCCAGCCAATAAGGATCATTGCCATGCAGCCGACCTCCTCGCCGGAAACTCAAGAATCAACAGATCGCCTCCTCAAGCAAATCTGGGCGCTGATTGATGAGAAAAAGGGCATTTTTTGCGACCTCAGCGATCGTATCTGGGAGACTCCCGAGGTTAACTACACCGAATTTAAATCCTCGAAAGCGCATCTTGAACTGTTGAAACAACAGGGTTTTCGCGTCACCGAGGGCGTAGCAGATTTGCCGACGGCCATGATGGGCGAAGCAGGCGCAGGCGGGCCGGTGATCGCAATACTTGGGGAATATGACGCCCTGCCCGGACTGAGTCAGCAGGCGGATGTTGCCGAGCCAATTGCTTTGCAAGACGGCGCTAACGGCCACGGCTGCGGACACAACATGCTGGGCTCATCGGCGCTGTTGGCAGCGACGGCAGTAAAAGATTATCTCGAAGCCAGCGGATTAGCCGGGCGTGTGCGTTATTACGGCTGCCCGGCGGAGGAAGGCGGCTCGGCAAAAGGCTTTATGGTCCGCGCGGGCCTGTTTGACGACGTCGATGTGGCAATTTGCTGGCATCCTGGCGCGTTCAACGGCGTAATGGACGCCAACTCGCTGGCCTGCAACGAGCTAAATTATCATTTCTTTGGCCGTGCGGCCCATGCTGCAGCGACTCCCCACCTGGGACGCAGCGCATTAGACGCGGTTGAGCTGATGAACGTCGGCATTAACTATTTGCGCGAGCACATGCCGACCAGTGCCCGTATTCACTACGCGATCACTGACAGCGGAGGCTTTTCACCCAACGTGGTTCAGGCCAAGGCCACTGTGCGATATTTGGTACGCACCCGCACTTTGCCAGAGCTAACCGAACTGCTTAAACGCGTCGACAAAGTCGCTCAGGGCGCGGCTTTAATGACTGAAACCAGCATGAAGTGCAATATTCTCTCCGGCGACGCCAACCTGATCGGTAACCGCGTACTGGAAGAGCTGATGCAGTCCCATCTCGAGCAATTGGGCGGCCCCGGTTTCGACGACGCCGATCGCGCTTATGCCGCACGTTTCCAGCAGACCATGTCGCAAGAAGAGATCCGCAGTGCCTACCAACGCATGGGGCAAGAATATAAGCCGGGCGAAGTGCTGTGTGACTATGTCGTCCCGCTGGATCGCCCTGAAAGTTCAATGATCGGCTCTACCGACGTGGGTTCAGTGAGCTGGGTAGTGCCAACCGTGCAATGCCGCAGTGCCACCTATACCATCGGCACGCCGGGTCATTCCTGGCAACTGGTGGCACAAGGCAAATCTTCGCTTGCACACAAAGGGCTTGCCCACTCTGCCAAGCTGATGGCAAGCACCGCGCTGAATCTATTGACTCAGCCTGAATTGATTATCGAAGCGAAAGCGGAACACGCACGCCGACTTGAGGGTACGCCGTTTGTGAACCCTATCCCGGACGATGTCCAGCCTCCTTTTCCCGGCAGTCATTGACTGTAGATAACGGACGAGGAGCTGAGATGGGTAATCTGGGATTTTTAAACACGCTGAGTTTTGGCCCCGGGGGATGGGGGCCGATGCTGATGTCCGGTGCACTGATGACTGTCGCTTTGTCGCTTTCGGGTTTTTTACTGGCGGCGGTCATTGGCGGTGTATTTTCGTGGGCAAAAGTCTGCGGCAATCGCCCGGTGCGTTATTTCGCTGATGCCTACACCACCGTGGTACGCGGGATCCCTGACCTGCTGATTATCTATCTGCTGTATTTCGGTGGCAGTCAGGTCCTGACAAGCCTTGGCAAGCTGTTTGGTGATGGGCAGTTTGTCAGTTTTCCCGGTTTTCTGGCCGGGATGCTGGCGGTCGGGATTGCTGCAGGTGCGCAACAGACGGAAGTGTTTCGCGGCGCTTTTTATGCTATCGCGCCCGGCGAACTGGAGGCCGCCAAAGCCTTTGGCATGAGTTCCTGGGTGCGTATTCGTCGGATTATTATTCCCCTGTTGCTGCGCCATGCGCTGCCGGGGATGGGGAATGTCTGGCAGTTGGTGTTAAAAGCCGCGGCGCTGGTGTCAGTGACCGGGCTGGCAGAACTGATGAACAAGGCGCAAACCGGTGCAGGATCCACCGGCAAGCCGTTTGACTTTTACTGTGCTGCCGCGCTGCTGTATCTGGTGATTTCCGCATTTTCCGGCTGGTCGCTGCGCAGAGCGGAAGTACATTATTCTCGCGGGGTAAAACGCTAATGGATTTTCCTTTCCTGTGGGACACGCTGCTGCAACTCTTGCCCGGTATTCCTTTAACCCTGCAATTGACCTTTTATTCGATAATCATGGGCTTTTGTCTGGCATTACTGCTGGCGTTCGCCCGTCTTTCACCTTATCGCTGGCTCAGTGAACCCGCCCGCTGTTACGTGTTTTGTTTTCGCGGCACGCCCCTGCTGGTACAGCTATTTTTGATTTACTACGGATTGGGCCAATTCGAAAGCATACGTCACAGCTTTTTGTGGCCGATACTGCGTGAACCCTATGGTTGCGCACTGCTTTCGCTTTCGTTATGCACCGCCGCTTATGGCAGTGAAATCCTGCGTGGCGGCCTGTTGTCGGTTCCTCACGGCGCTATCGAAGCCGCACGAGCCTGTGGGATGTCGCGCCTGTTGATGGTAAGGAGGATTATTTTTCCGATCGCCATCCGCCAGGCGTTGCCCGCCTACGGTAACGAGCTGATTTCGATGGTGCAATCCACCTCACTGTGCTCAATCATCACCCTGATGGATATCACCGGCATCGCCGCGCAGATTATTTCCGATACTTATCGCGCATTAGAGGTTTTTTTAGTGACCGGTCTGCTCTATCTGCTGATCAATCTGGTCATTAGCCGTCTGGTGATGCTGGCCGAGTATCGCCTGACGCCACATTTACGTGCCCCCATTACCCGTGCCGTAAAAAAACAGCCAGGCGAAGTGCATTAATTCATTCTTTTTATGGGTGCCCGATGGCACAACGTCCAGTGGTTATAAAATCAATACTTTAAAAAGGGGTTATAAAACATGAAATTGGCAAGCCTGGTGAGTGCTGTGTGTTTAGCGGCGACGCTGTCTGTAAGCTTTAGCAGTCACGCCGAAGAAGGCAAAAAATGGACTGTAGTGAAAATTGCTACAGAGGGTGCCTTCCGTCCGTTTAACTTCACTAAACCTGACGGCACACTGGACGGTTTCGAAATCGACTTGTACAAAGTCCTGTGCCAAAAAATGAATGTAAAATGCGAAATCGTGGTACAGCCGTTTGCCGGAATTATCCCTGCGCTCAACGCAGGAAAGTTTGATGCCATTATTGATGGTCTGTCGGCAACTGACGCGCGTAAGAAAATTATTGATTTCTCGATTCCTTACAGCAACGCTGGTCAAACCTTTGCCGTGTTGAAAGACAGCCCGTTAGCTAAGCTGCCTGACCTTGGCAAACGCTTCTCGCTGACCACCGATGAATCCGGAGCCGAAGCAGAAGTCGCGAAAATCGCACCCCTGCTGAAAGGGAAAGTCGTTGGGGTACAAGGTTCATCGATTGGCGAGCAATTCCTGCAAAAATATATGAAAGGCATCGTCACCATTCGCCAATACAAAACCACGGAAGAACATGATTTAGATTTGAAATCAGGTCGCGTTGATATGATTTTTGCTTCGGCAACGTATCTCACCAGCGCGAAAGCGAAACCTGGGAATGAGGATATTCAGCTGACGGGACCACAGTTTATCGGCGGCCTGTTAGGTTCCGGTTCAGCAGTAGGCATTCGCAAGAGCGACCCTGAGCTGAAGAAGATGTTTGATGACGCGATCATGCAAACCAAGCAAGATGGCACACTGAAAACGCTGGCCCTGAAATGGTTCGGGACGGATACCGTTCCGCAGTAAATCGCGATTGAGGCCAGCTGTTGGGTTACCCCCTTCCTCCGTTTGCGGGGGAAGGTCGGGATAAGGGAACGGGCATCTCTGTGTCCGCAATGGCGGCGATCGATCCTCTGCACAAAAACTCCGCCGCAAAAGCCGGCATCGGCCCAGCCGCTTCACCGCGTAAATCACAGATGATCCTGCGCGCCGCTTCTCTGCCCATCTCGTAAACCGGCTGAGCAATTACCGACAGCGGCGGCGTAACAATTTCAGTCCAGGGAAAATTATCGAACATCACAAACGAGACATCCTGCGGCACGCGTAGCCCTCGATGCCCCAACTCGCGCAGCAGACTCATGGCGATGACGCTGTCAGAGGCAATCATCGCGCTCGGCGGTTCAGCGGCGGCAAACAGCTGTTCGACAATCCCGGCAATCGCCGATTCGCTGCTGGCAGCGTCCCGAATTAACTCGGGAATAAACTCTAGCCGTTGCTCGGCAAACGCCTGCTCCATGCCTGCCACACGCTGCGCGACCGGCGTCAGACCGAGCTCGTCAGCCTGGGTGAAGGGCTTGCTAAACGTCATGCTGGTCAAATAGGCGATGCGGCGATGCCCCGCCGCCAGCAGCGCCTGAGTGGCCTGCCTGGCCGAGGCGGTGAAATCAATCACAATGGCCTCTACCTCAAGGTCAGGCACCGAGCGGTCAAACAACTTTAACGCCCTGCCGTCGGCCAGGATTTGCGTCAGATGTTGATTGTCTCCCGCTATAGAGGAACTGGGCGCGATAATGATCCCGTCAACCTGCTTGTCTAGCATCACTCGCACGGCATCTTGTTCTACCGCCAGCGTTTCGTCGCTGTTGCTCAGCAGCAAATGAAAACCCGCTTGCCGCGCGACATCAGCAATGCCGCGCAGAGCCAGCCCAAAGTGCGGGTTCTCGATATCACCGACGATCACCCCCAGCGTATTTGATTTGCCGGTATTCATGCTTCGCGCCAGCTCGTTAGGACGATAGGCCAGCTTTTCAGCCGCGGCCATAACCCGGGTCAATACCTCGTCGCTGACCGAACCATAGCCACCCAAAGCCCGCGCCGCCTGGGCCTTGGAGACCTGCGCTGCCCGAGCGACATCCGCCACCGTGGGCGCTTTATTACGAGAGTTGCCAGTTGTCATAAGTTATTCGTATCACAGCTTGAGTTAAGGGCAATTGACGATCGGATAAACCGGTTGCTAGTATCATCTTAACTGATTTGAGACCGGTCTCACAATGATTGAACTCATTAATCAGCACCTGCATTGAGACCGGTGTCTAAAAAATATAAAGAACCGGGGATCAATAGTCGTTGATGTTAACTACAACAAAAACGGACTCATTATGAAATCGCAAAAGACCCTGATTAAGCTGGCT
>CAWUIY010000300.1:0-5924 GCA_963922555.1 uncultured Serratia sp. | reverse complement strand
GGTGAAACTCATCCCTTCCTGTTCTTTACCGATTTTCATGGCGATCTGGCCAAGGCGGTGCGTGAAGGACGGGCAAAAGAATTTCAGGGCCATGCCGGCTTTGAAGACGAAAAAGTTCCAGATCCGAACGCCAAAAAAACTTTTGAAATGTCAAAACTGGACTGGCAAAAGCCTGACAGCAGCGAGGGCAGGCAGTGGCTGGAGTTAACGCGTGAGCTTCTGGCATTGCGGCAGAAATATATTGTTCCTCTATTGGCAACGGCCGAAGGAAATGCGGGCAGGGTCATTGATACTGCCGAAGGTTCCGTGACTGTGAGCTGGATTTTTCCCCTGGGAACGCTGTCGATCGCGTTCAATATAGGTGAGAAAACGCGGCCTTTAGCTGAGCTTCCCGGCGAGACCCTCTTTGCCTGGCCAAAAGCCACCCAGGATTTAGCGCCGAAATCTATTGTCGTCCGTCTTGCCTCAGGGACTGTAAAATGAGTATTCCAACCGCCACCTATCGAATTCAGTTTCGCAACGGTATGACGTTTGACCGTGCAGCCGCGCTGGTGCCTTATCTGAAGCGTCTTGGCATTAGCCATTTATACGCTTCGCCAATTTTTACCGCGACCGCAGAATCGACTCACGGCTATGACGTCGCCGACGCCAATGAGATTGAGCCGAGCATAGGCGGGCGAGCAGGCTTTGACCGTTTGGTGCAGGCACTAAAAAATGCCGGACTGGGTCTGATTCTGGATATTGTGCCAAATCACATGGCCGCATCGCTGGAGAATGCCTGGTGGCGGGATGTTATCGAGCACGGGGAAAACAGCCGTTACGCAAAGCATTTTGATATCGACTGGTCGCGCCGGCTGACCCTGCCATTTCTCGGCGACCCCTTTGAGGAAGCACTGGAAAAAGGTGAAATCTCGATTAAACCGGATCCCAAAAGTGGAAAGCCCACGCTGGCCTATTTTGAAAGTTTTTATCCGCTAACGCCGCAGAGCTGGCAGAGCCGCGAGCGGGAGGTCCTGGCACTGCGAGATAAAACGGCCATAGCCGAGCTTCACGAACAGCAGCCGTGGCGTTTGATGTCCTGGCGTGATGCTCCATGGGATCTTTCTTACCGCCGCTTTTTTGAGATAACCGGTCTGGTCGGCGTGCGGGTCGAAGATCGGGCGGTATTTGACGACACGCACCGGTTGATCCTTGAGCTGGTCCACTCCGGCGCGGTGGACGGGCTGCGGATTGACCATGTCGATGGGCTGGCAGATCCCAAAGGCTATCTCGAGCTGCTTCGCCAGCAGACGGGAGAGAATTGCTATATCACCATTGAAAAAATTCTTGGTGAGGGCGAAAACGTTCCCGCCGACTGGCCGATCTCAGGCACCACGGGCTATGAGTTTATCGCTTCGCTGTCTGACGCAATGGTTGATGGCAAGAAAATGGCCGCACTCAGCGAGGCTTACGATCGCGTGGTCGGCAAAGCGGTCAATATGGAGGCAGAACTGCGGGCCGCGAAGCTTTTGATGGTCGATCGTAATTTTGAAGGTGAATTTACCACCTTGCTGCGTTTAGCCCTGTTGATCGCGGAAAAAGAACAGCAGCCGCTGGATGACGGTGAGGTTCGTCAGGCGCTGCGCGAGTTGCTGATCGCTTTCCCGGTGTATCGTACTTATGGCACTGCGCAAGCAATGCCAAGAGAAGGCCAGGCGCTGCTGCAACAACTGGCAACTGAACTCGGCACTCGCGATCATGGGCCGGATCCCGACGCGTTGGGTTTTGTGGTTGATATTTTGAAGGGGGAGGTTTCTGCAAGCGTTGTCCATGATGCCGCGATTTTCCGCACCCGCTTCCAGCAGTTAACCGGGCCACTGATGGCTAAATCCGTTGAGGATACGCTGTTCTTCCGCCATCATATGGCCTTGGCGCTAAACGAAGTGGGTGCCGAACCGTTACCGCGTCACTTTTCTCTTGAGCGTTTCCATAAAGATATGCAGACCCGTCTGCAACAGCAACCCGATGCTATTTCCAGCACCTCGACCCACGATACCAAGCGCGGCGAAGATGCCCGTGCAAGGCTGTACACTCTCACGGAAGCCCCTGAACTGTGGGCCGAAAATGTCGCACGCTGGCGTAGGATGAATCAGTCTGAAGTCTCGGTACTTGAAGATGGTCCAGCCCCGAAACCGGCCGGTGCGTGGATGCTGTTTCAGGCATTGGCCGGTGTCTGGCCGACGACGCTGCAGCTAAACGACAAACAGGGCCTTCAGGAACTCGAGGAGCGTTTTTGGGCTTTCGTCGAGAAAGCAGTACGTGAGGCCAAGCTGCGTACCAATTGGAGTGACAGTAACGAGATTTTCGAAGAGGCGGTGAATGACTATATACGCCATCTGTTTGCCGAAAATAACCGACTCTTTTTGGAAGATTTTTCCAGCGCCATTCTGCCATTTATCCGCGCGGGTCTGATCAATAGCCTGTCTCAGACGGTGATCAAACTTATGGCTCCGGGCGTGCCAGATATCTACCAGGGCAGTGAGGGGCTGAATTATAGCCTTGTCGATCCTGATAATCGCCGCGAACCTGACTTTGATGAACTTGAACGTTTACTCCATCAGAGTGAAACCGCGTTTAGTGAAACGGAGCAGGGCTGGCTGAGCGGGCAGGTGAAGCAGCGCGTGATTGCTAAAGGATTGCACCTGCGGCGGGAGAAACCGGTGCTGTTTCGTCACGGCGAGTATCTGCCGCTGTATGCTAAAGGCGAGGAGTCGGACAGGGTAATTGCATTTGGTCGAGTACATGAGGCTGATGCTTTGCTGGTCATCACACCACGGCTGGCTTTTGACGCTCAATTGACGGAGTGTTTCGCGCCTGATCATGCAGGCTGGAATGGCACCGAAATTGCGTTGTCAGAATCTCTGGCCCAGCGCCGTTACCGCGATATTCTCAGCGGAGAAGCATTTTCACTGACCGATCACATCAGGCTTGAACACTTCAAAGGGCATAATCCCCTGATTCTTATAGCCGAATAGCGTGTATTCACGCCATAAGACTCAGGCCTCAAACCCGACAAAGTCAATCGCCAGCGGCAAAGCGACTGCCGCTGGCGATTTCTATCTACTGTGTCGCTCTCTGGTCTTTATTCAGTCACTGTCTCAAGGACTTTCTTTTTCGCGGTTAAGCGGCTGAACCACAAATAAACCACTGGCGTTGTGAACAGCGTTAACGCCTGAGAAACGATAAGTCCGCCGACAATGGCCACACCCAGAGGCTGGCGCAGTTCTGCCCCGGCTCCCGTACCCAAAGCCAGCGGTACTGCGCCCAGCAAAGCGGCCATGGTGGTCATCATGATTGGACGGAAACGCAACAGACAGCCCTGACGAATCGCCTCCAGCGGTGACATGCCTTCATCTCTTTCAGCTGCCAGTGCAAAGTCGACCATCATGATCGCATTCTTCTTCACTATTCCGACCAGCAGTAAAATACCAATCATCCCCATAATCGATAGGTCCTGACCGGTCAGCATCAGTGCGGCTAGCGCGCCGATACCGGCCGAAGGCAGGGTAGAGATGATGGTCAGCGGGTGAATGGCATTTTCATACAGCACGCCGAGCAGGATATACACTGCCAGAATAGCCGACAGGATCAGCCACGGCTGTGATTTTAACGAGCTTTGGAATGACTGTGCCGCGCCCTGGAAACTGGCGGTAATGTCATCTGGCAACCCTGATTGCAATGTTGCATTTTGGATGGCCGTTACCGCATCGCCCAGCGACTGGCCTGGGGCCAGGTTAAACGACAGTGTCACTGCCGGGAAGGGGCCTTGATGGTTAACAGTGATCGGTGCCAGGCTGTGGGTGAAATGCCCCAGCACGCTCATCGACACCAGATTCGCATGCAGGCTGGAACGCACGTACAGGTGTTTGAGGCTGTCGGCGTTCTCCTGCCAGCGCGGGTCTAGCTCCAGAATCACGTGATCCTGATCGATTTGCGTATACATGGTGGCAATCTGGCGCTGCCCAAAGGAATCATAGAGCACGTTGTCGATATCCTGAGCGCTAACGCCCAGACGCGAGGCAACTTGCCTGTCGATAACCAGCGTGGTTTGCGGAGCCGATGACTGCTGATCCGAGGTTACGTCGGTCAACTGCGGCAGCTGTTGAAGCTTCGCCAGTAAAATGCCCGACCAGTGGCTCAGCTCGGTGCTGTCGGCAGACTGCAAGGTATACTGATACTGAGTCTTGCTGACCCGCGCGCCGATCTGAATGTCTTGCTGCGCCTGCATATACAGCACCACGCCCGGCACACTTTTCGTCTCTTTGTTCAGGCGAGCAATCACCGTGGCAGCGTTATCGTGACGTTGTGAGAACGGCTTGAGGCTGATGATCACGTGCCCCTGACTTAGCGTCGGATTTGCACCAACCCAATAGCGAACATTTTGCACTGCCGGATCGGCTTCGGCGATGCGAGCCAATTGACCGACCTGATAACGCATCTGGTCAAAGCCAACATCGGGAGCGGCCTGCGCCACGCCGGTGATGGTGCCGGTATCCTGCGAAGGGAAAAAGCCTTTTGGAATGGTGATATACAGCGCAGCGGTCAGCGCTACGGTCAGCAGGGTCACGCCGAGGGTAATGCGCTGGTGGTCCAGCACCCAATCGAGACCGCGACGATATCCCCCAAGCAGATGATCAAACATTTTCTCGGTGAACTGGAAAAAGCGGCCGTGATGCTCTGAGGAATGCGGTTTAAGCATGCGCGCGCTGAGCATGGGGATCACAGTCAATGCCACGACACCGGACATCAGCACGGCAATACTGATGGTTACGGCAAACTCGCGGAACAGCCTGCCAACGATACCGCCCATCAGCAGAATCGGTACGAATACGGTGATCAATGACAGGGTCATCGAGACGATAGTAAAACCGACCTCGCGCACGCCATCGATAGCCGCCTGAAAAGGCGATTTACCCATTTCCATATGCCGGTAGATGTTTTCCATCACCACCACGGCATCGTCGACCACAAAGCCCACGGCGATCGACAGCGCCATCACTGAAAGGTTATCGAGACTGTAACCAAGCAGGTACATCACTGCAAAAGTTGCCAGCAAAGACAATGGGATGGTAATCGATGGGATCAGCGTCGCGGTCACATTGCGCAGGAAAACAAAAATAACCATCACCACCAGCACAATCGACAACAGCAGGGTGAACTGCACGTCTTTAATCGAGGCATTGATGGTCTGAGTTCTGTCGCCGACAACATTAACCGCCACGTCCTTCGGCAGTGAAGCCGTCAGGCGGGGCAGGTTGGTCTTGATGGCATTGACCGTGTCGACCACGTTAAATCCGGCCTGCTTGTGGACATCGAGGATCACCGAAGGCTGATTGCCGTAATAGGCCGCCTCGTGGGTATCTTCCGAGGAATCAATGACTTTACCAAGATCGCTAAGGCGGATTGGCATGCCGTTTTTATAGGCGACCACCAGATTGTTGTACTGCGAGGTTTTCAGCAGCTGGTCGGTGCTGTTTAGCACCATGTTGCGGTCAGGCCCGCTGATATTGCCTTTTGGCATATCAACCGTGCTGATGCCGACAATGCTGCGAACGTCCTCGAGCGTCATGCCATGTGCCGCCAGAGCGTCCGGATCAATCTGGATACGCACCGCCGGATGCTGTTGGCCGTGAAAGTCCACCAGCCCGACGCCGGGCATCTGCGAAATTTGCTGCCCAAGATAGTGCTCGGCGTATTCATCCAGCTGAGGAAGGGTGTGCTCCTGCGAGGTCAGCGCCAGAGAAATCAGCGTCGCCTCGGCCGGGTTGACCTTGTGCAGCGTCGGCGGATTAGGCATATCTTTTGGCAAAGAACCGTTGGCCGCGGTCATCGCGGTTTGCACGTCCTGCACCGCAGCGTTGATATCGCGGTTCAGGTCCATTTGC
>CAWUIY010000299.1:0-5927 GCA_963922555.1 uncultured Serratia sp. | reverse complement strand
GGGATATTTTGCCAACGAGATTGTGCCAACTTATGGCCATGACGCCGATGGAAGCCTATTCAGCCTCAACTACGATGAAGTGATCCGCCCTGAAACTACCGTTGAGGGATTAGCGGCCCTGCGTCCGGCATTTGACCCGGTCAACGGCACGGTGACGGCGGGTAGCTCGTCGGCCCTGTCGGACGGTGCATCGGCGATGCTAATCATGAGCGAATCGCGCGCAGCCTCTTTGGGTTTGAAGCCGCGGGCAAGAATTCGCGCTATGGCGGTAGTCGGTTGTGATCCTTCCATCATGGGTTATGGACCGGTGCCCGCGACTCAGCTGGCGTTGAAACGCGCCGGTCTGTCCGTGCAAGATATTGGCCTTTTCGAACTTAACGAAGCCTTTGCCGCCCAGTCTCTGCCGTGTATCAAAGATCTCGGCCTGCTGGAAAGCCTTGAGGACAAGGTTAATCTCAACGGCGGCGCGATCGCGCTGGGCCATCCACTGGGATGCTCGGGCGCAAGGATCTCAACCACCTTATTGAATCTGATGGAACGTAAAGACGTGCAGTTTGGCGTGGCAACCATGTGCATAGGTTTAGGTCAGGGGATCGCGACGGTATTTGAGAGGGTGTAACTGAAAGGGCTTGCTTAAAGAAAAAGCGGGTCAGATACCCGCTTTTCTCGATAAATCGTCGCTGATTTAGATAAAGGCAAAGGCATCGCCAAACATGCGATCTTCCAGTGCACCGCGTTCAGCGCAGAAACGCTCACGGGCAACTTTCGCCATTTCAAAACGCCCGGCGATATAGATGTCATGTTCGCTCAGAGACTCGAAATCCTGTAATACCGCGCTCAGCACGTTCCCGCTTCTGCCCTGCCAGCCGTCTTCAAACTGCTCAACGACCGGGATCACTTTCAGATTCGGATGCACGACGCTCAGCGCTTCAAGTTCGCCCAAATCATACAGGTGCTTAAGCTCGCGGCCACCCCAGTAGATTGAGATATCGCGATCAGGATTATTCGCCAGCTCGGTAACCAGAATCGAACGAACGTAAGAGAAACCGGTTCCGCCCGCGATCAGCACCAGCGGACGATCGCCCTCTTCACGCAACCAGGCATCGCCGTGCGGCAAATCGACATTGATTGTCTGCTCTTTCAGGATGCGATCCATGACTGCCATCGCATACAGATTCATCTCGGAAGCACCGATATGTAATTCGAGATAATTTTTCTCTGAAGGCACGGAGGCAATGGAGAACGGACGCTTGTCGCGCTCATCCATCACGACCATCAGATATTGACCGGCACGAAATGAAAAAGAGACTTCAGGTTGCAGGCGAACCCGATATACGGTGTCGGTTATGGCCTCAACTGAGGACACTTTACAGCTCATTATTGTCATGCGTTCCCTCTGAGGGTCATCAATCTACACAGATGGCAAACGTGCCAGGCCAGAAACCTCGGCCACATTTACCAGTCGAAAGTCATTTATCAGGTCGGCTTATTTGCCGAACTTACCGTTACCCGGCTTTTTATTGCTGAACACGTCCAGCTCATCCCAGATAGCATCAACGCGGTCGCGTACTTTCGGGTCCATCACAATAGGACGTCCCCATTCGCGCTGCGTTTCGCCCGGCCACTTGTTGGTGGCGTCCATCCCCATCTTGGAACCCAACCCGGAGACCGGTGAGGCGAAATCAAGATAGTCGATCGGCGTGTTCTCGACCAGAACAGTGTCGCGCGCCGGATCCATGCGGGTAGTAATCGCCCAGATCACGTCTTTCCAGTCGCGTGCGTTGATATCATCGTCGCACACAATAACAAATTTGGTGTACATAAACTGCCGCAGGAATGACCAGACGCCCATCATGACGCGCTTGGCGTGCCCTGCATACTGCTTCTTCATGGTCACAACAGCCAGGCGATAGGAGCAACCTTCTGGCGGCAGATAAAAGTCGACAATCTCAGGAAACTGCTTTTTAAGGATAGGCACGAATACTTCGTTGAGTGCCAGTCCCAGAACTGCAGGTTCATCCGGCGGACGGCCGGTGAAGGTCGAATGATAGATAGCATCTTTACGCTGGGTAATGTGCGTCACGGTAAACACCGGGAAGCTATCAATTTCATTATAGTAGCCAGTGTGGTCACCGTAAGGGCCTTCCGGTGCCATCTCACCGGGTTCAATGTAACCTTCGAGCACGATTTCAGCGCTGGCCGGGACTTCGAGGTCGTTGGAAATGCATTTAACCACTTCGGTTTTATTGCCGCGCAGCAAACCGGCAAAAGCATATTCGGACAGCGTATCAGGAACCGGCGTCACTGCGCCTAGAATGGTTGCCGGGTCGGCGCCCAGCGCCACGGACACCGGGAAACGCTTGCCCGGATTCTGCTGGCACCATTCCTGGAAGTCCAGCGCACCGCCTCGATGAGACAACCAGCGCATAATCAGCTTGTTCTTGCCCAACACCTGCTGGCGATAAATCCCCAGATTCTGGCGCGGTTTGTGCGGGCCTCGGGTCACTGTCAGGCCCCAGGTGATCAATGGGGCGGCATCTTCTGGCCAGCAATGCATCACAGGGATACGGCTCAGATCGACATCGTCCCCCTGCCAAACCTGTTCCTGACAAGGCGCGGAACTCAGGCACTTGGTCGGCATGTTCAGCACTTGTTTGAACTTGGGCATTTTGTCGTAGAAATCGCGGAACCCGCGTGGCGGCTCTGGCTCTTTGAGAAATGCCAGTAGTTCTCCCACGTCACGCAACGCGCTCACGTCGTCCTGACCCATACCCATCGCAACGCGCTCGGGAGTGCCGAACAGATTGCACAACACCGGCATGTCGTAGCCTTTTGGATTTTCAAAAAGCAGTGCCGGACCACCAGCACGTAAAGTGCGATCGGCAATTTCGGTCATTTCAAGATAGGGATCAACGGTCTGGGTGATACGTTTAAGATCACCCTGCTTTTCAAGCAAAGACAGGAAGTCACGCAGGTCACGATATTTCATACGAGGCACGTCATTATAAGTTTTGTTACCGAATTTAGGAGGCAGTATAAAGCCTGTCGGTCGCCATGGCTGCTTTTTTCAATTTTTATGAACCAAAAATCGACGACCAACGGGTTTCGTTTATCAGCGACAGTTGAATGGAACAAGGTCAGACAACGCCTGCGTGTCCCGATATTCCTGCGTTTCATGGCCGTGGCGGAAAACTTTAAAACCTTCATTTCTCGCGCTGAAATAGCTGAGATCGTTGCCAGACACATGCAGCATGCTACCTTCACGAATCGCGATCACCGACTCACTCGGGTTCACCGCACAAAATTCGGCAATACGCTCGTCGCGAGTCTCACCCATGTGGCCACTGATGTGCGCATCGATATAATGGGGATTGATTTGAACCGGGAATAAACCCAGCGCAGGCAGCACAACCGAGGTACGCACCGGCATATCATTGGTTGTGCGAATACTTGGCGTCGCAACATTACAACCTGCACTCCAGCCGATATAAGGCACTTCACGTTCACGCACTGCGCGTTGCACAGGAACAATCAGTCCCTTTTCATGCAGCATCTGGTTCAGCATCCAGGTATTACCGCCGCTGACCAAAATGCACTGCGCCTGCTCGATAGCTTCAGAGGGAACGCCAGCATGATGGATACTGCCAACTTTGATGCCCAGCGCCTGTTCCAGTTCCTGAGCTCTGGCGTCATAGTCCCCACGAATGATCGCATAAGGGATCAATACCGCCGAAGTGATATTCCGCGCCTTGAAGGTCGCCTTAATCTGCTCATGGGCATAACCTAACAGTGTACCGTCACTAGAAAGCTTGCCGTTGCTAAGTAGGAACAACTCCATTATTTTTCTCCGAAGATATCGATTAATCTGAATGTTAACATTACAACTGGTGAGGGACCGTCCGACGGCTATTTATCCCTTAAAGCTTTTGTTATTCTCAACGTGTTAGTCACGAGGAAAAACGAAATATGGAAAGCTGGTATCTACTGTATTGCAAGCGAGGACAACACGTTCGTGCTCAAGAGCACCTTGAGCGTCAGCACGTTCAGTGTCTGGTACCGACGATCAAGTTAGAGAAAATGGTGCGTGGCCGCCGTACTATGGCAGATGAGCCTCTGTTTCCAAATTACATGTTTATCGCATTTGACCCTGAAAAAATCCACACTACTACCATCAGTTCCACCCGAGGTGTTAGCCACTTTGTCCGTTTTGGACACCAGCTCGCCAAGGTAAATCCTGATGTGATTGAACAGATAATCCATCAACCCCCTACCGATGTCCGCGATCCGGAAACGCCGCACGAGGGCGATCAGGTGCTGATTATCGAAGGCGTCTTTGAAGGGCTACAGGCAATCTATACGGAACCCGACGGCGAACGCCGCTCTCATCTGCTGCTTAATCTGCTGAACAAGCAGGTGAGACAAAGTGTCTGCAATACCGAGTTCCAGAAAATCTGATTCCACATACCTTTATATCTTGAATAACCGGCGAGCATTTTCGTCGGTTGCTTTCGCCAGCCATTCCGCCCCTTCGTTTTTACCACGCCACAGCGCGACCTGTCTGACGATATGCGACAGAAAACCTGGCTCGTTACGGCGATTCTTCGGCTTGTTTTCCATATCTCTGGGCAGCAAATAGGGCGCGTCCGTTTCTAACAGCAGACGTTCAACCGGAATTAACGGTAACATCTCACGCAGTTCTAGCCCGCGACGCTCATCGCATACCCAGCCGGTAATTCCGATCGATAAGCCCAGAGAAAGGTAATGTTCCAACTCCAGCTGACTGCCGGTGAAACAGTGCACCACCGCCCCCGGCAAGCGCGGAAGCCAAGGTTCAAGCAGCTCGGCAAAACGCGGATGGGCATCGCGACAGTGTAAAAATACCGGCAATTTCAGTTCGACGGCCAGTTTAAGCTGGGCAGTAAAGGCAATTTCTTGCTCGACTGGCGTGGAGAAGTTGCGATTGAAATCCAGGCCGCATTCGCCAATTGCGACCACGTTAGCGGCGGAGGCCAGCACGCGAAGTTCCTTCTCAACAGCAGCATTCCAGCTGCTAGCGCGATGAGGATGCACCCCCGCGGTAGACCAGCAAAAATCTGGATACTCCGTCGCCAGGGCCTGAGCATGCACACTCTCTTCCATTGAAGTGCCGGTAATCAGCATACCACTGAGTCCAGCGAGTCTGGCGCGCTCAACTACCGCAGCACGATCTTTATCAAACTGATTGCTGGTCAGATTCAGGCCAATTTCAAACATAGCTCTCTCTCAAAACAGAAACCGCCCAACAGGGCGGTTTTAAAATTTAAATCTAATCGCTTAAGACGCGTCGGATTCGCTATCCGCATCCTCTTCGTCTTTGGTGCGTCCTTTGCCGACATAGTAACGCGCACAGAACACGCCAATCTCAAACAGGACATACATTGGAATAGCCAACAACGTTTGCGAGAATACGTCCGGCGGAGTCAGTAGCATCGCGACCACAAACGCACCAACCAGCACATAAGGTCGTTTCTTGCGTAAGTCGGCTGGCGTAGTGACGCCGGTCCAACAGAGCAGAATAATCGCAATTGGCACTTCAAACGACACCCCGAAGGCCATAAAGATGGTCATAACGAAATCGAGATATTTATTAATATCTGTCGCTATTTCCACCCCGGCTGGCGCGGTTTTCGCAAAGAAGGCAAACGCCAGTGGAAACACCAGGAAGTACGCAAACGCCATGCCGAGATAAAACAGAGCCGAGCTTGAAAACAGCAATGGCATCATCAGGCGACGTTCGTGTTTGTACAAAGCAGGCGCCACAAACCCCCAAATCTGGTACAGGATGAAGGGTGCTGAAACAAACACCGAAACAATCATGGTCAGTTTGATAGGCGTGAAGAACGGCGAAGCGACATCCGTTGCAATCATGCTCGCCCCTGCTGGCATCA
>CAWUIY010000298.1:0-5939 GCA_963922555.1 uncultured Serratia sp. | reverse complement strand
TATACTTTTATTATGCAATTTGACTGTTATAATTCGCATGTTTTGCTATTGGAAGAGAGTCATGACAGATAACGCCCTAACTAAACAGTTACGCCATCCCAATACTGGGGGTTATGCCCGCGGTGACGAAACGCGGCAACGTATTATCGACAGCGCAATTGTCCTGTTCGGCGAGTTGGGCTTTGAAGGGGCTTCGACCCGCGCCATCGCCAGACATGCGGGTGTTAACACACCGGCATTACAGTATTATTTTGAGAATAAAGAAGGACTGTATGTCACCTGCGCCGACTTCTTAGCCGAAGAGAGCTATGGCTGGTTTGAACCTTTGCTTGAACGCATCGAAAAGGCTAAAAATCCCGATGCAGACACCTGTATTGAGCTGTTTTGTATCATGCTGGAAACCGTTTTGGATCGCGTTTTAAATAATAATTCGGTGCATCAGCGACGACTCTTCCACGTGCGTATCAAAATGGGTCAGGGGCCTGAAAGAGCATCCAGTCAGTTTAACGATAAATTAATCAATCACATTCATCATGCCGGGGCGCAACTCGTGGCCAGAATTTCTGGGACAACCGCTGAAGATGAACGCACGCAAATCAGATCGTTATCGCTTTTTGGTTTGGCTACGACGTTTTATACGATGAAACATCCCGTCTACAGTTGCGCAGAGGATGCGAGCGCGTTTCCTGCCGCAAGAATGGCATTGATTAAAAGCACCGTCCGCGAACAGTGTCAGGTTCTGATGCGCAGTTGGATGGTTTAACGAGGGCGCTATGCCAGAATTCGAACACCATTATTTCGACCAGTTAGCCGGTTTTTACACCGAGCTTCAGCCTATGCCATTGTCAGGCGCAAGATTGCTTTATCACAGCGCGCCGCTGGCCGAAGAATTGGGGCTTGAACCTTCGCTGTTTGCTGCTGAAAACTCGGCTTACTGGAGCGGCGAGAAGTTTTTTCCTGGCATGAAACCGCTGGCACAGGTTTACAGCGGCCACCAGTTTGGTCAATGGGCCGGACAGCTTGGCGACGGACGTGGCCTCTTGCTGGGAGAGCAAAAACTGGCCGATGGCGGAACTCTGGACTGGCATCTGAAAGGCGCAGGTCTAACGCCTTATTCGCGGATGGGCGATGGCCGCGCGGTGTTACGCTCCGTGGTGCGAGAATTTTTAGCCTCTGAAGCGCTGCATCATCTTGGCGTACCGACCACCCGCGCACTCACAATAGTGACCAGCAACGAACCCGTTTATCGTGAGCAAACCGAGCGCGGCGCAATGTTGGTCCGTGTTGCCCCAAGCCATATTCGCTTTGGTCATTTTGAGCATTTTTACTATCGCAAGCAGCCTGAGCAGGTCGCCATACTGGCTGACTACTGCATCGAGCATTATTGGCCACAGCTGCGCGATCAAACAGACCGCTATTTATTGTGGTTTACTGACGTCGTCGAGCGCACCGCGCGGCTAATGGCCAAATGGCAGAGCGTGGGTTTTGCCCATGGCGTGATGAATACCGATAACATGTCAATTCTGGGGCTGACCATCGATTTTGGCCCTTACGGTTTCCTGGATGACTATCAGCCGAATTTTATCTGCAATCATACCGATACTCAGGGGCGCTACAGCTTTGATAATCAACCCTCGGTGGCCTATTGGAACCTGCATCGGCTGGCGCAGTCCCTTTCCGGGCTGATGTCGACAGAGGATCTGCAACAGGCTTTAGCGGCCTATGAACCCGCTCTGATGCTGGAATACGGCAAACTGATGCGTGCCAAGCTTGGCTTCTTCACCGAGAACAAGCAGGACAACAACGTCTTGACCGGCTTACTGAGCCTGATGGCGAATGAAGGCCGCGACTATACCCGTACTTTCCGGGTACTGAGCGAAATCGAGCGTGGTGAAGAACGCAGTGCAATGCGAGACGAGTTTATCGATCGTGAGGCGTTTGATCAGTGGTATCAGCTATATCGTCAGCGCTTGTTGCTGGAAGAACAGGACGACGCAACTCGACAGCAGGCGATGAAAAAAATTAATCCGCGCGTCATACTGCGTAACTATTTGGCCCAGCAGGCCATTGAAGGGGCAGAGGCTGACGATATCACCCGCCTGCAGGCATTACATCAGGCGCTGCAACAGCCGTACAGTGATGATAGTCGTTTTGCAGAATTTGCCGCGCTACCGCCAGACTGGGGCAAACATCTGGAGGTTTCCTGCTCGAGCTAATAAGTGTGATTCAGCCCGGCTGGCAGGTCACGAGATCCTTACCAACCGGGCTGAGTTAAGCTTGATTTTCACCTGAACTTTTCTTATTTTGCCAGCTAATGCCTCAAAAAAACCTGCGGCACCGGGCTTTCAGGATGGCTGATGACGCCCAAATCCGCACGATACCAGCGCTGTAAAATATCCGCCTGTAGTACCTCTTTTGGCGTGCCCGCCGCGACCAGTTCCCCTTGATGCAGCAATAAAATCCTGTCAGCATATAGAGCGGCCAGATTGAGATCGTGCAACACGCAGCATACTGCCAGCGGTGACTGCCGAGTCAGCTGGTGCAACAGGCGCAGGCTATGTTGCTGGTGGTAAAGATCCAGTGCCGAGGTGGGTTCATCGAGAAAAAGCCAACGCGGTGCGGGCTGATTGCTCCAAAGCTGGATCAGCACTCGAGCAAGCTGCACCCGCTGTTGTTCGCCACCGGAAAGTTGGCGATAGTCGCGATCGGCCAGAGTCAGGCAGTCGGTTTGTTCCAGCACCTGCTGAAGTGCATGCTGCAACTGGGCATTATTGTGCGGGGATCTACCAAGACTAATGACTTCCCTAACACTATAACCAAAGGCCAAATCGCTATTTTGCCGCATGACTGCTCGAGTTCTCGCCAGTTCCAGCGGTTCCCAGCTTTGTAATGGTCGCCCTTGAAGCTGGCAGCCACCAGACTCAGGCGTCAGATATCCGGTCAAGAGTCGTAGCAGGGTGGATTTCCCTGCGCCGTTGGGGCCGATTAGGGCAACCAATTCACCGCTTTTCAACTGCAATGAAATATCTTTAATCAGACGATTATTGCCCGCTGAATAACTCAGATTGCTGGCCTGTAACACATTGCGGGCCGGTGTCTCGGCGGCATTCAAAAAGCTTTCAGCCACGGCGTTGTCCTCCAGCGCGTAAAATTAGCCACAGGAAATAAGGGCCGCCAATTAACGCGGTTAACAGCCCCACCGGCATTTCTGCTGGCGCAACCCAGGTGCGTGCCAGCGTATCAGCAAGCAGTAAAAGGCAGGCTCCTCCAAGCGCCGAACCAGGCAGCAGCCAGCGGTGATCGGCACCAATCTGCATGCGCAACAGATGTGGGATCACTAGCCCGATAAAACCAATAATGCCGCACACTGCGACCGAAGCACCGACCAGCAGGGCGCTTAACAACAATAAAATACGCTGGGTCTGACGGACGTTGACCCCAAGATAGTGAGCATCTTCATCGCCTAGCTGTAGCAGATTGAGTTTGCGAGCTAAAAATTGAGTTGCAATGCTTGCAGGCAGAATCACCGATGCCGCAACGGTAACCGTTGACCACTGAGCTTGTCCCAGCGAACCCATGCTCCAGAGGGAAAATTGTCGCAGCTGACTGTCATTACTCAAGTAGGTAAGAACACCAACGGCAGCGCCGCAAATGGCATTAATGGCGATCCCGGCGAGCAATAGCCTCGATAGCCCGTTTTTCCCCATGCGACTAAGCAGGAAAACGATCAATGAGATTGCCAGGCTGCCGCAGAACGCCCCGAGCATCTGGCTATACAGTGTCAAAAAAGGAGGCAGCGAGAAGGGGAAAACGATCATCAGTGCGACAAAAAGTGCCGCACCACTGCTGATACCTAGCAAACCGGGATCGGCCAGCGGATTACGAAACACGCCCTGCATTACCGTGCCGGAGCAGGCCAATCCACAACCAACAACCACTGCCAGCAGCACGCGTGGCAAACGGATAGTGACCCAAATTTGCCACAACGGGTGGTCAAACGGCTGATGAAACAGTGTCGGAATGGACAGGGTAATAGCGCCACTGTTAGCCGCCGTTAGCATGAGCACGACTAAAAGTGCGACCAGCGTGGCCAGGGTCCAGACTTGTGCCGGGATCCGGCGATAGACAGGTGTGCTAAGGCTGCTCATTTTACCTGTTCCGCGGCCTGACGAATTTTTGCTAAAGCCATCGGTGTTTCGAGACCAAAGCCCAGCAGAGCCATATCATCAATGACCAACACGCGCTTGTTACGTCCTGCGGGGGTCATCGCCAGTCCGGGAAGTTTCCAAACATTATCGATACCACCCAGCGTTTTAACGCCATCGGTAGTTAACAACAGCAGATCCGGTGCGGCGGCAACAATGCCTTCCTGTGAAAGAGGCCGATAACGGTTAAAACCTTGCATCGCATTCTGCGTGCCCGCTGATGTCATGATGGCGTCAGCCGCGGTATTTTGCCCAGCAGCCATCGTACTCATGCCGCCGTGGCTCATGATAAATAGCACTTTAACATGCAGCGGCGGGCCTTTTACCGCGTTGAGCTGGTGGCGATAATCAGCAATCAGCTTTTCACCCTGTGCCTGGCGATTCAGCGCTTCAGCGACCACTTCAATCTTTTGCACCACGGTATCGAGAGTAGGATTGCCCGGCACGCGCACTACTTTTATGTTGGTCTGAGCTACCTGCTGCAAGGCCAACGAGGGCTGCGCCAAATCGGAGCTTAGCACCAGCGTTGGTTTGGTCGATAAAATCCCTTCAGCATTTAGCATGCGCATGTAGCCTACGTCCGGCAATTTATTAGCCTGAGCGGGATGAGTGCTGGTGCTGTCACGGGCCACCAGTTCACTCCCTGCACCCAGGGCATAAACAATTTCGGTAACATCGCCGCCAATACTGACCACTCGTTCAGCGGCCTGCGCCGAAAATAGCGCAGGCAGGGATAAGGCGGTGATCAGGATCCTCAAACCCTGTTTCATGCAGCGACACCTTGTGTTGTCAGTGCGGAAATTTGCTTGCGCCACAGACTTTGCTCGGGATTTCCTTCACTGCGTTGGCCAAACAGTTGAGCAATCTGACTGCCGTCAGCGGCAAACAGTTCCAGACTGGTTACAAATCCATCTTTGGTCGGTTTGCGCGTGATCCAGCTTTCGGCAATCGCCGTTTCGACGACGTGAAGTGTAAAACGTGAGTTAAAGACGTTGATCCAGTCGCCGTGCGGTAAGACTTTTTCAATTTCACCAGTAAAGATCTGCACACAGCCTTTGTTACTAATAAAAATCATGATCTCATTTTTATCTTCGCAGGCGGTATGCAGAATTTGGGTCAGTGCGCCGTTTTCAACTCGATAGGCAAGGTCATCACCCACTGCGCGAAACGCCTGCTGACGAGTCAGATTGCGGCGACGTAAAATCTGGAAGAACTGATGAACGTCAGTCATTTCTCTCCATTCAGCGTCTAAACCTTCGGCGTCACCGGTAACTGTGGTAGCGGCCTCGGCTGGAAGAATATTTAATGGTAAGGGGGATTTTGCAGCGAATTGCTCAACCAGAGCAGCCCATTTTTCAAGATGAGTCTCTTCGGTGGCGTAAACTTTATGCACAGCATTGCCCTGCGCATCGAAGAATTGCAGGCTGTGACGCAAGCCTTTTGGCGATTGCTCAGTCAACGCATAAATTGTTTGCCACTGGCTGAGGAACAGGCGCAAATCAAGAGCGCGCGGATTAAGCACTAGCCCTGCATGGCCGTTGAGGTGCTGATTTTTATATTCACCCTGCTGCTCGTGAACTGCGTATTCATTACGGGTGATGGATTTTGTGCCGCCGACGTTTTCAAGCTGTGCCAACAGAGTACGAGCCTCAACATCGAGACGAATGGCATCATGAGACAGGCGCGCCTCGGTCAACTCGGCTTCAGTGATACCCAGAATACCGGCTAAATCCC
>CAWUIY010000297.1:0-5971 GCA_963922555.1 uncultured Serratia sp. | reverse complement strand
AAACGGGTCGTCTGGGTGACCGCGCTCAGCGGATAGCGTGCCACTTCCTGTACCAGAGAAACCAGGGCCAGCGCGGCGCGTTCAACCTGCTCTTTTCCACGCTGGGCGTCAGCCTCTGCGGCATTGCCGGTGACGCCCGCCGGATGGAGATCCTGCGCCTGCCAGCCGAATCCGACCCCACCTTCAGGCGTGAGGATGCCGCCCTGTTCTGCCAGTCCCTGAGCCGCAGAAACAAAGTTCTCTGCCTTGTCCATCGCCACCAAATCAGGGTGCAAATAAAGCATCACGCTGGTTTCTGCCTCACCGCCATGAATGCCGAACTCCAGCTCGTTTGCGCTATACAAATCGCTGCTATCGATAGTGCGCGACCAGGTTGCGCCGACGGCAAACATGCCCAACTCGACGCGCAGTTGTCGGCAGACAATTTCCATCAGTTGCGGCTGGCCACCGTGCGAGTTCCAGAAAATTATCTTGCATGCACCGGCTCGCCACGCACTTTTAGCGACTTCAAACCATACTTTAGCCAACACCTCGAAGGGCAAAGTCAGGGTACCGGGATATTCCAGATGCTCGTCGGATTTACCAATCGGCAGTGCCGGTAATACCAGCACTGGCTGCTGCTCAGGGAGTAACTCGACGGCGCGGGCGACAATACCGGCATTTATTGCTGCATCGACTCGCACCGGCAGATGCGGCCCGTGTTGTTCTACCGCCCCAACAGGCAAGATCACCACCACATTTTCCATATCCAGCTGGCTAAATTCCAGCGTGGACAAGTCCCACCACCAGCGAGAGGAAGGCATAATCATCAGCAAATTCTCCGAAAGCGTTGCGCGAAATAGACAGGAAGGCCGCCGTCCAGTGTAGAGAATCAGCGATGAGATCAAAGCATCAAAAAGTTGCCGCTATGTTGCCTTTTGGGCATCGGTAGAGCCACGGTTGCTAAAAATCTTCCCTGCCGACACCCTATAAATCAGCGCATAGATATGGTACCAATAAGCTTAATTATGCGTATTAGCCTTCCCCAATAGATTCCTGGTGCAGATGCGTTGACTGCAATTTGAAAGATGAAGGGATTACCATGTCAGCTAAACACCCAGTTATAGCCGTGACCGGCTCAAGCGGCGCCGGAACCACTACGACCAGCGTGGCTTTTCGCAAGATATTTCAACAACAGGGCCTGCACGCCGCCCAGTTGGAAGGTGACAGCTTTCACCACTTTACCCGCCCCGAGATGGATGCGGCGATCCGCAAGGCGCGCGATTTGGGTCGTCATATCAGCTATTTTGGTCCGGAAGCGAATGACTTCACGCTGCTGGAACAGAGCTTCATTGAGTACGGTAAAACTGGCACTGGCCGTTCGCGCAAATATTTGCATACTTATGACGAAGCGGTGCCCTATAACCAGGTACCCGGCACCTTTACACCGTGGCAGGCGCTGCCAGAGCCTACTGACATTTTGTTCTATGAAGGTTTGCACGGCGGCGTGGTCACTAATCAGGTCGATGTCGCCAAACATGTTGACCTCCTGGTCGGCGTAGTGCCGATCGTCAACCTCGAATGGATACAAAAACTGGTGCGCGACACGGGCGAACGCGGTCACTCTCGCGAGGCGGTGATGGATTCCGTGGTTCGTTCGATGGATGACTATATCAATTACATCACCCCACAGTTTTCGCGTACCCACATCAACTTTCAGCGCGTGCCGACTATCGACACCTCAAACCCGTTTGCCGCGAAAGCCATTCCCTCTCTGGACGAAAGTTTTGTAGTCATTCATTTTCAGGGGCTGGACCAGATTGATTACCCCTATCTGTTGGCGATGCTGCAAGGCTCTTTTATTTCGCACATCAATACGTTGGTTGTGCCGGGCGGCAAGATGGGGCTGGCAATGGAGCTGATCATGGGGCCGCTGGTACAGCGACTGATGGAAGGCAAGAAGATCGAATAATTAACTTTTTGCGCCGCGTCAGCCCTTTGGCCGCGCGGCGCAAAATTTTTACTCAGACATCAACAACTGGCGGATAAACCCAACGTGCAGCTGAACACCAATCGCCAGCGCATCTTCATCCAGCTTGAAGCGCGGATGATGCACGCCATAGGTCGCACCTTTGCTTTCGTTGCCGCTGCCAATAAACACGAAGGCGCCTGGGATCTTTTCCTGATACGACGAGAAATCCTCGCTGCCGTAAATCGGGGTCGTCACCTCAATAAATGACGTTTCCCCTCTTTCCTTTTTGATCACACGGCGAGCAATCGCGCAGGCTTCAGGATGGTTATTGCCGATGGCGTAACCTTTGGTCCATTTCACCTCAACCTCGGCACCGTGCGCAAAAGCAATCCCTTTTACCGTCTTCTCGACCAGCGACGGCACCTTCGCTCGCACTTCAGCGCTATGGGTACGCAGCGTCCCCGCCAGACGTGCAGTATCCGGAATGACGTTATATACCTCACCGGCCTGGAACACGGCGATAGTCAAGACCGGAGCACTCACCGGATCCAGCTTGCGGGAAACAATCTGCTGCATCGCTGTCACCATTTCCGCGCCGATGGTCACCGGATCGATACACATATGCGGCATCGAGCCATGGCCGCCGCGGCCTTTTAACAGAATATCAAAGTTATCGCTGGAGCCGCTGAACACGCCCTCTTTCAGGGCAATCTGCCCGGTTGGATAGTTGGGTAACACGTGCAGGCCAAAAATCATGCTAACGCCGTCGAGGACGCCAAGTTTCACCAGCTCCTGCGCACCGCCCGGAGGGGCTTCTTCGGCATGCTGGAAGATAAAGCGTACCGTTCCCTTTAGTGAAGAACGGCACTGTGACAACACTTTTACCGCGCCCAGCAGCATCGCGGCGTGAGCGTCGTGGCCGCAGGCGTGCATCACCCCCGGATGGGTGGAACGCCATTCCTCGTCAGTTTCTTCCTGAATCGGCAGCGCATCAATATCGGCTCGCAGAGCATAAATGGGGCCATTCTGATCGCCGGTCAGCTCGGCGATCACGCTGTTTGGCGTCAGGCGAGTCAGGGTGACACCGGGAATAGCCGACAGCTGCTCAGCAATATAATCTGCCGTTGCCGCTTCCTCGAACGACAGTTCTGGATTGGCGTGGATATGTCGACGCCAGCGCAAAACGTCCTGATTAACTTCTCTCACTAAAGCTTCAAAATTGTGGCTCATTTTAATTTCCTCAAAATGGGATGTTGACTAGGCCGCATCGCGCGCAGCAAGACGAGTTTTGGAGATTAAAGGCAGCATCAGCAGGCCTGAGACCCACATAGCCAGTGCCAGAAAAATAAAGGTCGCATGGTAACCGTGCGTCAGGGTGATCAGATAACCCATCGCGATTGGTGCGACAAAGCCGCCCAGCGTGCCACCGGTATTCAGCAGGCCAATGGCGCCGCCCATCAAATGGGTCGGCAGGCGCTTCATTGGCAGGGTAAAAGTGGTGACAAAAGACGACATCAGACAGATATTGCCGAGGAACAAGAACAGGCAAGTCACATAAATTGAGGTCGAGGCATACACCATCCAGATACATATTCCGCTCAGCAGAGAACCGTAGAGGATCACTTTCGGCTCGCGCCCTTGCAGATACTTGCCGACCAGCCAGCCAGTAGACAGTGAAGAGATCCAGATCCCCAGCCCGCCGATTGCCACGATCAAACCGGAAACATCGAGAGAAAATCCGCGCTGCTGTACCAGATATTTTGGTAACCAGGCCATCAGTCCATAGGCTGGAATGTTGACGCAAAAGTTGGCGAAAAACAGCACGGCGACAATGGGATTTTTCAACAATGACAGATAGTTAGCCGAGGCGTGCGATCCAGCAGTCTGACTGTTTTTCGGTGGAGAAGGCACCAGGAACAGAATCAGCGCAGCAACGGCAAATGCCATCAACCCCAGGGTCGAGAAGGAACCTCGCCAGCCGAAATGCGACAGACAGTAAACCGCCAGCAACGGACCAAGAGTCATTGCTAATCCGGCTGAAGACAGCAGTATCGATTGCGCGAAAGTGCGTTCTTCAAGGGCAAAATTTGCCACTACCGACTTGGCGCAGGAGGTGGGATATCCCGAATGCCCTATTCCGGAAAGAAAGCGAAAGGTCACCAACAGCCCCAAACCGAATCCCAGCACGCCAAAACACAGAGCAAAACCGCCGAGCAGGGTCAGGGAACAGGCCAGCACTTTTTTGTAGCCAAAACGGTCGTTGAGCCAGCCAGCGGGGATCTGGAACAGCGAATAGGCCAGGAAAAACATGCCGGTGATATAACCCAGCTGTTGAGCAGGTAAATTAAACTCACGAGAAATGGGCAACAGAGCAAACCCAATGACAGTCTTGTCGAGATAAACCAGAACATAACCAAAAAACAGTAAGAAAATCATTAGAGAACGATTTTGCATAACTGATATCCTCAATTGTTATATCCCAGCAGCCACCCCTGACCTGAGAAGAGAAACGCTCTTGCTTTGATTTATTTTTATGTTTTTATAACAGTGATTTACTGTCTGCTTAAAAACCTAGCAGTTTTATTACACAGCCATAAGATGTAATTTTTTGCCAGGTGATGCTTTTTTTTGATAGGGGTTTGCGATGAAGTATTTGCCAAAACTGCAACAGCTGAAGGTTTTTCAGCAAGTTATCCAAAGCGGCAGTATTCGCGGCGCGGCAAGAGCCATGAATCAATCGCAGCCCGCGGTCAGCAGAACTTTGCGCGAGCTGGAACAAATTCTCGATACTCAATTAATCGTGCGCGGTGCACAGGGCATGTCCCTGACAGAAACCGGCCGCGCATTCTCTCAGCGCATGCAGTTTATCTTGCAGGAGCTTGAGCGAGCCGCCGATGAAATCCAGCAAATCAATCAGTATTCGCAAGGCTCGGTGGCGGTAGGCTTTTCTTCGTTGCTGGCATTGACTATTTTCCCGGCGCTCGCCAGTGAGTTCACCGAGAAATACCCTCAGGCCAAGCTACATATCAAGGAAACTCAGCTCTCGGCGCTGCTTCCGGCATTACGTGAGGGGCGACTGGACTTTGCTATCGGCACGCTGGGTCCGGGTCTGCCAATCGAAGATATGGTGTGTGAGCCGTTGTTTAGCGCACCGTTTTGTATTATTGCCCGTCGGCAACATCCGCTGGCGCAGGCGACCTCGTTGAGTGAACTGACCGAGGCCAGTTGGCTGCTGCCTGAAACCGATATGGGCTATTACCAGCAACTGGCTGGGCTGTTGGAAGAGAATGGCTGTCACGCAGGAAAATCGCCGATCCGCACCGACTCGCTGATCAGCGGGCTGATGATGATGTTGAACGCGGATTATCTTTCAGTGGTCGGCAACGCGATGGCGACGCCGTTTTTTCTTGAAGACAAACTTTGCCGCCTGCCAATCGACAACCTTCCGGCTGCACAATACTGTCTGGTTTACTCACAAAAAACGCCGCTAACCTTAACGGCGCGGCGTTTTCTCGATTTACTGCGCGTGCACTGCCAGCGTTATGCCTGGTAGCACTGTATTAAATTAAGCCTGCGAATCAATCACTTCAAAGCTATGAGTGATAGTCGCCGCTTTGCCCAGCATCAGCGACACTGAACAGTATTTTTCCGCAGATAACGTCACCGCGCGCTCAACCACCTTATCGGTCAGGTCTTTTCCGGTAACGATGAAATGCAGATTGATTTGGGTAAACAGGCGCGGCGCTTCTTCGCGGCGTTCGGAGGTCAACTTGACTTCACAACCCACAACGTCATTACGACCCTTTTGCAGAATCGAGACGACGTCTATCGCGCTGCACCCGCCCGCAGACATCAGCAGCATCTCCATCGGGCTTGGCGCTTTATCACCCGCGTTGCCGTCCATCAGGATCTGATGACCCGACGCAGACTCGCCCAGAAACGTTAAACCCTCAACCCATTTTACACGTGCTTGCATTGGTATTACTCCGGTCATAATTTTCAAAACAGACTACCCTTTAC
>CAWUIY010000296.1:0-5972 GCA_963922555.1 uncultured Serratia sp. | reverse complement strand
CTGGCTCTGGCGCGTTTAAGCTGCGTGCATGGAAAGTCAGTGAAACCGTTATTCTGGAAAGCAACAAAAACAACCCGCACGCTGGCAAGATTGAACGCGTGATCATGCGCCATATCGTTGACCCTTCTGCTCAGTTGCTGATGCTGCAAAAAGGCGATATCGATATCGCGCGTAACCTGACCACCGAGCAGCTGCGTCCGTTAAAAGACGACAAAAACTTCACGCTGGTGAGTAAAGGTATCGCCGGTACGCTGATGGTTTCCGGCAACGTTGCCCACCCAAATCTGGCCAAGCCGCAGGTGTGGCAGGCGATTAAATGGGCGCTGGATTACGAAAGCATTCAGAAAAACATCATTCCGCTGACCCATAAAATCCATCAGAGCTTCCTGCCTGAAGGTTTCCCAGCGGCAGTCAATACCATTATGTACAAACGCGACGTGACCAAGGCCAAGGCGCTGCTGGCAGAAGCCGGTTTCCCGAACGGTTTTGAAATCACTCTCGACCATTATTCCGCCTCTCCTTCTGCCGATATTGCGCAGGCCATTCAGTCGAACCTTGGCGAGATTGGCATCAAAGTGACCCTGTTGGCCGCCGAAAGCCGTCAGGTATTGACCAAGATGCGCGCCCGCCAACAGCAGCTGGCATTGACCCAATGGGGCGCGGACTATTTCGACCCGAACTCTAATGCTGAAGCCTTCTGTAGCAACCCTGATAACAGCGATAACGCTAAAAGCCGCACGTTGGCCTGGCGTTGCAGCTGGCAGGACAAGGCGATTTCCGACCTCAGCAGCAAAGCGCTGCACGAGCCGGATCCCGCGACGCGCATCAAGCTTTATGAGCAGTTACAGACTCAGCACATGGAAAACAGTCCGTTTATGATCATGTTCCAGCCAACGCTGACTGCAGCCTGTCGCCATGACATCACTGGCGTGGTGTTGACCGTAATGAGTACCAGCCCATACGAGAAGGTTGTTAAAGCGTGAGCAAGAGACTCAAAAGTTTACTGAGTACCTGCATCAGCGTTTGTCTTACTTTGTTTGGCCTGTCGGTGATTACTTTCTTTATCGGAAGAGTCATGCCGACCGACCCGGTGCTGGCTGCGGTTGGCGATAATGCGCCGGAGTCGGTTGTCGAACGTGTACGTCACGAAATGGGGCTGGATCAGCCCCTCTGGATGCAGTTTTTACACTATCTCAGCCAATTGGCGCATGGCGATCTCGGTCGCTCTGCGCTGACGTCTAATCTGGTGACCAGCGACATTGCGCGTTACTTCCCTGCAACCCTTGAGCTTGCCACGGCAGCGATTATTATCGCCGCGCTGATTGGTATTCCGCTTGGGGTATGGGCAGCAACGCGCCAGGGTAGCTGGATTGATCAGACTATCCGTGTGGTATGTCTTGCCGGTCACTCATTGCCGGTGTTTGTCCTGGCGCTGCTCTCACTGCTGATTTTCTATTCGGTATTGGGGATCGCGCCGGGGCCGGGCCGTCAGGATATTATCTATCAGGATATGATCCCGCAGGTGACCGGACTGCTTACCGTGGATTCGCTGCTGGCCGGTGATATGGGCGCTTTCTGGGACGCGCTGGCGCATATGGTTCAGCCGGTGCTGATTCTGGCCTATTTCTCTATGGCCTACATCACCCGCATGACACGTACCTTTATGCTCAACGCACTGGGCGGTGAATACGTGATTACCGCGCGCGCCAAAGGGCTTTCAGCAAGTCGGGTTATCTGGAAACACGCCTTCCCGACCGTGGGTGTGCAGCTGATCACCGTCCTGGCGCTAACCTATGCCGGTTTGCTTGAAGGCGCGGTGGTGACTGAAAACGTCTTCTCATGGCCCGGATTAGGCCAGTATCTGACCGTTTCCCTGATGAATGCCGACATGAACCCGGTTATCGGCTCCACCTTGCTGATTGGCGCGATTTACGTGCTGCTCAACCTGCTTGCCGACCTTATCTACCGACTTCTGGATCCACGCGTAAAATGACCAGCTTATCTTCACGACCGGGGTCTCGGGCATGGTTGCTCGATGAAACCCCTAAAACACGCACTCAGGCCGTTTGGGGCAGACGCTACCGAATCTGGCTTGGATTGCGCTCCAATCCTCTGGCGCTGATTGGCCTTGTCACCGTGTTAGTGGTGCTGGCTATTTCAATCTGTGCGCCACTGCTGACCCACTATCATCCGGGCGATCAGGACTTGGCTAATCGCCTCGCCAAGCCGTCTGCCCTGCACCTGCTCGGCACCGACGAACTAGGCCGCGATACTTACAGTCGTATCCTGTATGGCGGGCGTATTACCCTCGGCATGGTGATCGTGGTTGTGGCTATCGTTGCGCCTCTTGGCCTGTTGATCGGCTGCGTGGCGGGCTACGCGGGCGGATTAGTTGATCGTATTTTAATGCGTATCACCGACGTCTTTCTGGCCTTCCCGCGCCTGATTCTGGCCCTGGCCTTTGTGGCGGCGCTGAAACCCGGCGTAGAAAGCGCCATTCTGGCGATCGCCCTCACTGCCTGGCCGCCGTATGCGCGACTGGCGCGAGCGGAAACCATGCAGGTTCGCGGCACAGACTACATCGCCGCCTGTCGCCTGACGGGCGCTACGCCGGCACGTATCGTATTGCGCCATATCATGCCGCTGTGCGTACCGAGTCTGGTGGTGCGCGTTACGCTGGACATGAGTTCAATCATCATTACAGCTGCCAGTCTCGGATTTTTGGGCATGGGCGCGCAGCCGCCGTCACCAGAATGGGGGGCGATGATCGCAACGGCTCGCCGTTTCCTGTTCAGCGAATGGTGGGTGCCGCTCATCCCGGCTATCGCTATTTTTGTCACCTCATTGGCCTTTAACTTTCTCGGCGATGGTTTACGTGACGTCCTCGATCCCAAGGAACGCTAATGCTGGTTGATATCAAGAATTTGCACATTACTTTCGAAACCCGCAGCGGCAGCTTTGACGCGGTGCGCGGCGTTTCATTAACACTCGGTAAGGAAAAGCTCGGCATCGTCGGCGAAAGCGGCTCTGGGAAATCCCTCACCGCCCGCTGCCTGATGAACCTGTTGCCTTCGAGCGCCAAGTGCCGCGCCGATACCCTGTCTTTTGATGGAATTGACCTGCGTAACGCCAGCGAAAAACAGATGCGCCAGATCCGTGGCAAACGTGTCGGCTTTATCCTGCAAGACCCGAAATACTCACTGAATCCGGTGATGACTATCGGCAATCAGGTGGCCGAAGCCTGGCGTACCCATAAAGGGGGCAGCAAGCGTCAAGCGATGGCCGCGGCTATCGACCTGCTCGATCAGGTTAAAATTCGTGACCCGCACAAAGTTGCCGAACGCTATGCCCATGAGGTGTCCGGCGGCATGGGCCAGCGCGTGATGATCGCCATGATGCTGGCACCCGACCCTGAACTGATGATTGCCGATGAACCGACCAGTGCGCTAGACGCCACGGTGCAGGCCGAAATTCTCCGCCTGCTCGACGATCTGGTTTCCAGCCGTGGCATGGGGCTTATCCTGATTAGCCATGACCTGCCGCTGGTCTCGAGATTTTGCGATCGCGTGGCAGTGATGTATGCCGGGCGCATTGTTGAAACCTTGCAGGCGGGCGATCTGCGTAATGCGCAGCATCCGTACACCCGTGGATTACTGGAATGCCTGCCGTCGTTGACCCATCCCAGAGATCGGCTGCCGATTCTGGTTCGCGACGAGGCGTGGAAAACAGCATGATTAATTTAGACCAACTGCGAATTTCCTTTGGTGATTTGGAAGTCGTTAAAGGCGTCAGTTTTAACGTTGCCGAGGGTGAAAGCTTTGGCATTGTCGGGGAAAGCGGCTCAGGTAAATCCACGATTTTGCGCGCGCTGGCGGGACTCAATCAACACTGGTCCGGCGGCATGGATATTGGCGGCGAGCCGCAGTTACCCAAGCGTCCGAAGCGTTTCTATCGGCGGGTACAGATGGTGTTCCAGGACCCATACGGCTCGCTGCATCCGCGACAAACCATTGACCGCATTCTGGCCGAACCTTTAACGGTGCACGGATTCCTGAACGTCGAAAAGCGCATTGCCGATGCGCTCAATGAGGTTGCCCTTCCGCAAAGCGTGCGTTTTCGTTTCCCGCATCAGCTTTCTGGCGGCCAGCGGCAGCGTGTGGCGATTGCCCGCGCGCTGATTTCCGAACCAGAGGTTTTGCTGCTAGATGAACCGACTTCCGCGCTCGACGTTTCGGTACAGGCGGAAATACTCAACCTGCTAACCGATATTCGCCAGCAAAAGAAATTGACCTACGTCATGGTGACTCACAATTTAGCCGTCGTAACGCATCTTTGCACCAGAATCGGAGTCATGATCGGTGGTCAAATGGTGGAGCTTGTGAGTGCGAACGATCTACGGGCGGGTAACGTGTCACATCCGCATACTGCCGAGCTCAGAAAATTAAGTCTGGACCTCGAAGAACCGGATATCGACCAGGACATTTAAATTTCAAATTAGCCAATGTCATTGGCGTTGTCGCCAGGCGGTAACTGAGCA
This sequence comes from uncultured Serratia sp., assembly GCA_963922555.1. Classification (GTDB taxonomy): domain Bacteria; phylum Pseudomonadota; class Gammaproteobacteria; order Enterobacterales; family Enterobacteriaceae; genus Rouxiella. The sequence goes on along the minus strand of CAWUIY010000296.1, from coordinate 1,435 downwards.
AGCCCCGATGAGCTGAAATTAATCAGTGAGTCGGGTGCTTGTTAGCAGCCAACGCCGTGATAACGCCAGAGATGAAGGATAATGAGGACTTCCATCGTGACTTCTATTAACTGGCAAGCGGGAATTTCCGCTGCAAAAAAAGTAACCGATCGCTGGAATCAACCGGGGGAACCGGGGGGTGCCATCACCTTGTTTGATAGCACGTCGTTAAAGGGAGAGGCCTGTGGTGGTCTGGCAAATCTGACCACCGGCGAGCCGTTCAGCATCGAAAGCGTAGTGCGTTACGCTTCGGTAACCAAGCATATTTTCGCCACACTGGCCCTGCTGCGCAGTGATGCCGGTCTATCAACCGATGACACACTGGGTCAACATCTACCACAGCTGAAAGGTCCGATGGCGAAAGTCACTATCGGACAGGCGCTGGATATGACCGCCGGCCTGCCTGACGTGCGCGAGACCCTTTCCCTGCTGGGGATCTCGGTTTATAACGCCACCGACGCGGATGCGCTGATCGATTTTCTGGCCAGCGACGGTAGCCTTAACTTTGCGGCAGGAAGCGAAATTTCCTATTCGAACACCGGCTACCGTTTGGTAGAAACCATTCTGAAACAGAAAGGCATTTTGTTCGAAGACCTGCTGCAACAGCACATCGCCAAACCGCTGGACATTGCTTTTCACGCGCCAGAAACCTGGTTCGATATTGTGCCAAATCTGGTGCCTGGTTATTGGAAATCGCAGGATAGCTGGAAAACCGCCGTCGCCGGTTTGCATCTTTCCGCATCTGGCAGTCTGACCGGCAGCCTGCGTTCCCTGTCTACCTGGCTGCAAAGCCTGCTAGCAGATATTGGTCCTGGCCAAGGCGTTCTTAAACACCTTTCCCAGCCACGATTTTTAAATGATGGTACGCCAAGCGATTACGGACTAGGCATTACCCATTCGAAAATCGGTAATCATCAGCTTCTGGGTCACGGCGGTTCTCACGCGGGTTATAAAACCTATTTCCTGCTTGATCCTCATTTAAAAGTCGGCGCGGCACTGGTCTCCAATCGAGAAGACACTGCGTCCTATGCCTCGTTGCTGGAAGTGATGTCTGCCTTGCTGGAAACGCCACTGCCCGAGAGAAACACCGAATTGGCTGATGGCCTCTACACTAGCCTGGCCGAGCCATACTGGTTGTCGGTGGAAAAAGGTGTCGCCAATTATTTGGGTTCAAGTGAAAATCTATACCAAAGTAAAGATGGCAGCGCCGTCTCTTTGTCCGCGCATTTACCCATGCGTTTGAAAATGAATGGTGATGCAATCGAAGGCGAGATTGGGTTGGCAAAACGTTATTTTGTTCCCGCAGAACCTAATGATTGTCTGTCGATGATTCAGGGGCGTTGGTTCCATCCCGAGTCTAAGGCCGCTTTTGATATTGAAGGCGATGAGCTGAAAA
>CAWUIY010000295.1:0-5982 GCA_963922555.1 uncultured Serratia sp. | reverse complement strand
TCCCGTCGCCCCTTCCGCTTTACAAGCCCCCATTAATCGTTTTACTCCGCACGCACTTAGCGAAATCGAAATTGAACACACGCTGGATGACTTTGCCCAATGTGCACGCCTGGCAAAACTTTCTGACTATGACGGCGTGGAGATCATGGGTTCGGAAGGTTATCTGATTAATGAGTTTTTAACCGCACGCACCAACCAGCGCAGCGATCGCTGGGGCGGCAACGCAGAGAATCGCATGCGTTTCGCGATTGAGGCGGTGCGACGCGTGCGTGAGGCCTGCGGCCCTCATTTTATTATCATCTACCGCCTGTCGATGCTGGATTTGGTCGAACAGGGCAGCAGCTGGCAGGAAACCGTACAACTGGCTCAGGCCATTGAACAGGCGGGCGCAACGCTTATCAACACAGGGATCGGTTGGCACGAGGCGCGTATCCCGACGATTGCTACCCGCGTTCCGCGTGCCGCTTTTGCCTGGGTCACCAAACGGCTAATGGGTTGCGTCAATATTCCGCTGATCACCACTAATCGTATTAACGATCCTCAGGTGGCAGAAAATCTACTGGCGGAAGGCTGTGCTGATATGGTGTCGATGGCGCGCCCTTTCCTCGCCGATCCTGCCTTTGTGCAGAAAGCAGCGGAAGGCCGAGCGGATGAAATCAATACCTGTATCGGCTGCAATCAGGCCTGCCTGGACCAGGTTTTTGTCGGTGAACTGACCTCATGTCTGGTCAATCCTCGTGCCTGTCATGAAACCGAAATGCCGGTTATCGCCGTTGGTCAGCCAAAAAACTTGGCCGTGGTGGGTGCCGGACCTGCCGGAATGGCGTTTGCGACGACTGCGGCACTTCGTGGTCACCGAGTGACATTATTTGATGCCCAGAACGAAATCGGCGGACAATTCAATATCGCCAAACAAATCCCCGGCAAGGAGGAGTTCTATCAAACGCTGCGTTATTATTCTCGCCAGCTTAGCCTGCTCGACGTGCAGCTCAGGTTAGGACAGCAGGTCGATGCGGATGCATTGGAAAGTTTTGATGAAATCATCCTCGCCTGCGGCATTCTCCCTCGCCTGCCAGACATTGCAGGGATCAATCATCCAAGCGTGCTGACCTATCTCGACGTGCTGCGTGATAAAAAACCGGTCGGGCAGCGTGTGGCAATCATCGGCGCGGGCGGAATCGGCTTTGATACCGCCGAGTATCTTAGCCATGCAGAACCTGCCGCGAGCCAGAATATTGCCGTCTTTAATCAGCAATGGGGAATCGATGAGGCTTATCGCCAGCGTGGCGGTCTGGCAGAGCACGGGCCAGACCCGCAACCTTCTCCCCGGAAAATCACTCTTTTACAGCGTAAAAGCAGCAAAGTGGGCGCCGGACTCGGCAAAACAACCGGCTGGATCCATCGTGCAAGCCTGCTGGCTCGCGGCGTGCAGATGCAGAATGGTGTCAGCTATGAGCGTATCGACGAACGCGGTTTACATATCTTGATAGACGGCAAAAGCCGCTGTCTGGAGGTGGATAACATCGTTATCTGTGCCGGTCAGGAATCACGACGTGATTTGGCTGAGTCCTTATTACAACGAGGAAAAACCGTGCATTTGATTGGCGGAGCGGATGTCGCAGTTGAACTGGATGCCCGTCGCGCTATCGATCAGGGCACCCGTTTAGGTCTGGCTATCTAATATTATTGAATCTGATTAATAGCCTGCGTTGGTTTTCACCGCGCGCAGAATCACAAATTTCTGATTGGTAGCGATAGTGGTGCAGTTACCGAACAGGCGGCGCAGTTTCTGGTAATAATCCAGATGACGGTTGCCGACGATACGCAATTCTCCCCCCGGCTGCAGGCAACGTTTGGCATCGCAAAACATACGCCACGCGGTGTCATCGCTGATTACCGTGCCCTGATGGAACGGTGGGTTACACAATACCGCGTGCAGCGATTCGCGCTCTACGCCAGACAGCATATTGTTGACTTCAAACTCGCAGCGATCGAGATCCTGCGGCAGGTTATTCGCCACGTTGGCACGGCTGGATTCCACCGCCATATAGGATTCATCGACAAACAGCATGTCGGCATCCGGGTTCAGCGCCAGCGCGGTGATCCCGATAACGCCGTTGCCGCAGCCAAGATCGGCGATACGCCCTTCAATGCCTTCCGGCAGGTGCTGCATAAAGAAGCGCGCGCCAATATCCAGGCCGGTACGAGAAAACACGTTGGCGTGATTGGTAATGCGCAGTTCGCTGTCGTCCAGCGCCCATTCGGTAGTCACCGGCTCGGCAGGCTGCATATCGTTTTCAGGCTGGCAGTGGATTAGACGCGCTTTCTTCCATGCCAGGCTGGTACGTGTGGTACCCAGAATCTTTTCAAACAGTTGCAGCGTGGAGGTGTGAATATCACGCGCCTTGGCACCGGCGATAATCTGCGTGTCAGGGGTCACGACTTCGCGCAGCGCTCGCAGTTGCTGCTCCAGCAGAGCCAGAGTCTTAGGCACTTTAATGACCACCAGACCCGGTGCCTGCGGCAGCGGATCAAGACTGCTCTGCGTAATGACCATTTCATCGTCCAAACCGTTCAGACGCAGGTTATAACGCGTTGCCAGCTGGCTCATAAAGGAGTCACCGATGCTGACCGGCGAAAACTCATGCAGCGCACAGGCTAAAGCGCCAAAGCTGTCGTTGAAAATCAGCACGGGACGGCCATTGAGTGTATCGGTGGTCAAGGTCTGCAGCAGATATTCGTCCGCGGCTTCCCACGCCTGCAACGTCGTGGACTCTTCCTGTAACGGATAACGTTCCAACTCAAGTTGCAGTGTACCCAGTTCAAAATGGCTCATTGGCCCTCCTCATAATTCAATTTGCGCTGTTTATCCCTTAAATTGCGCTATCAGTAAAATGTTTTTTCAGTTAAAAAGGGATTATCTGTCCCACCTTGCTGCCCACCTGCTATTTATGGGCAGATTGCGTGCGGCTTTTCCCCTGATTAAAGAGAGCCAAAGCAAACAGTTATGCCAGAATTGACCTATCTACAGGGCTATCCGGAGCATCTTCAGGATCAGGTGCGCCAGTTGATCCAACAAGAGCGTCTTGGCAGCGTCTTGCTGAGCCGTTATCCCGAGCCTCATGAACTGACCAACGACAAAGCGCTTTATCAGTATACCCTCGACCTGAAGAATCAGTATTTGCGCAGCTCCTCGCCGTTAAGCAAAGTAGCTTACGACAATAAAATTCATGTCATGCGTCACGCCCTGGGGTTACACACTGCAATTTCACGCATTCAGGGCGGCAAGTTAAAGGCCAAAGCAGAAATTCGCGTAGCAACGGTATTTAAGAGCGCGCCGGAGGCTTTTCTGCGTATGATTGTGGTGCACGAATTGGCACATCTAAAAGAGAAAGATCACAACAAGGCTTTTTATAGCCTGTGCTGCCATATGACGCCCGATTATCATCAGCTTGAATTTGATACTCGCATGTATCTGACTCATCTGGATTTATTTGGCAAGCTTTACGACTGATCTTCAGGTATTTATCACATATTACTCAGGTATTTCTCACATTAATCCTCAAGGGAGTAAACCATGATTCGCTTTGCCGTGGTGGGCACTAACTGGATAACCAAAAGCTTTATCGATGCCGCGCACGAAAGCGGCAAACTCAAGCTGACGGCGGTCTATTCACGCACGCTGGAAAATGCCAAAGCACTCGGTCACGACTACCCTGTTCAACATTATTTTGATTCGCTGGAGGCGCTTGCTGCCTCAGACGAGATCGACGCCGTGTATATCGCCAGCCCTAACTCCCTACATTGCGAACAGGCGGTGCTGTTTCTCAGCCATCAAAAACATGTGATTTGTGAAAAACCTCTGGCTTCAAATCAGCAAGAAGCGGAACGCATGATCCACTGCGCCACGGAAAATCAGGTGGTGCTGTTCGAGGCTTTCAAAACGGCCTATCTGCCAAATTTCCTGCATCTCAAGAGCACGTTAAGTCGCATGGGCACGTTGCGTAAGGCGATTCTCAACTACTGCCAATATTCCTCGCGTTATCAACGCTATCTGAACGGCGAAAACCCGAATACCTTTAATCCAGCCTATTCAAATGGCTCGATTATGGATATCGGCTATTACTGCCTCGCCAGCAGCGTTGCTTTATTTGGTGAGCCAGATTCAGTGATTGCCACCGCCACCTTGCTCGATAGCGGCGTGGACGCTCAGGGCACCGTGCTGTTGAGCTATAGCAAGCACCAGTATGGTGATTTTGAGGTCGTCATTAATCACTCCAAAGTCAGCGATTCCTGGTTGCCAAGCGAAATACAGGGCGAAGATGGCACGCTGCAAATCGAAAAGCTGTCCGAGTGCCAAAGCCTGAGCTATACGCCACGCGGGGGACAGACGCTGGATCTTACCCAGCCGCAGCACATCAACAGCATGTTGTATGAAGCTGAAACCTTTGCGACCCTGGTAGACAGCAAGTTCTATGGGCATCCGGGCCTGGAAGTATCACGTATTACCGCCAAATTATTGACCGAAATTCGTCGACAAACCGGGGTGCACTTCCCGGCGGATCTTAAAAATTAAGGAGTGAGCATGAGTCAAACCGATCTAAAACCGCTGCTTATTTTGCAAACCGGACAAGCTCCTGAGCCTATCCGCGCGCTGCACGGTAACTTCCCGCAGATGTTTATTCGTCAGGGAAATATGGACAGCCAGCAGGTGGTGATCGTCGATTTACAGGCCGGTGAACGCCCGCAACCTCCGCAAAATTATGCTGGCGCGGTGATTACCGGTTCTCGCAGCATGGTGACCGAGCATCTGGACTGGAGCGAATATGCCGCAGACTGGATCCGCCAGGCGATGCTAATTGACCTGCCGATGCTGGGCGCATGCTACGGGCATCAATTGATGGCCTACGCGTTGGGGGGTGAGGTCGGTTATCATCCTCAGGGGATCGAAGTCGGTACCGAAGAGATCGAGTTATTGCCCGAGGCGGCAAAAGATCCTCTGGTCTCTGCGCTACCTGCTCACTTCAGCGCCAACCTGATCCATCTACAAACCGTGTTACAACCGCCAGCCTGTGCGACCGTGTTAGCAAAATCCGCTCACGATCCGCACCAGATCCTGCGCTATGGCCCAAATGCTATCAGCACCCAGTTCCACCCAGAATTTAGCGCAGCCGTCATGAAAACTTATCTGCCATGGTTGGGCCAGCAGGCAAACGACGGCGTTGATTATCAAGGTAAATTACAACACATCAGCGATACTCCACTGAGTCAGGGGCTGTTGCTCAGCTTTGTAGAGTCTCTTGGCAGGCAGCGTGCGATGGCAGGTTAACCTCAAAAGATGTTACAAAACCCTTGACGATGGAAACATTTTGAATTATTTTCGCCTATGCAAAGGGGAGTAACTTCCAAGTCGGCTAATCGTCATTACGGTGATTTTTTCACCCGGTTACCGAGCAACCTGAATTGAATATTCAAGATATTGGCGTAGTAGCCAGGCCGCAATGGTGCGAGAAATCGATTGCAGCCAACCTGACTACAGCGTCAACGGTAAAGAATATTTTCTGGTTGTTAGTGAGACCTTGCCGGAAGGCGAGGTGCTCATAGCTCAGACGAGAAGTCTGAAAAAGCGGCAAACGTCTTCTGACGTTGGCCGTTTTTTTTTGCTTGTTAGAGAGGTAAATGATGATGAATTCCGTAGGAAATCCGCTGCTGTGGGGCTCTTTCGCCGTCGTGGTGGTGATCATGCTGGCGATAGATATGCTATTGCAGGGCCGTAAAGGTGCGCAGACCATGACGATGAAAAGCGCAGCGCTTTGGTCATTATTGTGGGTGGGCCTCTCCCTGCTGTTTAACTTTGCATTCTGGTGGTATCTCAACGGCGAATTTGGCCGCGAAGTCGCCGATAAGCAGGCACTGGCGTTTCTGACTGGCTATCTGATCGAAAAAGCGCTGGCGGTAGATAACGTCTTCGTCTGGCTGATG
>CAWUIY010000294.1:0-5999 GCA_963922555.1 uncultured Serratia sp. | reverse complement strand
ACTGCACGTCTGCCAGCTGATGGGCTACGAGCAGATCAACGACGGCCTGAATCTGATCACCACCTACAGCGCTAAAACCATGAATCTGCCGGAATACGGGATTAAAAGCGGCAATGCCGCCAACCTGATAATTCTGCCTGCCGAAAACGGTTTTGATGCGATTCGACGTCAGGTGCCGGTGCGCTATTCGATCCGTCATGGCAGGGTGATCGCTGAAACCCGGCCCGCAGAAACTCAGATCCACCTTGAAAAGAGTGAATCTATTAATTTTACACGCTGATTCAAAGACTTGTGCTCAATTGCGTAAATAACGGTAAAGGTCTGGCGCGAAGGTGTGCAGGTCTTTAGAATCAATGCGTTTTGTTGCTTGCCTAATGGAGAAAGGAACCGTCATGTTTAAACGTACTTTAGTGACCTTCACTGCTTTGCTTTCCCTCACTGCGATGGCCCCTGCGGCATTCGCCGCCAAGTCTGTGGATACCCACGTCATGTTGACCACCTCTGCGGGGAATATTGAGCTGGAACTCGATAATGCGAAGGCACCGGTTTCCGTTAAGAATTTTGTTGATTACGTGCAGAGTGGTTTCTATAACAACACGATTTTCCATCGCGTGATCCCAGGCTTTATGGTCCAGGGCGGAGGTTTTACCGCCAATATGCAGCAAAAGACCACCAATCCGCCGATCAAAAACGAGGCGGACAATGGATTGCGTAACCTGCGTGGCACGATTTCCATGGCTCGCACCTCCGATCCAAACAGTGCGACCAGCCAGTTCTTCCTGAACGTTGCGGATAACGCCTTCCTGGATCACGGACAGACTGATTTCGGTTATGCCGTATTCGGTAAAGTTATCAAAGGCATGGATGTTGTCGACAAAATTTCTTCTGTGAAAACCGACAATGTTGGCCCTTACCAGAACGTTCCTGCTACACCGATCGTGATTCTTTCTGCCAAAGTTTTGCCATAATCATTCTTAACGCCTAATCAAAGGCTGCCTGTGTACTTCTGCGGGCAGTCGTGCAAGGAGAAAAGATGAGTGAACCTCGTGTTATTGCAAAAGCAATGCAGGCCGGAAAACCGGCACAGGACCTGGCTATTCTCCCTGCTTTGGCTAACCGCCACGGCTTGATAACCGGTGCGACCGGCACAGGTAAAACGGTCACGCTGCAAAAGATGGCCGAGCAGTTTTCGCGCCTTGGCGTGCCGGTTTTTCTCGCCGACGTCAAAGGGGATCTCTCGGGGATTGGCACTTCTGCCGTGGCATCCGACAAGCTCGATGCCAGACTGGCGGCAATTGGCGTCACCGACTGGCAACCCGCCTCCTGCACCATTATCCCGTGGGATATCTTCGGCGAAAAGGGTCATCCGATCCGCGCCACACTCTCCGATTTAGGCCCGTTGTTACTCGGACGCCTGTTAGATCTCAACGAGATACAGAACGGCGTGTTGCAGTTGGTCTTTAAAATTGCTGACGACAACGGCCTGCTGCTACTCGACATGAAAGATCTGCGCGCCATGCTGCAATTTGTTGGCGACAATGCGAAACAGTTCCAGACTCAGTACGGCAATATTTCTCCTGCCTCGATAGGCGCCATTCAGCGCGGACTTCTGACTCTGGAAGCACAGGGCGCCAACCAGTTTTTTGGCGAACCGATGCTGGACATCAACGATTTAATGAAAACCGACGCTAATGGGCACGGCGTGATCAATCTGCTGGCGGCGGACAAACTCATCAATCAGCCCAAACTCTATTCGGTATTCCTGCTGTGGCTGCTGGCTGAATTGTTTGAACATCTTCCGGAAGTCGGCGATCCCGAACAACCGAAGCTGGTATTTTTCTTCGACGAGGCCCATTTACTCTTCAACGATGCACCTGCGGCCCTGCTAACCAAAATTGAACAAGTAGTGCGCCTGATTCGCTCCAAGGGCGTCGGCATCTACTTCGTGACGCAGAATCCGCTGGATATTCCTGACTCTGTGCTCGGGCAGCTCGGCAACCGCGTGCAGCACGCCCTGCGCGCTTTTACGCCGCGAGATCAAAAAGCTGTACGCGCCGCGGCACAAACGCTTCGCGCCAACCCTGAGTTTGATGCAGAGACGGCGATCACCGAGTTGGGCGTAGGCGAAGCGCTGGTGTCGTTTCTCGATGAAAAAGGCCGTCCGACCGTCGTCGAGAGGGCAATGATCATCGCCCCAGAGTCGAAAATGGGTCCGTTGGGCGAAGAAGGTCTTAACAAGGCGATCAATCAGTCGCCACTTTATGGGCGTTACGAAGACGCTATCGATCGCGAGTCGGCGTATGAAAAACTTTCCGGCCAGGGTTTCAATACTGTCGGAAAAACCGCTGACGGGGTTAATTCTTCCGAGTCTGCCCATTCGCCAGAAAGCGAAAAAACCAGCGGAGGGGTTTTTATGGACGGCCTCAACGATTTGTTATTTGGCTCCACTGGCCCGCGCGGAGGTAAACGTGACGGTCTGGTGCAAACCACGGCGAAAAGCATGGCACGAGGACTGGGCCGAGAGATATTGCGCGGCGTGCTAGGGTCAATCGTGGGCGGAAGAAAGCGCTGATGTCTATACTTAAACTCCACTGTCTCTGGTCAAGGGAGGAACACAAGTATGGCGACAAAAATGACAGGCAAACAGAAAGAGCAGTTCTACCGCAAGCATCGAAACAGAAACTTTCAGAACAGCGCGGCGTTGGACGGCCTGCAAACCGAGCTTGTCGACTTACCCGACGCTCAGGTGCTTGAGCGAATCGACGCACTGAGGAGGCACTATGAGCGATAAACAAGTCACCGGTGCCGATCCTTACCTGTACAAAGGCATTAATGTGCTGAGAAACAAGCTTGAAATCCACGAGTCACATCGTCTTCTGCAGGCTGAACTTGAATTGACTCCCTTACGTGCTGCGACTATCGAGCTGGGACAGCCAAATATAGGCTTACCGCATCTATGCGCAATCCACGCCACGCTGTTTCAGGATCTTTTCGACTGGGCGGGCAAGCTGCGTGAGGTTGATATCGTGAAAGACGATACGCCTTTCTGCCATTTCGCCTATATTGAGCGAGAAGGCAATATCCTGATGCAGGCACTGGAGGATGAAGACTATCTGATCGGCTTGCCTGGCGACGAACTGAGTGACCGGCTCGCCCATTACTATTCCGAAATTAATCTTCTGCATCCTTTCCGTTACGGCAGCGGTCGTGCGCAGCGCATCTTCTTTGAACAGCTGCTGGTTCACGCGGGTTACGCTATTGATTGGAGCCAGGTAGAGAATCAGCGCTGGGTGGATGCCAATAAAGCCGCGGCTTTTGGTGATGAACAGCCGCTGAGTGAGGTTTTTAAAACCATCGTCAGCAATGCCTGACCTTTGGATGCGATGAGTCTGGGAAAAATCTGCGGCTCGCGCCCGAAAATGAGTAGAATGGCGCGGCTCAATCCCAGACTTTGCTAAACCGGAAAACCATGCTGCTGATTATCGATAACTACGACTCCTTCACCTACAACCTTTACCAGTATTTTTGCGAATTGGGGGCGGAGGTGAGGGTAAAACGTAACGATGAACTGCAGCTGGAAGACATCTCGCGCCTTGCCCCCTCACATCTGGTGATTTCTCCCGGCCCCTGCACGCCAAACGAGGCGGGCATTTCTCTCTCGGCTATCGCGCATTTTGCCGATACGATGCCAATTCTTGGCGTGTGTCTGGGTCATCAGGCAATGGCGCAGAGCTTCGGTGCCGAGGTTGTGCGCGCCCGCCAGGTGATGCACGGCAAAACGTCGCTGATCCAACATACCGGCAGTGGCGTGTTTACCGGCCTTAGTCATCCGTTAACCGTAACGCGCTATCATTCGCTGGTGGTGAAACCGGAAACCTTACCGGCGTGTTTTTCTCTGACTGCCTGGACCGGCAGCGACGACGCGCCCGACGAGATCATGGGCATTGCTCACCGATCTTTGCCATTGCATGGTGTGCAGTTCCATCCCGAGAGCATCCTCAGCGAGCAGGGCCATCAGCTGCTGGATAATTTCCTTAAAATTTAGAGCATTAAAAATTACTTACATCAGAGAGGCGATAAACGATTGCCTGTTAGTGATTTTTTATGCATATTTTGTGAGTATATTTTCACATTCATTTCGAGTGTGTTTCCCTGAAAGCGGCGGCAGCGCAAAGGAGAGTAGGGCAATGACAGAAAAGACAGCGGTAGGTCGTGATGCATTTGATCGGGTAATTTTGCCGGTTTATTCACCAGCCAAGTTTATTCCCGTCAAAGGTAAAGGCAGTCGCGTCTGGGACCAGCAAGGGACCGAGTACGTTGATTTCGCAGGCGGGATTGCGGTTACCGCACTGGGTCATTGTCATCCTGCGTTGGTCAAGGCCTTGCATGAGCAGGGCGAAACCCTGTGGCATGTAAGTAATGTGTTCACTAACGAACCCGCTCTGCGCCTGGCGCAAAAGCTGATCGATGCCACCTTTGCCGACCGCGTTTTCTTTGCCAACTCAGGCGCTGAAGCCAACGAAGCGGCCTTTAAGCTGGCGCGTTACTACTCTTCGGCCAAGCATAGCCCGTATAAAAGCAAGATCATTGCTTTCCATAACGGCTTCCACGGCCGAACTCTGTTTACCGTTTCTGTAGGCGGGCAGCCTAAGTATTCCGACGGCTTTGGCCCGAAACCGGCCGATATCGTCCACGTGCCGTTTAACGATCTCGACGCAGTCAAAGCGGTTATTGACGATCATACCTGCGCCATCGTGGTAGAACCTATTCAGGGTGAAGGCGGCGTAACGCCAGCGACTCAGGAGTTTCTGCAAGGCCTGCGCGAGCTGTGCGATGCCAATAACGCGCTGCTGGTATTCGATGAAGTGCAAAGCGGCATGGGCCGCAGCGGCAAGCTGTTCAGCTACATGAACTATGGCGTGACGCCAGATATTCTGACTACCGCCAAGGCGCTGGGCGGCGGGTTCCCGGTGAGTGCGATGATCACCACCGAAGAAGTCGCTTCAGTGATGGCACCGGGCAAGCACGGCACCACATACGGCGGTAACCCGCTGGCCTGTGCGGTTGCAGAAGCCGCGCTGGACGTCATCAACACCCCGGAAGTGCTGGCCGGTATCGAAGAGCGTCGTAATGCCTTTATCAGCGCGCTGGAAGCCATCAACGCCAAATACCACGTGTTCAGCGAATTCCGTGGCCAGGGCCTGCTGATTGGTGCCGAACTGGCAGATAAATACAAGAACCGCGCCGGGGAATTCCTCAACGCCTCATCTGAATTTGGTTTGATGATGCTGGTGGCGGGAACCAACGTAATGCGTTTTGCACCTTCTCTGGTTATCGACTTCGAAGATATTCAGGAAGGCATGGCACGCTTCGAGAAAGCAGTGCAGAAAGTCGTCGGCTGATAGCCTTCTTTCTAAAAGCCACCTCGTTTCGCCGGGGTGGCTTTCTATTCCTTCACTCTCCTCGTTAGCCAGATCCCGTGATGCGGCCTTTGTTTCCAGGCAAGGGACGAAATGGTATGCATGGCGGCAAGATGCGATAGCATGCGGCGCAGGTGACGTTCCATCTCGGTAATCGGCATATCAGAATGCTGCTCCGGTGCGTTAAACAGCGATGTTTCACTGCTCTGCCCATCATAAATCAGCCGCTGCTGGCAACTCTGCAAGGCAATCTCACAGGTCTGGAGATATTCCACCGCCAGCCTGGGCGTCAGCATGTAGTGCTCGCGGGCAAGAATAGTCATCGCATTGATATGGTCGACGATAAACTGGCTGTGAGTGACCCACAGGCGCATATCGGTGAGATAATCAGAGTTGAAACCTGGTTCCTGCATTGCCTGATTCAGCGAGGTGAACAGCTGGTTATGCGCCTGATTGACCTTCATTCTTGCATAGGCCAGCTCGGCGGGGTCGGGATCGTCCTGCAATACCAGCCGAATTGCCTGTTGATCGGCTTCCAGCGCCTCGTGGGCGTTGGTGCGCAACATGCCGCTCTGCCAC
>CAWUIY010000293.1:0-6000 GCA_963922555.1 uncultured Serratia sp. | reverse complement strand
GCGCGGCCATACGCACGGCGTTACGCGCGTATTCCACGAACATCAGGAAGGTCGCGGTGTAAGGCAGGAAACCGCCGTGCAGCGCAATACCGTTACTGATCGCGGTCATGCCGAATTCGCGCACGCCGTAGTGAATGTAGTTACCCGCCAAATCATCGCCGATAGACTTTGAGCCGGACCACATGGTCAGGTTGCTCGGTGCCAGGTCAGCGGAGCCGCCCAGGAATTCTGGCAGAATCTTACCAAAGGCTTCCAGGGTATTTTGTGAGGCTTTACGGCTGGCGATATTAGCGGGTTTAGCCTGTAAACCTTCGATGAATTTCTGAGATTCGGCTTCCCAGTTCACCGGCAGCTCGCCGTTAACACGACGATCAAACTCTTTCGCTAGCTCTGGATGCGCTTTAGCGTAGGCAGCAAACTTGTCGTTCCATGCTGACTCTTTAGCTTTGCCGGCTTCTTTCGCGTCCCACTGGGCATAGATGTCTTTAGGGATTTCAAAAGCAGGGTAGTTCCAGCCAATCGCTTTGCGAGTTGCTGCGACTTCGTCAGCACCCAGCGCTGCGCCGTGCACTTCGTGAGTACCGGCCTTGTTTGGAGAACCGAAACCGATAATGGTTTTGCACAGGATCAGGGTCGGTCTATCGGTCACCTTGTGGGATTCTTCGATAGCCGCCTTGATAGCGTCAGGGTTATGACCGTCGACATGGCGGATGACGTGCCAGCCGTAGGCTTCGAAACGCGCGGCGGTATCGTCGGTGAACCAGCCTTCTACGTGACCGTCGATGGAGATGCCGTTGTCGTCATAAAACGCGGTCAGTTTGCCGAGTTTCATGGTACCGGCCAGCGAGCAGGCTTCGTGGGAGATGCCTTCCATCATACAGCCGTCGCCCATAAAGGCGTAGGTGTGATGGTTAACGATCTCGTGACCTTCACGGTTGAACTGCGCGGCCAGCGTGCGTTCGGCAATCGCGAAACCTACTGCATTGGCGATCCCCTGACCCAGCGGGCCGGTGGTGGTTTCAACGCCTGGGGTGTACCCATACTCTGGGTGACCCGGAGTTTTGGAATGCAGTTGGCGGAAGTTTTCCAGCTCGGTGATTGGCAAGTCATAGCCGGTGAGGTGCAGCAGGCTGTAAATCAGCATCGACCCGTGACCGTTTGACAGCACGAAGCGGTCGCGGTCAGCCCAGTGCGGGTTGGTCGGGTTATGGTTCATATAATCACGCCACAGGACTTCGGCGATGTCGGCCATGCCCATAGGGGCACCAGGGTGGCCGGAATTCGCTTTCTGCACGGCGTCCATGCTGAGTGCGCGGATAGCGTTCGCAAGCTCTTTACGAGATGACATGTTCTACTCCAGTTGATTACAGTTGAGCGGACAGCATATCTTCCAGCTTTTGCTGGTCGACAGCGAACAAACGAATGCCTTCAGACAGCTTCTCAACCGCCATAGGGTCCTGGTTATGCTGCCAACGGAACTCTTCTTCAGCCAACGGCGCTGGCTGATGGAATGCTTCTGTAGATGGAGTCAGTTTACGTTCAACCGGCCCGTTACTGTTTTTCAACTCTTCCAACAAGTTAGGAGAGATGGTCAGACGATCGCACCCAGCCAGAGCCAGGATCTGATCCACTTTACGGAAGCTGGCACCCATGATCACAGTCTGATAGCGGTGTTCTTTGTAGTACTTGTAGATGTCGGTCACGGACTTCACGCCCGGATCTTTCGCCACGTCGTATGCCGCGTTCGGCTCTTTGGCTTTGTACCAATCGTAAATACGGCCTACAAATGGCGAAATCAGGTAAACGCCAGCTTCTGCACAGGCGCGGGCCTGAGCAAAGGAGAATAGCAGCGTCAGGTTACAGTTAATGCCTTCCTTTTCCAGTTCTTCGGCAGCTTTGATGCCTTCCCAGGTCGAGGCCAGCTTGATCAGGATACGCGACTTATCAATGCCGTGATCGGCGTACATGCCGATAAGTTTACGCGCTTTGGCGACACACATTCCGCGATCGAAAGATAAACGTGCGTCCACTTCGGTAGAAATACGGCCCGGGACGCTTTTCAGGATTTCGAGACCAATATTCACCGCCAGCTTGTCTGAAGCATTGATAATTTGCGTTTCCTTGCTTCCGCCTTGCTTACGGGCATATTCAAGCGCTTCTTTAATCAGAGGTTGGTATTGAGGAATATCGGCAGCTTTGAGAATCAGAGAAGGGTTGGTGGTCGCATCCTGCGGTTCGAAGTGTCGAATGGATTCAATATCGCCACTGTCAGCAACCACGGTGGTTAGCTGTTTAAGTGCGTCTAACTGGTTCATCTCTTACTCCTTAAGAAGAATCGATACAGCAACATGTCTATACGTTTTATTTAGAGTACATAGACTGCATCATTTTATTAACACATTGAATGCGCTTTTTCTGATTGTTGTGATGGGCCAGAACTATGGCTTTTGAAATCAACAGGTTATATAACCTGTTGGCGAGTCCTGCTTTGCAAGCCTGATGCCTGCAAGGGAAGAGGACCCGCTAACAGCAGAAATATTACGCGTTCTTCAATCCTTCATAATAGCCAATTTTCTCAACTTTGCTGGTAGAACCGCCACCTTCAAAGTTCGATTCCAGCCATGCGGCAACAATCGATTTTGCTAATTCAGGACCGATTACCCGTGCGCCGAGCGTCATTACCTGGGCATTGTTGCTCTTGCGAGCACGCTCGGCGGAGTAGGTATCGTGACACTGCGCAGCGCGGATACCCGGTACCTTGTTTGCCACGATGCTCATACCGATGCCGGTACCGCAAAGCAGGATCCCACGCTCAAATTTCCCTTCTTTAATAGCCGTTGCCACGGTAAAGGCGATATCTGGATACAGCGGATTGTTAGCGTCCTGGCTGTAATCCACCACTTCCAGCCCCTGCTGCTGGATGAAAGTTTTCACGATGTTTTTCAGTTCAATAGCCGCATCATCGGCTCCGATCGCGATAGGTAACATAATTTCTCCTGCCTAATTAATAGGTTATGACTGAGGGAGTGCTTCATGCCAATGGACATAACGTCCCTTTTCACGCTGCGACAGCCGTTGCTTTCCAGCAGCGCGCAACAATTGCATTAAAGATAGCGCAAGATTAATCATATGTTCAATGGTTGTTCATTTGTTTTGTGATGAGTGATCTAAATCATCGTTGATGGATTAAATGTTTTGAACAAAAAGAGTGGTTGTGCGCAGGTTAACCCGTTTACTTGCTGTTTTTGAGTGCCGTCACACTTTTTGCATGGCGGGATAGTCAATGCTGCATGAAAGGTCTACTGTTCATATGTTCACTTAATGAATTTATGAACAACTCAAAACCCGTCAGAGGATGAGACCATGATTCAAACCTGCAAAAGCCCTACAAGCATTGCCATTTTTGCAGCGTCGGATAAGCCATCCAGCGCTTTTGAACGCTGCATCTGTCAGCACACCAGAAGCTCCTCAGTTAAGGCATTACCTGTCTTCGGGCAGCAGGAGTTAAAAAAATGACAACGATTTCGACATCCATACCTGGGCGTGCTGAAAAATCAGCCATCCGTAAAATTAGCCTGCGCCTGGTGCCTTTCGTGGCGCTGATGTTCTTTATTAACTTTCTCGATCGCACGGCGATTTCCTTCGCCGGCCCTAATGGGATGATCAGCGACCTCGGACTTCAGGTTGCACAGTTTGGGCTGGCATCAGGGATTTTCTTTGTGGGTTATATCCTGCTGGAAGTCCCGAGCAATCTTGCACTGCATCGCTACGGCGCACGCCGCTGGCTGGCGCGCATTATGGTGTCGTGGGGCATCGTCTCATTGCTGTTTACCTGGGTGAGCAGCGTACACGGCCTTTATGGTTTGCGTTTGTTGCTTGGCGTCGCAGAGGCTGGCTTCTTCCCTGGTGCAATCTTCTTCCTCAGCGCCTGGGTTCCGGCACGCTATCGCAGCAAAATTCTGGCGTTATTTTACCTGGCTCAACCATTGACCGTGGTGTTTGGCGCACCGCTGGCCGCGTGGTTGATTAATCAGCACGGCCTGTTCGGCCTTGCCGGTTGGCGGGTGATGTTCTTGGGCGTCTCCATTCCCGCCATCATCGCCGGTCTGGTGGCCTGGTTTTACCTTGCCGACAAACCCAAAGATGCCAAATGGCTGACTACCGAAGAGCGCGTCTGGCTGGAAACCGAGCTGGAAAAAGAAGAATCGAGCAAGAAAACCCCCCACGGTCATCAGGGCCTGCGCGCTGCTTTTGCCAGTGGGCGAGTCTGGATGCTATGCATGATTTACTTTGGTTTCGTTTACGGTCTGTACGCGTTGGCGTTCTTCTTGCCGACCATCATCGGTGGATTCCAGCAGCAGTTCGGCGTGACCTTTAGCATTCTGCAAAAAGGCATGATTACCGGGATCCCTTATCTGGTTGCCGCAGTGGTGATGTTCTTCTGGTCGCGTGATGCCTCAAAACGCGGTTGCAAAACCTGGCACATCGCGCTGCCCGCATTGATCGGCGGTATCAGCGTTCCGCTGGCGTTGTATATGAGTTCTCCGGCGGCAACTATTGCCGTGATCACCATTACCGCCTGCTCCATTTTCGCCGCGCTGCCTAACTTCTGGACTTTGCCAACGCAGTTCCTGTCTGGCGCTTCTGCCGCAGCCGCGGTCGCGCTTATCAATACTCTCGGGAATATAGCCGGTTTTTCAGCGGGTTATGTTACCGGTGCACTGCACGATGCCACCTCAAGCTACACGGTTCCGATGATGGTGGTCGGCGGATTTATGCTGCTGTCCGCACTGTTAATGGTATTGCTGCGCGCTACCCAGCGTCCGGCAAAACCAGTGAGCACCACCCTGAAAGATTCGCATTCTGCAAAAGCGGCCTAGGAGTAGTGAAATGACCTATTTATTTAATAAACCCTCAGCATTTGCCAATGAGCTGATCGAAGGATTCGTTGCTGCGCATTCTGCCAAAGTTCGGCAGGTGCCAGGCGGGGTGGTCAGAAGTACCCGCAGCGCACCCGGCACAGTAGCCGTGGTGATTGGCGGCGGATCGGGTCATTACCCGGCGTTTGCAGGATTAGTCGGACAGGGCATGGCGCACGGCGCGGCGATGGGCAACCTGTTTGCCTCACCGTCAGCGCAGCAAATTCTTTCGGTGGCGCGAGCGGCCAACAACGGCGGCGGCGTGCTGCTGACCTTCGGCAACTACGCCGGGGATGTTTTGCACTTTGGTCTGGCGCGCGACCGTCTGATTTCCGAGGGCATTCCCTGTGAAATCGTGCTGGTGACCGACGATATCTCCAGCGCCAGCAAGGCCGAACGCGAGAAACGACGCGGCGTGGCGGGGGATTTGGTGGTATTCAAGGCCGCCTCGGTGGCTGCCGAGCAGGGGCATTCGCTGGAAGAAGTGACGCGAATTGCCCGTCTTGCCAATCAGCGCATTCGCTCATTTGGCGTAGCGTTTAGCGGTTGTACTTTGCCCGGTGCCGATCATCCTTTATTTAGCGTCCCCCATGGCCGCATGGCGCTGGGCATGGGAATTCACGGCGAGCCGGGCATTGGTGAGGCTGATATTCCTACCGCCGACGAACTGGCGGAAGTCCTGGTCAAAAGCCTGCTCGACGAACTGCCGGATGACATAGCCAGCGCCAAAGGGCAACGCGTTGGGGTGATCCTCAACGGCCTCGGCTCGGTGAAATATGAAGAACTGTTTGTGGTTTATCGTCGCATTGCCCAGCTGTTGGATCAGGCTGGCATCGTCGCGGTAGATGCGGAAGTTGGTGAATTTGTGACCAGCTTTAACATGGCGGGGGCCTCACTCACGCTATTCTGGTTAGATGAAGAACTCGAGCCGTTATGGCGCGCCCCGGCCGATGCCCCGGCGTTCCGTAAAGGGTCGGTGATTGCCGCCGAACCGCTGGATGCGCAGAAACTCGCCGCCGCTGAGACGGTCACCATTCCCTCAGCCAGCCGTGAGTCGAAGAAAGCCGCGCAGTGTTTGGTC
>CAWUIY010000292.1:0-6003 GCA_963922555.1 uncultured Serratia sp. | reverse complement strand
GCGATAAAAACAGCGCCAACCAGCAAAGAAACTCGCGTATCCGGGTTAATTGCCATGCCAACCAGCACACAAAGCAAGAAAGCCAGCGTCAAATAGTTGGTATACGGGAACATAATCGACTTGAACGGGTGTTCCTTCAAAGCCGTACGATGCGCCTCGCGGAAACGCAGCTGGCTAATCAGCACCACAAACCACGGGATCATTCCCGGTAGGACGCTGGCACTGTAGACATAAACGAACACCTGTTCAGGATTCGGGATCAGATAATTAAGGCATGACCCGACCAGCAAACAGATAATCGTGACTGCAATCCCGTACACCGGCACGCCGCTGGCAGAGACTTTTGACAAAAAGGCTGGCAACTGGCGGTTTTGCGACAGTGCATACAGCATGCGTCCACAGCTATACATCCCGCTGTTACAGCCTGACAGTGCGGCGGTCAGCACCACGAAGTTGATGATCCCTGCTGCAGCGGTGATCCCGACTTTAGCAAAGGTCAGCACGAACGGGCTACCGTGGGTACCCATCTCATTCCATGGGAAAATGGTAATGATGACGAAAATCGCCCCGACGTAGAAAATCAGGATACGCCACAGGATGTTATTGATAGCGCGCTTGAGGGTGACTTGTGGATTTTTGGCTTCACCGGCAGTGATACCCACCAGCTCGACGCCCTGATACGACGCCACCACAATGCAGAGCGCAAACAGGAAGCCTTTCCAGCCACCGGCAAAGAAGCCGCCGTGAACGGTCAGGTTATCGAAGCCAATTGCCTGTCCGTGATTGCCAAAGCCGAAGAAAATCACAGCCAGGCCAACCACGATCATCACGATAATGGTGGTGATTTTAATCAGCGCAAACCAGAACTCCATCTCGCCGTAAAGCTTGACCGCTGCCAGGTTAGCCGCCGCCACGATAGCCACCGCCGCCAGCGCGGGGATCCACTGCGGTAAATGCGGGAACCAGTACTGGGCATAAACGCCAATGGCGGTGATTTCCGAAATACCCACCGCTATCCACATAAACCAATAGCCCCAGGCGGTCAGATAACCGAAATAAGGCCCCAGATATTTATGGGCGTAAACGGCAAAGGAACCGGCTACGGGTTCGAGGTGCAGCATTTCGCCCATCGAACGCATGATAAAGAAGACAAACACGCCAGCCAGAATATAAGCCAGCAACACTGATGGGCCTGCCCACTTTAACGTACTGGCGGCCCCCATAAATAATCCCACCCCGATAGTTCCGCCTAAGGCTATCAATTCGATGTGGCGGGCCTCCAACCCTCGGTGAAGCCCCTTTTTCTCTTCGCTACTCGCCATAAATCCTCTGTTTCTCAAAGTGTTGTGTTTGTGCTGTTTCCGGGTTTTCCGAAATATTATTGTTATTCCCAAGGTCAGGGCAGATAAAACGGCGGTATGGTTCCGTATTTTGCAGTCAGTTGCAAACAGGAATGAACAAAATAGCGGAGCAGGTCGATTTTTCAGGGAGTTTGCAGCAGAAGGGCGGCCAAAGCCCGCATAAGCATGCGGGCAAAAAACGGTTACAGGCGACGGGTATAGTAATAAAACACAAACTTGAGCAGCTTGAGCTGGCGTGGCAGGCGGCTCGGCTGGTTGATGAGGCGATAAAGCCACTCAAGGCCAAGCTTCTGCCAGCCTTTTGGAGCGCGCTTTACCGCACCGATAAACACATCATAGGTGCCGCCAACCCCCATATAAAGCGCATCTGGATAAACTTTGCGGCAGTCGCGCATCAGAATCTCCTGGCGCGGTGAGCCCATAGCCACAGTGATCACTTTCGCACCACTGGCTTTAATTCGCTCGAAAAGCGCATCCCGTTCGGCAGGGATAAAGTAACCGTTTTGACTGCCGACGATATTCACGTTCCACTGCCTGCGCAACTTGTCTTCAGTCTGGGACAACACGCTTTGCTGACCGCCAATCAGAAAAACCGGTGTGCCAAGCTGCCCGGCGCGCTGCATTAACGCCTCCCACAGGTCTGCACCTGGCAATCTTTCTACCTGCGCATCAGGATATTTGTGGCGAATAGAAGCGACAATGCTGACGCCGTCGGCATATTTGTAATCTGCCTCTTTGATCAGACTGCGTAATTGAGCGTCGCGCTCGGTGGCCAGCACTTTCTCGGCGTTGATCGCCACCAGCGTTCCAGTTTTTACCGCACCCTCGGCTATCAGGTAGTCGCTGAACTGGTCCATATTGCGAAATCCCCACAGCTCAATGCCACGGATAATATATTTCGGAATCGACAGAGGGGCTGAACTCGAATTCATTATTATCCTTTATCTTGCACGATAGGTTCTGCAGCGATGGCCGGTTTAATGGAGGCTGAAGAATGGGGACGCATTCTGATTAATCCGGCTGTATCAAACAGCCAGTACAACAGCTTGGCAGCGATCAGGCAGAGGCCAAAAACCACGGCAAAAAATATTACCCGCGAGAAAAACGAATCTACACCTTCACGAGCCAAAACAATCATATTGAATACCGCACCGAAACAAAAGCTCTGCAAAATGGCGGCTTTATAAGGATTAGTGGCGTTTTTCGCCAGGGTATAAAGCCAGTCAAACCACTTGATAATCATCCCAACTGCCACCGCCCCTAGCGGGATAAACGTCACGCCGCCCATCACCACCAGCGAGCCAATCAGCGTTGGAGAAATTGCCAGCCCGGAGTGATTTTTAAGTACCTCCCAGGTGAAGTAATTGCCGGTATTCATTACCGCAGATGGCCGGCCGTGCCATAGCCAGGTCGGGATAAACACGTAGAAGTCGCGAATAATCGGCATCAGCCCCTGGAAGTGGATCTTGTCGTAATTTTGCAGCAGCAGGGCAAGATTCTCCCACGGCGAGAAGGTATCGCGAGTCAGATACAGGAAAGTATAAAAAGCTTCCGGGCCGCTGACGTCGAGGTTATAGCGCTTGAGCGCCAGCCAGAACATGCCGACGACGGCAAAGATGCCCGCCAGCAACAGCATCCACAGTGTGATCCAGCCACGAATAATGCCGATAAACAGGAACAGCGCCAGCGCGATGATGATATTGGCACGCGTTCCGCCCACGATCACATAGGTCAACAGACCAAACGCGAAGGTGGTTACCAGAAACATTATCCAGTTCGCCCGCGTCTGGCGCAGAAAATAGACCACCAGCATCGCCGGTATAAAGAAGTAGAAGAAGCGTTTGAGCGCCACGCCGGACACGTTGCTCGAGAAAATCTGGCTGTAAGAAGTCAGCTTGAACAACAGGAAACCGTTATGGGCGAAGAAAATCCCGAGCGTCACAAAGGCCACCAGCGCCATCAGGATCCAGGTCAGATTGGTTTCGACCCGATTCATGCTAAATATCTCCCGCCTCGGCACGGCGCGTGGTTTGCGCAATCGCGTTTTATACACCACGTAATAAATGCCGTAGAAACAGGTTGCTGAAAGCATTGCCTCAAGCAGGAAAGGCACCGGCACCACCTCGGTATTGAATTCGAACACCAACAGGCAGGTCAGCGGGAAGCCAAAATAGAAGGTCAGCAGGTACAGCACGGAAAAAAACAGGTTAAAGCTAAATCTGACCCGACGAAACTCCAGATAGGTCATGGTCAGGATAAACAGCAATGAGAAAGCGTAGACGATACTCAGACCGCCCAATTGCGCTAACGTCATGTCGAAACTCCCACGGCGGTGTTCAACGCCTGCACCCAGCCCTGAATATAATTAGGGCTAAAGAAGGCAATATTCTGTCGATCGGCATTAAGCAACTGGCGACGCGCCTCATATAAGGTTGCACCGTCGATCAGGTCATCATCAAACAGCACCGGTAAATCCTGCTCGGCCAAGTCCTGCCAGAAAGGGTTTTTGCGCGACAGCACAAACGGCACGCCGAACTGAATCAGCAGGCAAAGAGTACCAATACCCTGCTGTCTCTCGAAGATAAAATATCCCAGCGCGCAGCTTTTCAGCATACTTAGATAATCGGCAAAGGCCATCGACTCGGTAAGCAGCTCAATATTTTCAGCTGGGAACAGCGCCAGCGCCTCACGACGCACCTCATCGATATAGTGTTCATTATTAGCCGGATAACCCATTGGGATAATGACATTAATTCCTGCGCCCCACTGTTTGTGCAGCGCGCGCAGCGCATCAATATGGCGATTGCTTGGGTCGCCCGAATTGCCCACCAGCACGCGAGGCTGCCCTTTAGGTACCGGGGTATCAGCAGGCAGTGTCAGGGAAGGATCCATGCGGGTCGGGAAATACAGCAATGAAGAGGGCACGCGGGGATGGCGCTGATGATAGTGCGCCAAATCCCCGCGGGTCGCGAATACGTGACCAAGACGTCCCTGAGCCAGACGGCGCAGCAGGTAAAACAATCGGTATTTCAGGCTGCCAGAATTTTCGTACAGGTCTGCGCCCCAGACATGCCAGAAAGCCTGTCTGGCTTTGATTTTACCGCCTAATAACGCCAGCCAGATACCGGGGTTAAACTGTCCATGGAAAAAGAAGCGGCAATTTCTATCGGCCCTTGCTTTGGCGATCACCGCCTGAGCTAACGATTTCTTGTCAGCCAGCACTTCAATGCTGAGCTTTGCACATTCAGGCAAAGCCTGCGGGTCACGGCTTGCCACCATGAAATGTTGTGCCTGCGTGTGCGGGACGTGATCGAGCAGCACGTCATTAAAGAAGCGCAGCACGGTCGAATTATGATGCGGGATATCAGATCCCAAAACGTGAATCAGCGTTGTCATGCTCGTCTACGATAGATAACAAAAAAGATACAGCACAGCGCAAAATAAATAATGTAGGTTGCCATATATGCCTGCGCGGCCCCGAGTGCGCCGTGTAGCGGGATTAACCAATGCGAAAACAGCGTCAGCAGCAGAAACTGGCTGATCTCGGTCAACAGGTAAAAACGCAGCGATGCCTTGGCAATTACCAGATAGCCGAAGATATAGGCGCTGACTTTTAACACATCGCCAACCAGCTGCCAGGCAAAAAGATCGCGCATCGCCGTAAACTGTGACGAAAACAGCAGCCAGATCGCAATATCACGCAGTAGCCAGACAGTAAAACTCGCCGCAGCCACCACCGGCATGACAAACTTCAACGCCTTGATTATCTCGTGGCTAATCTCTTGTTTGCTGTTAAGACGCGCCAGCGTCGGCAGAAGATAGACGCTAAACGAGGCGGTGATAAATTGCAGATAGGCATCGGAAATACTGCTCACGCCCTGCCAGATCCCGACCGCCTGCCAACCCTGGTACTCGGCCAGCAGGTTACGCATCATCACGTAAGCCACCGGCAACGTAACCGAAGTGATCAGCGCCATAATCGTGAACTTGCCGTATTGACGCACTAACTGCGGATCCCAGCGCGGCGTTAAAAAATTGGCGGCGAAGAGTCGGCGACGCCACAGCATGAAGCCTGCCGGAATCACGACCAGCGCCGGGACCAGCGCGAAGCCAACCAGTGCGCCAGAATAGCCACCGACCGTGAAACATAGCCAATAAGCCAGCAGGCCAATCACACTGCCGCCTATCACTGCCAGCGCGTTACCCTGCGCGTCGCGATAACCTTTCAGGATGGCCTGGAACAGATTGGCGTAGGCGATACCCATCTGGATAAGCGCCACCGCCCGTACCACCGACGTGTAGTCGCTCCGCCCGAAAAGCGCCACGCTGACCGGTTCGGCAGCAAACAAAAAAACCAGCGCCAGCACGGTAGAAAACCCGAGGATTAGCGTCGACGCCGTCCCCAATACCGCCTTGAGTTTTTCAGGCTCCTGTCGCGACTCGGCGACGTACTTGGTCACGCCGTTGAAAATCCCGGCCCCCGACAGCACGCCAAGCACGGTAATCAGCTGGCGAAAATTTCCCGCCTGCCCCACGCCGCTTGGCCCGAACGCCACGGCCAAGAGTTTAATGACCACCAGCCCGGCACCAATTTTTATCAGCGTCGAACCGGCAGTCCATAAGGAAGCTTTTGCTAAAGACA
>CAWUIY010000291.1:0-6052 GCA_963922555.1 uncultured Serratia sp. | reverse complement strand
GCTGCCCGCGTTATACCAGTTGCAAAGCGTGCTAGGGCGTTTGAGTAAAAATGTTCAGTCCGGCCAAACGGCTGACGGCGTGAAAACCGTGACTCACTCTGGCGGTAATCTGTTCCAGCTGGCGGCTGAATATTACGATGACGTCACCAAATGGCTGGGATTGGGGGCGGTCAATGGCATCACGGACCCTATGCTCACCGGTACCCATACCCTAAGCGTTCCCTCTAATCCCACCAGTGAACTTGAATCGAGCTAACAATGGATTTAAACAACCCGATAATTACCTCTGTTGCACGGAGCGTGGGAGGGCGCTGTCTTTTAAACGGCGTCGAGGTGCCTTTTGTGTCGTTTGACGTGGAAAGTAATGCCTTCAAATCCGCCTCGACATTTAATCTGACGTTGGCGACCTCGGCATTACCGGCTGCGATGGGGCTGCAAAATTACTGGTCTTCGCAGACCACCATTAAGGTCGAGCTGTCTGTAAAGCTGGCTACTGCCGCGGGTACCGATGATAAGACGTTGATCATCGGTAATATCGATAGCTGGGAGTACAACCCGGCGCATTTTGAAATCATCGCCAGCGGGCGCGATTTTACAGGATTGTTTATTGACGCCAGGTCAGCCGGAGAAAGCTTTAAGAACTACACCAGTTCGCAGATTGCCAGCCTGCTGGCACAGCGACACGGCCTGACCCCGATAGTGACGGCTACCAGCGGGCGATTTGGTGAGTTCTATCAGATTGATTCGGCGCACCTGACCGGCGAGCAAACTGAATGGGATCTGCTCAATCAGCTGGCGGCGATTGAGGGCTATACCACCTACGTGCAAGGGAGCAACCTTTTTTTCCAGCCAATCCCAGACGTCGCCAAGGCTGATAACTATGTGATCCGTTGGCAGCCGCCGGGTTCTTTGGCTTACTCGCAATGTAACGTGTCGGATGATTTGCAATTTACCCGCGCCTTGACGATTTCGAAAGGGGTCAAGGTGGAGGTAAAAAGCTGGAATTCGAAACGCAAAAACCAGCAGTTTGTTGCCACATATCCTAAAACCACGACCACCGGTTCAGACGATCAGCCGCAGCTGTACAGTATCGTCCGCAACGGATTATCCCCGGAGGCGGCCGATGCCCTTGCGCTGTCGATCTATAACAGCATCACCCAACACGAGATGAAATTCATCGGTTCAACGGCGGGGGACAATCTGTTGACGCCGCAAACGCTGATCCGCATTGAAGGGACTCAAAGCCCTTTCGACCAGACCTATTACTGCGACAGCGTGCGTCGGACGTTGAGTTGGGATTCCGGCTATTCCATGTCGATTTCAGGCAAAAATCATAGCCCAGCACTGGATACCTCATCATGAAAGCATTAATGAACGCCATTGCCGGTCGAGCGATGCAGGCAACCGCAGGAGATACCGGAATGCGGCAGGGCATTATCACGGCTTACGATCCCGATGCCTATGCCGTCAAAGTTCAACTCCAGCCAACCGGCGAGGAAACCGGATGGATCCCTCTGCAGTCGCCCTGGGCCGGTAATGGCTGGGGGCTGGTGACGGGACCAGTGATTGGCGCGGTGGTGGTTATCGAACCGGACTCTTTCAACATCGGCAACGGCGTAGCAGCAGGTCAGTTATTTAATGATGTTGACCGACCCCCAGCCGTGCCGTCGGGCGAGTTCTGGCTGGTACATCAGTCCGGCTCGCTGCTGAAATTCACCAATGACGGCCAGGTGCTGGTGAGTTCGGCCAAAAAAATCACTTATACCGCTCCCGCCCACCATTTCAGCGGTGGCGACGTCACTGTCGACGAAAACCTGATAGTGGTGAAAGACATTTATGACCAGAACCAGTCGGTCGGGTCGGTAAACACGTTGCGTACCACCTATAACGGCCATACCCACCACGAGAACGGACAAGGCAGCAATACCAGCAGTCCGAACCAGCAAGTCAACTAGACGGGTGATCCATGAAGGACATTTATCACTATATAGGCGGTGACTTGAGCACCTCGCCGACGGGGGATCTGCGTCCCGTTGAAAGCACCGAGCGCGGCAAGCAGAGGGTTCTCCGGCGGTTAATGACCAATCCGGGGGATTACATTTTTCACACTGATTATGGTGCGGGTCTGGGCCAAAAGGTCGGTGATTCAGTCAATATCAACGAATGGAAGGCGCTGATCCTCGGGCAAATGTTGCTTGAGGACGCGGTGGCGCAAGACCCAACGCCTACCATCACGCTGACCATTATCGATCAGGGGGTTAGCGTTTATGTCAGCTATACCGACGCCACTACCGGCACCCCTGCAACTCTCAGTTTCGACGTGACGAGGTAATCGCGTGGCTCTCAATCTAAAAGCATTTGCAACACTGGTCAGTGAACAGGTGACCGCAATACAGGGCGCTGCCAGCGGACTGGTAGATACCGCAATAGGCAGTATTTTGCGATCAATTGTTGAATCAAACTCGGCTGTCGTGATGTGGGTTCAACAGCTTATCGTTAATCTTTTGGTGACAACCCGAGCCGCGACGTCATCCGGTGACGATCTCGACAGCTGGATGGCCGATTTTAGCTTTACCCGGCTGGCGGCGACGGCGGCGACCGGGCAGGTAGTATTCAGCCGCTTTACGGCAACCAATCAGGCGGTGATCCCGGTAGGGACTCAGGTCACAACTACCGACGGCACACAGTCGTTTCTGGTCACGACGGATACCAGCAATGCGGCCTATGACGCAACGCAGGCCGGTTATGTCATTGCTGCCGGTGTAACGTCTGTAAGCGTGCCGGTGCAGGCGGTTACGGCTGGCGCGGCAGGGAATGCGCAGCAGGGCACGATTACCGTGATCTCAGGATCGATTCAGTATGTTGATACCGTCACCAATACGGTGACCTTTGGCAGCGGTGAGGATGCGGAAAGTGATACGGATTTTCGTGCCCGATTCGTGCTGTGGATTGCCTCACTTTCTAAATCGACATTGTCAGCGATCGGCTATGCGCTTTCGAGCATGCAAAACGGCGTGACGTACACGCTGACCGAAAATCAAACCTACAGTGGCCTGTCTCAGCCTGGCTATTTCTATGCCGTGGTGGACGATGGAAGCGGATCCCCGTCAAGTACATTTCTGGGGCAGGCCTACAGCGCGATCGATGCCGTGCGCGGGTTTACGGTCACATTTAGCGTATTTGCGCCGGAGCTGGTCACCGCCAATATCGCGATGACGCTGGCTCTGAGCGCGCCAGCCGTGCGTTCCGAGGTGGTCGCGCTGGTCAACGCTGCGCTTGAATCATACGTGGCGTCGCTGGTGTTGGGGCAGACGCTGCCTTTTACCCAGCTTGCGACAGTTGCCTATGGTGCAAGCCCGTATGTGACTAACGTTACCGGGGTCACGCTGAACGGAAGTTCTGCCGATGACTTAACAGCAACCGCCAGTCAGGTGATCCGTGCTGGCACAATTTCGGTGAGCTAAATGGCGACTGGCGATTCTCAGGATATGTTAAGCCGTCTCAAGGTGCTTATCCCACCTAGCTGGTACGGGGACA
This sequence comes from uncultured Serratia sp., assembly GCA_963922555.1. Lineage (GTDB taxonomy): Bacteria > Pseudomonadota > Gammaproteobacteria > Enterobacterales > Enterobacteriaceae > Rouxiella. Next base: position 2,515 of record CAWUIY010000291.1, on the reverse strand, counting down.
GCAACGCGATCAGAGACGCAATTCTTACCGGCTGTGCGACGGCGCTGGCCTGGTGTTATTCACTTTATCTGTACGCAAAACTGCAAACGCGCATCAATACCGCCACCGACGGCTGGCTGGATATCGCGGCGTATGATTTTTTCGGCAAAAACCTGACCCGTTCTGCGAATCAGTCCGACGATCTTTTTCGCACCACCATCAGGACAAACCTGTTTCGTGAAAGGGGGACCCGACAGTCGATTATCAGCATTCTTGAAGATTTAACGGGTAAAACGCCGGATATCTTCGAACCCTCCAGGCCGCAGGATACCGGTGCCTATGGCGGACCGACTCTGGCCTACGGACTGGCGGGAGGCTATGGCTCGATTCTAATCCCCTATCAGGCGTTCGTCACGGCTTATCGCCCCGAGGGTACGGGCATCCCCTATGTGGCCGGTTATAGGTCAACGGTATCAGGATATAGCCAACCGTCCTGCGGGGAATATGCTTCTCAATCTATGATTGATGGTTCAATTACGGATGATCAAATTTATCAGGCAGTGGCCTCGGTAAAAATACAAGGAACCCTCGTGTGGGTAAAAATTGAATCAAGTGTTGAGGATGAAATTAACTGACGTGGTAAGAGTTTAATTCTTGATGTTAATTCGTGATTTTAAAAACTTATGGTTAACTGTCATTAGCAATCAAGTAATTACTCACAGTTAAGTCTATATTATATTCGAATATATGAATGGCATTAGTTAACCGACGAAATCTGGCAGCGGCACTGTTAAAGTATTTATCTAACATAAATTTAGGAATTCACATAAATCGACGTTAGTTGGAGTTGCCAGCATTGAAACGCTAATGAAATATCACTGACTTTATCTCTGAAATATAGGGTAATGGAGGTATAGGGATTGCAGATGACATGAACGCTATCACATTAGCAATGATTTCGTCGATTTAAAGCGATGTGAATATATTTAAAGGTAATGTTTTTGTAAAACGCAGTCACTTTTTACAATTATAACGTGAAGTCATTCAAATTCACGGACGGTATGCTAAAAATCGCATCATAGCAACGGGCATCTGTAGCTTTCACAATATTAGCTATTTTTTATATTGAATGTCTCATGGTTTTATTTAAACGAGACTACCCATATTTAGACTGAAAAGATTAAAGTGTCTTTTTAGAGGGAAATGTATTAATCAATATTTTGGATGTGTTAGAGATTGCTGGGTGTTTTACGTGCTTAATATCTAGGTAATTAATTTTGTCTTTTATAAAAAACTTGGAGTTATAAATGGATCGTCAAATTGTTTATCCGGCAGCAATTCCGCTCGAAACGGATTTGTTGAATACAAATAAAAATGCGATGATAGGATTGGCGAAGCTATCATCATCATTGATGGGGAATAACACTTATTTGAGAGGGTTAGAATGTACAGCTTCAAGCCCGGCATCAATGATAGTGAATATTTCAGCTGGTGAAATTTATAGCCTTCAGAACATAGATGGAACGGCATATTCCTCACTGAATGCAGACACTACAGACACCATCCTTAAGCAGGGTATTATATTAAATTCAACCCCGTTTACTCTCACAGCACCCACGACTTCAGGCCAATCAATTAATTACCTGCTTCAAGTGACTTACAGTGATATAGATTCTGGAGAAACGGTACTTCCTTACTACAACGCAGCCAATCCCTCTGTTGCCTTTAGCGGCCCAAATAACTCAGGTGCAGCACAGAATACTGTCCGTTCAGGGGTTTGCACTGTCACTATCAAGTCTGGTGTGCCAGCGGCAACGGGAACGCAAACAACCCCCTCAACGGATTCAGGTTATGTAGCCGCATGGATAATTACTGTGCCTCAGGGAGCAACCACGATTACCGCCGCTAATATCTCGCAGGCCGCCAGCGCGCCTTTTATTCCTGCATCGGGTATTGTCGATGGGATACAGAAAAAGCGACTCACCCACGGCACTGATATTGGTTCCGCCAATACTTGTATTGTAAATTACAGCCCGGCGATAGCAGCACTCACCGATGGGATGGAGCTGAGTTTCAAGGCGGCCTACACCAATACCGGTGCTGCAACATTTTCTCAAAATGGCCTGGCAGCCAGCCCGATTGTCAGCGTTAATGGTAGCGCGTTGACAGGGGGAGAGATCATTTCTGGTGGCAGCGTGGTTGTTAAGTGGAACGCGGCACTTTCCTCATGGTCACTGATTAGCTCAACCGGCAGCGGCGCACAGTTAGCTAACCTTGGCATTGGCAGCGGAACTTTTAAAGGCTGGCTAGTGGGCGCCCCAAAGGTCTTCACTGCCAGCGGAACCTATACGCCCACTGCGGGCACAAAAATGGTCCGTGTTACGGTAACGGGCGGCGGTGGATCGGGCAGTGGCAGTCAAGGAACAACGACATCGCAAACTATCTCAGGGGCGGGTGGTGGTGCAGGCGGCACGGCTATTAAGACGGTGGCCGTAACTCAGGGGGCAACCTATCCAGTCGTTGTGGGTTCCGGTGG
>CAWUIY010000290.1:0-6053 GCA_963922555.1 uncultured Serratia sp. | reverse complement strand
TAAACCAGACGGCAGTGCCAGTTCCACCATAAAAAAGAAATGGCGAACATGGCATTTATCAGATTCGGCTCAAGCACCGCGCTGACGGCCAATGCCAGCACCAGCGGCGGTACGGCCAACAGCATGTCATTGAGACGCATGATGATTTGCTCAGTAATACCGCCAAAATAAGCAGCAACGATCCCCAATACGACACCAATGGGAACAGAGATACCCAGTACCCCCACTACCAGCAAAAGCGCTACGCGGTAACCATAAATAACCCGACTCAAAATATCGCGCCCGACGTTGTCTGTGCCCATCCAGTGCGCGAGAGACGGGGGTTTATGGCGTTGCATAAAATTCACATAGCTGCCGATGTGCTGCGGGTAAGGCACTATCCACGGCGCAGCCAGTGCGGCAAAGAGCACCAGCACAATCATCGCCAGCCCGATGACCGCGACAGGATTACGGCTAAAACGAAACCAGGCTCGGGCATAACGGCCTGGTTCGCTTGCCGGGCTGCGGGGTAAAAATTCCTGTGCGCCATTGGGCAGTGTAGAACTCGAGGAAGACGACGGTTCCATAGCGTTAAGCCCCTTTATATTTCAGACGCGGATCTACCAGGCTGACTACGAAATCAATCAGTAAATTAGCGATAATGAAGAACACGCCTGAAACCAGCACTACGCCCATAACCGCATTGAAATCTTTGCTTAAAATTGCGCGGATGCCGTAGCTAGCAATCCCTGGCCATGAAAAAACCATCTCCACGATAAAGGCGTTGCCCATCAGCGAAGCGAACTCCAGTCCAAGAATGGTTAACGGCGCAGAGGCACTGAGGCGCAGTAGATATTTGCAGTAGATTTTCTTTCTGGAAACGCCGCAGGCGCGCAATGTCTCAACGTGGTCGCGATGGCTGAACTCAATCATGCTGGAACGCGTAATACGCATAATCTGACCGATACCCGCTGCTGCCAAAGCGAAGCTGGGTAATAGTAGATGTTTGAAGGCGTCGGTAAATACGTCCCAACGGCCAGCTAATAAACTGTCAGGCAGCAGCATCCCCGTGTAATGCACAGTAAAACTCATATTGCTGCTCAGACGCTCGGTCACCGGCAAGGTAAACCAGTTAAGACTGGCAAGTAGTTGCAAAATTAACGCCAGCAGAAAAGCAGGCGTCACTACACCAAGCAGTGAAATGATTCGTGAAAGCTGATCAAACCAGCCGTTTTGCTGCCAGGCCGCTAGTACGCCAAGCGGAATAGCAATCGCTATCATTAAAACCAGGGTAAACAGCACCAGCTCCAGCGTGGCGGGCAGTGCCTGTCTAATATCCAGTGACACGCTGCGTCCAGTCAGCAGAGATTGACCAAAATCACCGTGTAATACCCCGCGTATATAGCGCACATACTGTTCGGGGGCCGATTTATCCAACCCCAATTTTGCGCGTAGGCTATCAATTTGTTGTTCGCTTGCCAGCGGCCCCAGTGCGATACGTGCCGGATCGCCAGGCACGAGTCGCGCCATACAAAAGATGATCACAGACAGACCAAACAGGATGATCATCAACCGCCCAAGGCGCTGGCTCAGGTAGCTCAACTCATGCATGACGTCCTCCCGGATTAACCGACTTTTTTCTTAAATTCATTTAGTTATCGGGCAAACGCTTGAGTGTGACAATGCTGAAAAAGAGTAGTTAAGGCAGGGATTTGGGTAGAATTTGAAGGAGGTTTTTTTGTATTTCCACATTCTCTACTGTATGAAAACAGTACAATATATCTTCCGCGGTTAATACGTAATAGCTTTCGGGAATAAAATGCTTCACAGTCGCCATTCCATGGCCTTTGGGTAGTTTTTAGTAAAATAAGGTAGGCTAAATTTTAAGCTGAAGTCTGCCGCTGTAATACCTGAATCAACTGACTGCGTTTATTAACCGAGTAAAATCTGAACAAACCCTTAACGTGAAACTTGACGGTGTTTTCACTGATGCCACTGACGTTGGCAATTTGTTTATTCGAGAGGCCTTCTCCAAGGCGCTGTAAAATGAGCCACTGCTTAGGCGTCAGCCCTTGGGGTAGTTCGGCAAGCTCGGCGCTAGCGGCCCCGACTTGTCTGCTTAGACACGCGATAATCTCGCTGCCGGGTAATACTCGCCTCGGGTCATCAGACAATCGCTTCCACACTTCCAGCACGCTGCGGCTTTCAATTAAAAAAGGCAGCCCTATCTTACTGTGGCGAGCCTCTTCGACCACGGCCAGCCAAGTCTCGCGCAATTTTTCCGCTTGCTGCCCATGAGCATAAACCCCCACCTGTAGCAGTCGTTGAAGCTGCTTCTCGAACACGGTTAATGAAGACTCATCCACAAATTCAGGCATTTTTATGCTTCGGGTATGGTGTCGCTGTTTGAGCATGGCGGCCTCAGTGCGCAGCGTTAGCCACTGGCGGAATCGCAAAGACAGACCGGTATCATGAACAGGTTTGATCATTGTCAGGCGTTTTTGCACTTCCCGCCACTGCCCCGCCTCCTGCTGTAAAAAGAGGCCATAAAGCTCAAACTGACTCTCATCGGCCTGAGGAAAACTCACCGCATAGCGTGTACGCAAGTCTTGCAGGCTGCTCCACGCAGCAGGAAGCCCCTCTTTTAAATAGCTGATCAGTACGCTCAGCCAGGCAAGATCGAACAACAGTTCTGGCCAGCATTCCAATCCGTCAAGTGCCAAACGCACCTGCCGCCATTGAAGGCTCGCCTCTTCAATATCGCCGCTGTACAACGCCAGCCAGCTTTTACCAAAAGCAATAAATGCCCGCTCACAGGTGAGAGACTGGCGAAAAGGGACTTTTTGCAAACACGTTTCTGCCTGCTCGATATACTGGCGGGCCTGATTCAGAAACCCCTGATGACAGGCGAGACGGCATAGGTGGAAATAGGCAAAGAAGCACAAATAATCGGCCGAAAGCTGACTGTAGCTCGCCAGGCTGGTCAGACAGCAAACGGTGGCCTGTTGCCACTCTCCGCGCGTCATGTGCGCGATACACAATTTGTTGTGCAAAGAAGCATAGGCCAGCGGCTCATCGGCCAACTGCAGCGCCAGGTCGCGCATTTCCTGCAATATTGCGTCGCCGTAATGCTCTGCCTGATAAGACGCCAGCGTAAGTTGAATCAAGCGAATTCGCGACTTCTGCCGCTGGCTGAGATTGCCCGGTCTCAATAGGGCACTACTGTCATAAAAACTGCGAGCAGCAATAGGATTGCCGTCTTTTAGCAGTACTTCAATTTGTGCCCAGGCTAAAGACGTTTCTTGCACCACGTTAGCGGCGGGGAAACTTTGCAGGATTTTTTTCAATTCACTGAAGCTGTGAAGGTGACCATATAACCCGCTGCCGCTTTGCAGAAACCAGTTCAAGGCCAAATCGACATTGTTTGACTGTGCCGCCGACACAATAGCCTGGAGCCTGTTTTGTTGCTGCCAAAAATCTTTCGCCACCAGCCGCATCGCACCTTGATATAACGAACGCTCTTCCCCTGCCAGCGCCACCAATGCCTGACGCAACGGTGCATTACCGAGAAACAGGCGATTTTCGCTATCGCTGTATATCAGCGGCAGCAGGCTGCCAATGGTTAGCCCGTCGAAATTGCGTTTTTCCATTTGCAATGAAGGAGACAGCGCGAGCGCCACCAGCAGGCGTTGCAGCCGCAATGGGAGAATATTGATAATACGTGCGGCAATAAAATCCTGCCAACTGCGGCGAAAAAGGGGTTGCGAAAGCCGATCATAGTTTGCCACCAACACTGGCCATCCCCCCGTATCGGCCAGACAGCGCTCGGGATGTTCAATCTCCAGCGCCATGATTTCGTCGAGAGAAAACAACAGCCGAGATTGCTCCACCACGCAGATATCCTGATACACCAGACCCTCGCCCCACCACTGATGCTGCACCTCCCAGGGCACAGCCAAAAAAAGTCGCTGCTGCCGTATTTTCAATTGCGGCAGCAGGCGGGTCACGTTTTGATACTGTTGTTTAAGAGAGGCGCTTCCGGCATCCCAAAACAGATCATGACCCAGCGGATGAGCCATGGGATCGGGAAGCTGGTCGGAGACGCTACTATGGCAAAGCGTCGCCAACTGCTTAAGCACTACGCTCTTGCCCATTCCCGCCACTCCCATCAGGACAATCACGGGAGAAGAAAGCGTGCTGAGGTAGTGAATCAGAGCCGGACGTTGCCACATAACAGGATCCCGTTGATTATTATCACATTGACCCTATTGATAACTCAGGAAAAAAGTTATGGCAACTGCTTTAAATATCAACAGAACGGTGTTTTTTTATCGGACAGCGCTGGAAGTTGCTATCTTTATTGGCACCCGCGAGAAAAGGCGCTGCTCGCAAAACGGTTGCCTAGAGAACCTCCAGCACTCGATAGATCTCAGAAACCACCTGCATCGTTGCTTCTTCGATGGTTCCTTCATTACGGCATAAAAACCAGCCTTGGTCGGCAATTTCTCGCTCGAACGCCCTGCTGCAAGCGACATGCTCTTCCAGCTTGTGAATGACGGTGCTGCTTAGCCCACGCGGCCGGGCTGCGGCTCTCGCCCATGAAATATCAGGCGCAGTCACCACCCCGACATGCAGGTCTGGCGTTCGCACGTTGCGTTCAACGTTTAGCCGCAGAATCTCTGCAAACGGCACCATCCGACGAAACGCGGCATCAGACGGATACCAGCGATCCATCAGGATAATGCTGTCCGGAGGCTGCTTAGGCAGTACGTGCCGGGAAATCCAGGCACGGCTCTCGGCAAAGCGCTCGCACACTTCCAATTCCAAACTCAGGGCAGGATTTCTGGCGAGCCTGTTCACGAGGGCCATTGTCTCCCCCCGGTAAGGATCGCTTTTTTTCTCGCAAAGTCGGATCACCTTCTTGTTGTCTGCCCTTAAAACTTTCGTAATGGCCTCCAACAGTGTGGTTTTGCCCGCGCCCTTAGGGCCATCCAGAGAAACAAACAGTGGACGCCTCATTCTTCAACTGGCAATTGATAAACAGTTTTTTTCAAGCTCAAATCTGACAAAAGCATTTAATTTCCTACGGATGAGTCGCTTATTTCCGCTCGCTAAAACCGCTTGGCCGATTAGCGCGAGCCGAAGGGAGGTTGTGAAGAGACATTGATACGCATTCCAGCCATGTCTCTAAATCACCCGTCTAAAAAGGTGGGATTACAAAGGCACTTTACTTTCAAGTGCAGCAAGGATTGTGGCTTCCATTTTCTCTGGCGTAGAAATCGGTGCAAAACGTTTAAGCGGTTTGCCGTCACGTCCGATTAGAAACTTGGTGAAGTTCCATTTGATCCGCCCGCCCAGCACGCCGGGCAATTCATTCTTAAGGTAACCAAACACCGGGTGCGTTGCAGCGCCGTTGACCTCCACTTTCTCAAACATCGGGAAGCTCACACCGTAATTAACGAGGCAGGTCTGCGCAATTTCTTCGGCACCGCCGGGTTCCTGCTTACCGAATTGGTTACAGGGGAAACCCAGTATCATCAGGCCCTGGGCGGCGTACTTCTTGTAGAGCGTTTCAAGGCCTGCATATTGTGGCGTGAATCCACAGTGGCTGGCGGTATTAACCACTATAACCAGCTTGCCCGCATAGTCAGCCATGGAGATTTTCTGACCACGCAGGCTTAAGGCATTAAATTGATGAAAGGTGGTCATATCGGGATCCTAAGGCTAAAACCTGTTCGATGCAGGTTTTTATTTGATGACAAGCCAATTAAATCAGCTTGAAATAGTTTAATAAAACCCCAGCTAAATAGGGGCAATAATATCGCCAATATTGATACCCGACTATGTTATAAATTACCAGCTAGTTTAGAGGTCTAGGGGAATATCCAGTTGCACACTGGCCCCCACATCATTACGATCGCTCTTGTTAGCGTCAGTGTACCAGGTACCCAGATTCAGTCGCACGTCTCGATAAACATCCTCCCCCCATCCAAGCTGTACACCTTTGAGTTTGTCCGCATGCGGGAATGCCTTATTAACAATTTGATCTTCTGGATTAACCTTCGCATAGGCAA
>CAWUIY010000289.1:0-6069 GCA_963922555.1 uncultured Serratia sp. | reverse complement strand
ATAACGAACGCCTTTCCAGTCTGCATATTGATCCATAATCTTGGATTTAATATCGACGTTACGAACCATTGCTTCGAATTCATCCTGAGAGGCTTGAAGTAAAAGACCGTCTTTGTCCTTAACTGCATGCATCTCAGTTTGTGCGCTTTCTGTGTTCGAAGAATGAGTGGCACTACACGCGGAGAGAAGAATTGCCGCGCCAATTGCGGGTATTAACCGCAACACATATCTCAGAAACGGTTGAGACTTGACCATGTATGTTGTTTTCCCTTGCTGTCCTTAACGAAACCGAAGTTCGTTATCAAATTGCCAAAAACCAAGCGAGATTACCTGTCGCGTTCAGCTCGGGCAAAGGCTCAGCCAGGAAATTGTGTGGTACAACACACTTTTAATTGGAATCAAGCCAGTAATGCCACATTTCTGTGCAACGAGGTCGAGATTACCGTAATGATTGGGGGAATGCGAGAGGTTTTAACGCTTTTTTAATAAGAAATAGTGATGTAAGGCAATGTAACTATTGATGTAAAAATCGATGTTTGAATTTTGCGCAGGTTTGGCTTAAAAGCGCAGCAGAATGCGGGCTGCGAGCAATTTTCTGTTTTGGCCTATTTACATTCGCAACAAAATAAATGGCCCGAAAACATGACAATATGTCTCGGGCCATAATAAAAAACTATGTTTTAAGAAATAAGCTTTTTCTTAAAGGGAGATGGGTTTGCCTTTTTTCTTTGGCAATTTTTTATCTAACCAATTCACTAAAATGTCGCTAGCAGGGGTCATTAACCACCAGCTTCCACCGACCAAGACGACCGACAGCGATCCGACCATAATATCGGTAAACCAGTGAGCGCCGATCATCAGACGCGGCATTGCAAAGACAATAGTGATCAGCAGCGCGATGGCGAAAGCGCGGACGCCCAGATAGCGAAACATAAATATGGTGAATACCATCAGCATCATGCCGTGGTCGCCCGGGAAGCTGTCGCCGGAAGAATCTTTAGTCGGAATTCCAGTCAGTTCGCTTACCCGGTTAACGTGCGGAAAACTCAGCGAAGGGCTTTTGTGCACCACGGGCAGCAGATGACCCAGCTGGTTCAACACTACGGCGGTCAAAAGCATCACGATGCCGACAAGAACCATTTGGCGGCGGCCATTGCGATCTCTTTTCATATAATAGGAGAGATAGAGCAGGCCCATGGCCAGCAGCGAGCACAGGTCAAAAGCGCGATTATTGGTCACGGCCACCAGGTGCAGGAAAGCCTCGTTGGTCGCCAGGCGGCGATTAAAGTAGAAGAAAACTGACTTGTCGATGGGCGCCCAGAAACCGTGGTTTGCGGGCAGGTAGTAAGAGAGAAACAGGGCGATACCCACTACGTTGAGTAGCAGGATCGCAGGGAAATTGCGGCGAAACATAGACTAAAACCCGTATAAATTTGAATTTTGCTGCGAAATATTCAAATACGGTAAGCCTGCTAACTTAAACGGATCTTCAACAAAATAGATTGCAGGGCATTCCAGTCGCACTGATTTCGAGATATTAGCTCAATTCTGCTGTCTAAAGGCGCCGAGCCGAGGGTGTCAATATGCAGGTCATTGCCCTGACGATTAATCCGCAATGTGCCTTCCTTAATACGTACTACTGCTTTGACGCGATCCACCGGTGCTTGCCTTGCCCAATCGAGTATTCCAGCGGTATCGAACACCGTGTCGGCATCAAAAATCCAGCCACAGCTTGAGTATTCGCCCGCCTCGTTTAGCGCGCGTCGCCAGCGCTGTTGACCCGGCAAACTCAGCGCGGCCAGACCTTGTTTAGCGGCGTGGGCGTGGTGGTGCTTGCCATCCGGCAATTCGCGCTGATTTTTACGCAATTCATCAAGCAGGCTTGAGTCAATCTGGCCTTGTGAAACGCGTTCTACGCGCAGGGCCGGGTCCTGAATGGCAATCCACTCGGCTAGCTTTTGATTATCTTGATCCGCGTAGGCATCGATTTTGTTGGCAATAACAATATCGGCGGCGGCCAGCTGATCGCGGAAGTTTTCATTATTCACGGTTCTTTCATCGCTGAGCAGACGCGCATCGAGCAGGCAAAGCGTGGCATTCAGTGTCAGCCAGGACTGGTAAACGTCGGAGGTCAGCAGCGACAAAATTTGCTTAGGGTGGCCTAAACCCGTAGGTTCGATCAACAGGCGATCCGGCTTGGCTTTTTGCAGCAGCATGTTAAGACCAACCTGCATCGGCAATCCGTTGACACAACACATGCAGCCGCCGGGGATCTCTTTCAATACTGCGCCGCTATCTGCCAGCAGCGCCCCATCGATGCCGACCTCGCCAAACTCGTTAACCAGCACGGCCCATTTTTCATGTTCCGGTTTTTGTGCCAATAGGTGGCGGATCGTGGTCGTTTTACCACTGCCGAGAAATCCGGTGATGAGATTGGTTTGCGTCATGTCTTTATCCTTGCGGCATCCTGCCATTCGCCTTTTCCCTGAGCGAGGGCAGGATTATTAATAAAAATATGCGCCATAAGATGCCCCTCTGAAATCAGAAAATCCAGTCCGTGAGTTTTAAAACTTTCTACTAAAGCGCTTTTGTATAAATAAATTGATGCTCAAAATTAGGCGCCTGCCAACACTAAAGCGTTCTGCAAGGCTAACTGGCTGCGTGATATACTGTTTTCATTGTTTTCATTGTTTTCATTGTTTTCATTGTTTGCGTGCGGAGGAGGGGAATATGCGGCTTTATCAGGAAATCGGTAATCAATTGCGTCAGGCAATTGTTTCCGGCCAGCATCAGCCTGGCGATCGCCTGCCTCCCGAGCGTGATATCGCAGAGCGTTTTTCCGTCAGCCGCAGCGTGGTGCGTGAAGCACTGATCATGCTGGAACTAGAAAAAGTCGTCGAGGTGCGTAAAGGCTCAGGCGTTTATGTGTTGGTGCAAAACAGTGCCGCGAATACGGCCTATGGTGACAGCGGCTATGGCCCTTTTGAACTATTACAGGCGCGTCAGCTGTTAGAGAGCGAAGTCGCCGCCTTTGCCGCCGTTCAGGCTACCAAAGCCGATATTCTGAAGATGCGCGATGCCATAGAGCTTGAAAAAAGCTTTGTTGTGCAGGGCATTATTGATGAAAGCGCGGACGAGCTTTTTCACACGTTGCTGGCGCAGGCGTCACAAAACAGCGTTCTGGCGAATATGGTATATGAGCTGTGGCAGGTGAGAAAAAGCAGCCCGATGTGGCAAAGCCTGCACCAGCATGTCGGCGATCAGAATTACAGTGAGCTGTGGCTCCACGATCACCAGCAAATCCTGCAAGCGGTGCTGCGCCGTGAACCCAAGGCTGCCAAGCAGGCCATGTGGCAACATCTCGAAAACGTCAAAAGTAAATTGCTGGAAATTTCTGACGCAGAAGATCCCGCGTTTGATGGCTATCTTTTTAGATCGGTACCCGCCAGCCTTAATGACTAGCGGGTTAAGCTAGCGGGCGATAACGCTTTAATCTCTATGAATAATGATAATCAACTTTGACAACTTTACTACCGAGTGAAGCTTTGTTAAATATTGTCAATTAGAACCCAACTCCGAGCCTAAAGCGCGTTATCTCACTAACTCAGCTACCGCAGACTTCGCGCCATGTTTTTGCAGGCGCAGATAGGCACTGATAACAGCGGCGACGGCTAGCTGATTTTTGGGAAGTTCCTCGCCAAATACGGAGGATAATCCAAGCAGTGCGCGAACTCTTGGTTCCCCGTCTTCGCTGCTTTCGACGATTTCACGTAGTTTATCTGCCATCGGATCTTTAATTTCAATCGCCTGGCCTGCATCGTCAACGCCGCTGACATAGCGCATCCAGCCCGCCACACCCAATGCCAGACAGGCATACTCGCCGCCGTGTTGCAGATTCCAGCGCAGTGAGTCAAGCATGCGCTGAGGAAGTTTTTGCGTGCCGTCCATCGCTATCTGCCAGGTGCGGTGTTTAAGTGCAGGATTGCGATAACGCTCGATTAGGCTATCGGCGTAGCTCTGCAGATTGATGCCGCTGACGTTCAAGGTCGGGGCTTGTTCCTTGAGCATTAACTGGTAGGCCGCACGACGATAATTTTCATCCTCCATGCAGCTGTTAATATACTGATATCCCGCCAGATAACCGAGATAGGCCAGGAATGAGTGGCTGCCATTGAGCATGCGCAATTTCATTTGCTCAAACGGCAGGACGTCATCGACCAGTTGCGCGCCCGCGAGTTCCCAGGCCGGACGACCGGCAACGAAATTGTCTTCGATCACCCATTGAATAAACGGCTCGGCGGCGATACCGCAAGGATCATTGATCCCTCCCAACGCCTCGCCGATCTCCGCTTCAAACTCTTCGGTCAGGGCTGGGACGATGCGGTCGACCATGGTACTCGGGAATGTCACCGCTTCATGGATCCAGCTTGCCAGCCCCGGATCTTTGGCCTGCGCCAGCCCAAGAATGGCGTTTTTCACTACGTGACCATTCTCTGGGATGTTGTCGCAGGAAAGGATACTAAACCCAGGCAGACCGCGCTGATGTCGCAGGCGCAGCGCCTCGACAAGCAGGCCAGGCGCAGTGGCTGGCGAGTGTCCGCCCTGTAAATCCTGGATGATATCTGGATGCTGTAGATCGAGTTTGCCGCTAACCGGCTCAATGCAGTAACCTTTTTCCGTGATAGTCAGGGAGACGATCGCCACTTGTGGCTCGGCGAGCTTCTCTACGATGGCCTCAATCCCCTCGATACGGCCATGCATCGACTCATTCACCGCACCAATGATGATTGGCTGATTGCCGTCTGCGCCTTTCTCCAGCACTGTAAACAGATGATCTTGTTCACGCAGTGCTCTAATCAGATTATCCCGGCCAAACAGTGAAATCTCACAAATCCCCCAGTCGCCGCCTTGCTGGTTTAACACTCTGTCAGTCATCAATGCCTGATGAGCGCGATGAAACGCACCAAAACCAATGTGAACGATGCGGGTTTTCAATGCTTTACGATCGTATTGAGGATGTTGAACGTTGGCGGGCAGCGGGCTAGTGGAAATCTTGTTCATTATGACTCCATCACATTCGGGCGTGGGTTAAATTGGTCAGGCCAAAATCGCACAAGAAACATATTAAAGGATATTTAGCGTCTTTATCAGCCGTTAAATCAGGCATTCAGTGTAAAGTGATATGACAGGAATGAAAATTGGTAAGTCCAAATATTCGCCAGCTTTTGTGAGGCAGATCATAACTACCGCGCAGGCTGGCAAACTGTGTCGGTATTACAAACCGCGCGCAAAAAAAAAGAGCGCCGAAGCGCTCTTATAAGTCAACATAAGGTTTAAACGCTTATGCACGGCCCATATAGCGATGTTCTGCAATATGGATCTGGATTTTGTCGCCGCTGCTCAGATATTCAGGAACCTGAATCACCAGGCCGGTCGTCATGGTTGCTGGTTTGTTGCGTGCACTGGCGGATGCACCTTTGATGCCCGGCGCCGTTTCTACAATTTCCAGCTCAACGGTTTGCGGCATTTCCAGCGCCAGCAGCTGGGTTTCCAGCAGCAGAACCTGCATGCCTGCCAGACCTCCTTCAGGAATAAACAGCAGCTCTTCTTCGATCTGCGATTTATTAAAGGTATAAGGAGTGTAATCTTCGTCATCCATAAAGATGTATTCGTCGCCATCAACGTACGAGAAGTTCACTTTACGGCGGGTCAGGGTCACGGTATCGAGGATGTCATCACCCTTGAAACGCTCTTCAACTTTCATGCCGGTACGCACGTCGGAGAAACGCATTTTGTACAGGGTGCTCGCGCCACGTGCGCTTGGACTCTGAACATCGATATCTTTAACCAGCAGCAATTTACCGTCGTAATTTACAACGAAGCCGCGTTTAATTTCATTAGCACGTGCCATAAAAATAACCTGTTTGCAAAAAGTTTGGATAATGGGCGACACGTTACTCGTGCGCGTGATTTCAGGCAAGTAGCCAGCACAAAAAGAGTGACGAAATGGCCGTTGTCGGGGGATTTTAGCGATTTGTCTGGTGAGATTTTCATCGTGCTGTTATTGTC
>CAWUIY010000288.1:0-6083 GCA_963922555.1 uncultured Serratia sp. | reverse complement strand
GATGTATTCGAAGCACGGCATATGCAACGTTTGCAGGGCAACATGGGCCTTGGCCATGTTCGTTACCCTACGGCTGGCAGTTCCAGCGCTTCAGAGGCTCAACCTTTTTACGTCAACTCTCCGTTCGGCATTACGCTTGCCCACAACGGTAACCTGACGAATGCACACGAATTAAGAAGCACGCTGTTTGAAGGCGCACGTCGCCACGTCAACACGACTTCTGACTCTGAAATTCTGCTGAACATCCTTGCCAGCGAGCTGGACAAATTCCAGCATTATCCGTTGGAAGCTGACAACGTTTTTGCTGCCGTATCAGCAATGAACACCAAGATTCGCGGGGCTTACGCCTGCGTCGCAATGATCATCGGTCATGGCATGCTGGCCTTCCGTGACCCACACGGCATTCGCCCGCTGGTGATCGGCAAGCGCGAACTGGAAGATGGTCGTTGCGAATACATGGTCGCGTCCGAAAGCGTGGCACTGGATACGCTGGGCTTTGAGTTCCTGCGTGATATCGCGCCGGGCGAAGCGGTTTACATTACCGAGAAAGGCCAACTGTTTACTCGCATGTGTGCCGAGAATCCTCAGTACAACCCATGCCTGTTCGAGTTCGTGTACTTTGCTCGCCCAGACTCTTTCATCGACAAGATTTCGGTCTACAGCGCGCGTCGCCGTATGGGCCAGAAACTGGGCGCAAAAATCGCTCGCGAGTGGGAAGATCTGGAAATCGATGCGGTTATCCCAATCCCGGAGACGTCAAACGACATCGCTCTGGAGATTGCCCGTATTTTGAACAAGCCTTATCGTCAGGGCTTTGTGAAAAACCGTTATGTAGGCCGTACCTTTATCATGCCGGGCCAGCAGGAGCGCGTTAAGTCGGTTCGCCGCAAGCTAAACGCCAACCGCGCGGAGTTCCGTGATAAAAACGTCTTGCTAATTGATGACTCTATCGTTCGTGGTACCACCTCACAGCAGATCGTCGAGATGGCTCGTGATGCTGGCGCGAAAAATGTTTACCTGGCTTCGGCTGCGCCGGAAGTGCGCTTCCCGAACGTTTACGGTATCGACATGCCAACCGCTAACGAGTTGATCGCCCACGGCCGTGAAGTAAGCGAAATCAACAAGATGATTGGTGCAGATGCGCTGATCTTCCAGGATTTGAGCGATCTGATTGACGCGGTGAGAGAAGAGAACCCGGATATCGAGCAGTTTGAATGCTCCGTATTTGACGGTATCTATGTCACCAAAGACGTTGACCAGAACTACCTCGAATACCTTGACGCCCTGCGTAACGACGATGCCCAGGCATTGCGCGGCCAGCAGGAAGCGGAAAACCTCGAAATGCATAACGAAGGCTAATTCAGCCTTCTGACCGCCTGTCCTGTTCTGTTCTGTTACGCAGGGCGGGGCAGGCGGTACTCTTCTGATATTGCTGCCCCTTTTCGCTGTGACTTGCCATTCGCTTTTCAATGCGGCAAAGTCATCTGACGATTCATACGTGCTAATGTTTTAGTACGTTCTTCCCGAGGCAGTATTCATGAAACGACTCATAGTCGGCATCTCCGGCGCCAGTGGCGCAATCTATGGCGTGCGCCTGTTACAAGTGCTGCGCGAAGTTCCCGACGTTGAAACTCATCTGGTGATGAGCAATGCGGCGCGACAGACTCTGGCCCTGGAAACCGATTTAAACCTGCGCGACGTGCAGGCGCTGGCAGACGTGGTTCACGATTCCCGCGATATTGCCGCGACTATCTCCTCAGGTTCTTTCAAGACTGCGGGAATGGCAATATTGCCATGCTCGATTAAAACCCTCTCCGGCATCGTCAATAGCTATACCGACGGCTTGCTGACCCGTGCGGCAGACGTCGTGCTCAAAGAGAGCCGCCGCCTGGTGCTGTGCGTGCGCGAAACCCCGCTGCATCTTGGTCACCTGCGCCTGATGACCGCCGCCGCCGAGCTGGGCGCTATCATCATGCCGCCAGTTCCTGCCTTTTATCATCGCCCAAACAGTGTCGAAGATATCGTTGATCAGACCGTTAACAGGGTCATCGATCAATTTGATATTGAACTTCCCGAAGACCTTTTTGTTCGCTGGCAGGGCAGCCATTAAGTTTTTGCAACCCTTTCTGCCCTAAATTTGCACAGAATGATAACGATGCACCAAAAATGAACTCTTTATGTTTCGTTTTGGTGCATTTCTGTTTCAATCTACTGGCAACTTATCCTCCCGCGGTGATTTTGCAGACAAAAGTCACCGTAATTTCGGCTTGGTTGTTCACTAAAAAGACGGTTTTGCAAAGTCGGCACGATTGCTGCATAACTATTGCATAATTACTGCATATTTTTGGTAGCCGTCATAAATCCTTGAGTAGCAGTCTAAAAATTGTAATTAAGGCAGTACGAGTAGTGAAAAAATGTTACCGACACAGACCGGTAACACAACAATAAAACGGTTGTTAAAGCAACCAGACACAACAAACAACAACACACACGATTAATGGCTGAGGGTAATGTATGAAAAAGTTGTTCAAGGTTCTGCCTCTGGTATTAGTATTGGCCAGCGCAAGCAGCGCTTTTGCTGCGGTGCCAAAAGCAATTAAAATCGGCACAGATCCTACCTATGCGCCTTTCGAGTCTAAAGATTCAAGCGGTAAACTGGTCGGCTTCGACATCGATCTGGCGAATGAAATGTGTAAGCGTGCACAGATCAAATGTACCTATGTTGAAAGCGATTTCGATGCCCTGATCCCCTCTCTGAAAGCGAAAAAAATCGATGCCATCATCTCCTCGCTGTCTATCACCGAGAAACGCGAGCAGGAAATCGACTTTACCGAGAAGCTTTACGCAGCTAACGCCCGCCTGATCGCGCCAACCGGTTCTAAAATTCTGCCAACCCTGGATGGTCTGAAAGGCAAAAACATCGGTGTGCTGCAAGGCTCTACACAGGAAGCCTATGCCAACGCCAACTGGCAGCCAAAAGGCATCAACGTGGTGGCTTACCAGAATCAGGACCTAATTTATGCTGACCTGGCCTCTGGACGCCTCGACGCCGCATTCCAGGATGAAGTCGCGGGCAGCGAAGGCTTCCTGAAACAGGCTGCGGGCAAGGGCTACGCGTTCGCCGGTCCTTCGGTGAAAGACGACAAGTT
Source organism: uncultured Serratia sp. (assembly GCA_963922555.1). Classification (GTDB taxonomy): domain Bacteria; phylum Pseudomonadota; class Gammaproteobacteria; order Enterobacterales; family Enterobacteriaceae; genus Rouxiella. The sequence goes on along the minus strand of CAWUIY010000288.1, from coordinate 2,934 downwards.
CTTCGGCGTGGGGACCGGTATGGGTCTGCGTAAAAACGAAGACGACCTGAAAAATGCCTTAAACAAAGCGTTTGATTCTATGCGTAAAGACGGGACTTACGACAAGCTGGCGAAGAAATACTTCAACTTCGACGTGTACGGCGGTTAAGTATTAACTTATTGAAGACGTCAGGAAAACAGTAGTCGTTTCCGAATCAGCGGCTTGCTTCTCAAGGCAAGCCGCTACAAAAAAGCTTTTTAAAACCTGCGAAACGCAGTCTGATTTCCGTCTAAGGCAGGATATTTTTTATGTTATATGGGTATTCCCACGTAATAATCCAGGGCACGTTGGTCACGCTGGAGCTGGCTCTTTCGTCAGTCCTGCTTGCCGTCATCATTGGTTTGATTGGTGCCGGTGGCAAGTTGTCGAAAAATCGCGCTATTTCCGGCATATTCGGCGCTTATACTACGTTAATCCGTGGTGTTCCCGACCTGGTATTAATGTTGTTGATTTTCTATGGCTTACAGATCGCCTTAAATAGCCTGACTGAAGCCGTCGGCATTGACCAGATCGATATCGATCCCCTCAGTGCCGGTATTATTACCCTCGGCTTTATCTACGGTGCCTATTTCACCGAAACTTTCCGTGGCGCTTTTATGGCCGTGCCGCGCGGGCAAATTGAGGCCGCGGTGGCATTTGGCTTTAGTGGTTCACAAATTTTCCGCCGCATCCTGTTTCCGGCCATGATGCGTTTCGCATTGCCTGGGATTGCCAATAACTGGCAGGTTATTCTCAAGGCGACAGCGCTGGTTTCTCTGCTTGGCTTGGATGACGTGGTGAAAGCCACTCAGCTGGCCGGTAAGGGGACATATCAGCCGTTTTATTTTGCCGTTGTTGCGGGTGTGATCTACCTGATTTTTACCACGTTATCTAATGGCGTGCTGCTGTGGCTCAACCGCCGCTATTCGCTGGGTGTGAAGAGGGCCGAGCTATGATCGATATTTTGCATCAATACGGAATGTCACTGCTTTATAGCGACGGGTATCGTTTTACCGGCCTGGCAATTACGCTGTGGCTGCTCATAAGCTCGGTAGTGATGGGCGGGCTTCTGGCGGTTCTGCTGTCCGTGGGGCGTGTCTCCAGCAATCGCTGGATCAGCTCCCCAATCTGGCTGTTTACCTATATTTTCCGCGGCACCCCGCTGTATGTGCAGCTGCTGGTGTTTTATTCGGGAATGTATAGCCTGGAGATTGTGCGCGGAACAGACTTTTTGAACGCCTTCTTCCGCAGTGGCCTCAACTGCACCATTTTGTCGTTAACCTTAAATACCTGTGCCTATACCACCGAGATTTTTGCCGGGGCTATTCGTGCCGTTCCGCACGGTGAAATCGAGGCCGCGAACGCCTATGGCTTCTCGCGCTTCAAGCTTTATACCTGCATCATTTTGCCTTCCGCGTTGCGTACTGCCTTACCGGCTTATAGCAACGAGGTCATTCTGATGCTGCACTCGACCGCGCTGGCCTTTACCGCCACCGTGCCGGACGTGCTCAAGATTGCTCGCGATATCAACTCTGCGACCTACCAGCCATTTTATGCCTTTGGCATCGCGGCGGTGATTTACCTTTGTGTGTCGTACGTATTGATAAGCCTGTTCCGCCTGGCGGAAAAACGCTGGCTGGCACACGTCAGGCCGCAGTCTTCACACTAAAAATGAAAGCATTCACAGCGAAAACGTTAAACCTGTGCGGGAAAAATCATGTCAGAAAATAAATTAGCCGTAATCGATCTGCATAAACGTTATGGCGAGCACGAGGTGCTGAAAGGCGTTTCGATGTCTGCAAACGCGGGTGACGTTATCAGTATCATTGGATCTTCGGGTTCGGGGAAAAGCACCTTTTTACGCTGCATCAACTTCCTGGAAAAACCGAGCGAAGGCTCGATCATGGTCAATAACGTCGATATCCGCATGGTGCGTGATACCGATGGCCAGCTAAAAGTCTTCGACAAAAAACAGCTACAGCTGCTGCGGACCAAGCTGACGATGGTGTTCCAGCACTTCAATCTGTGGAGCCACATGACCGTTCTGGAAAACGTGATGGAAGCTCCGATTCAGGTGCTGGGGCTGAGCAAGGCGGAAGCCAAAGAGCGTGCCGTGCGTTATCTCGACAAAGTTGGCATCGACGAGCGCGCGCGTGGCAAATACCCTGTCAACCTTTCCGGCGGCCAGCAACAACGCGTTTCGATTGCTCGCGCCTTGGCGATGGAACCGGAAGTCTTGCTGTTTGACGAACCCACCTCCGCACTGGACCCGGAACTGGTGGGAGAAGTATTGCGCATCATGCAAAAGCTGGCGGAAGAGGGTAAAACCATGGTCGTAGTGACTCACGAAATGGAGTTTGCCCGTCACGTGTCCAACCACGTGATTTTCCTGCATCAGGGCGTGATTGAAGAGCAAGGCAACCCTGCTGAGGTGTTTGGCAATCCGAAAAGCGCCCGACTCCAGCAATTCCTTTCCGGCGCCTTAAAATAACCCTCTTAATTGGCGACGTGTTCGCCGGGTCTGATAGCCTGAATCATTGATCGAGTACCGTGATTCAGGCTTATCAGGCCTGTTCCCCTGCGGCAGCTTCAGTTTACGCTGTCGTTTTCAATCTAGCCCTTCGCTGCCAGCAGGCAAATTGCCTTGGTTAATTCATATGATTTAACGAACGAGCTGATCGGCAGGAATTCAAATTTAGAGTGGAAGTTGTGCGCGCCGGTAAAGTAGTTCGGTGTCAGCAGACCCTTGGCCGATAACGCCGCGCCGTCAGTGCCGCCACGCATTGGGGTGACTTTAGGCTCCACTCGGATCTCTTCCAATGCCGCAAAGATCAGATCAATTGCCCGACGATCTTCGCCTATAGCGCTGCTAATGTTGCTGTAGGTATCAGAAATGGTCACCGAGACCTTGGCAG
>CAWUIY010000287.1:0-6086 GCA_963922555.1 uncultured Serratia sp. | reverse complement strand
CAGTGGGCAGGCAATAATATTGGTATCTTGCGTGCGGACGTGGGCTGGCTGACGCCTTCGGTGAATACTTTATTAGATAAAACAAAACCGGCTCAACCGGCAGGCGAGCATGCCGATCATCACATGCCCTCAATGACAGGGACCAACGCAATGAAAATGTCGATGCCGGATATGCCTGAGATGAATGCCGATGCAACGGCAGCCGGGCATTCCCCTGCGCCAGTTAGGGTGAATGCTAACACCTTTGATGGTGTGGTGTTCGCCGCACGACAGGCAGGAATTAATGCCGCAAAAATCGAGATCCGCCCGGCTTATCGCGCTGACAAAGCATGGACCGTCAGTGAGATCGATCGTAGCTGGCCGACGCAAGTTGATGCGGTGTCGGTAGATCCGCAGAGTTTAAGAATTATCGACCACGTCTATTTCGCACAATTTCCGCTACTTGCCAAACTGACTCGTTGGGGCGTTGATGCGCATATGGGAGTGCTATTCGGCCTGTGGAACCAGATTATTTTAGTCTTTTTCGGGCTTGGCTCTTGTGCGCTAATCGGCTGGGGATATGTACTTTGGTGGCTGCGTCGGCCAAAAATGCTGTCAAACCGCAGTCCTTCGAGCACGCTTATCCATACCTGGCGTGAGTTGCCGGTCATGATGCGCTGGTGTTTTCTGGCATGGGTGGTGGCGCTGGCCTTTAGCCTGCCGGTGATGGGCGTTAGTTTATTAATCTTTCTGATTATCGATCAACTGCGCTGGATGTCGCAGGCCAAAGCCAGTAAATCTCGGCAGATAACCTCGGCAGGTTAGCCGTAGATCAAGGATATTTGATAGGCAGAGGGGCGCACAGGTTGCGTCCCTTTTTTTGTTTTCTGCGAGATATCGCGGAGAGTTGCGAGTCTGCTCTGGTGCAAATCCTGGACGTGAGGTAACGTCAGCACATCCTTTATCGGCCTTTGAATTTGCGGTGTTTTTACTATGACCAAGACGTTGAGTTTGCTGTTTCGTCCTTTTTTGCATGACCGATTTTTACATGTCCTTTTACTGCTTTGCCTCGTCCTGGCATTGTTTCAGCCAGATAAAATTGCCCAATTTGCCGATTTTGTTGACTGGAAAACTATCGTCACCCTATTGGGGCTTTTGATGCTGACCAAAGGGGTCGAAATCAGCGGCTATTTTGATTTTATTGGTCGCAAGATGATAAACGCGCTCGACAATGAGCGCTGGCTGGCACTGTTTCTGGTCACGGCGGCGGCGGTGCTGTCTACCTTTATGACCAATGATGTGGCTCTGTTTATTGTGGTGCCGCTGACGATTACCCTAAAGAAACTCACGGCGTTACCCGTGAATCGGCTGATTATCTTCGAGGCACTGGCGGTTAACGCAGGCTCACTGCTAACGCCGGTTGGCAATCCGCAAAATATTCTGTTGTGGGGGCGCTCGGGTCAGTCCTTCTTACATTTTATCGCTGAAATGACGCCGCTTGCCGTGATTTCCATGCTGGCACTGCTGGTGGTGACCTGGTTCAGCTTTCCATCATTAACGCTGCAGAAAAAGGAGCAACAGCAAAGCACCACTTTCAGTAAAAAGTTGCTGATTTCATGCGTAATACTTTATCTATTGTTTATCGTTTGTGTCGATTTTGGGCTGGAAATTTACGGGTTGGCCGCAGTGTTTCTCGGTTTCTTGCTGCTTTCTCGCAAGGTGTTGTTAAGGATCGACTGGCCACTGATTCTGGTATTTATCGCCATGTTTGTGGATGTGCGGCTGATTGTGGGGCTAGGGCCATTGCAGCAGGCATTCTCAAGCATTAGCGGACTGCCACAGTACGGCCATTATTTGCTGGGAATTGGCCTGTCGCAGGTGATCAGCAACGTTCCCGCCACCATTTTGCTGATTAACTATGTCCCACCCAACGCGCTGCTAGCCTATGCCGTGAATGCCGGTGGGTTTGGTATCGCTATTGGTTCGCTGGCCAATCTCATCGCGCTAAGAATGTCGGGCGATAAGAAAATCTGGCTGACCTTTCACTATTACTCGCTCCCGTTTTTAGCGTTCAGCGGCGGGGCAGGTTGGCTGCTGCTGAAATGGCTATAGTGCGCAAAACCCGCTGCCTCACTGGCCTGGCTTAAAACGGTTGTGCATTATCGCCAGCCTGTCTATAGCGGCAGTGATTTCAGGTGGAGTTAACGCCGAGAAGCCCAGCAGCCAGCCGTCTTGCACGGTGGAAGTTTCGTCGGGGAGATAATGCGGTGACAGCGGCGGGGTGGTGATGCCAAATTGCAGCGCCTGTTGCGTTAATTTAGCCTCCTGCGCGGCCGGTAATCTTACTGCCAGCTGCAATCCTCCTGCTGCGGGTAACGGTTCAACCCAGCTATGCAGTTTTTCTCCTATTTGCGCTAAGAGATGATCGCGTCGACTTTGGTAAAGCTGGCGCATGTAGCGAAGGTGAGCGGAAAAATGCCCCAGCTGGATAAACTCGGCGGTGACCGCCTGCATCAGCTGCGACGAATGCCCGTCGAAGACTGTACGCAGTTGGCTCATTGGCTCAACCAGGTTCGGCGGCAGCACTATATAGGCCAGTCGCAAAGAGGGAAACAATACCTTGGAAAATGTGCCGACGTAGATCACCCGCTGGTGGCGATCCAGTCCCTGTATGGCCGGAAGTGGGCGGCCGTCATAATGCAGTTCGCTATCGTAATCATCTTCAACAATCCAGCTTTGGTTAGCCCTGGCATAATCGAGTAATGCCAGACGACGTGGCAGGCTCAGGCTGACGCCGGTGGGGTATTGATGCGAAGGGGTAAGATAAATCAGCCTTGGGGTCGGCAGGTGATTCGGCGGATTCATCCCCTGCGAGTCAACCGCCACTCCGTATAGCTTTGCTCCGGCACTGGTAAAGGCATTACGTGCGCCAAGATATCCCGGCTGTTCAATCCAGAGCGGATCGCCGTTATCGATAAGCAACGTCGCCAGCAGTTGTAACGATTGCTGCGAACTGGTGGTGACAACAATTTGCTGAGCGTTGCACGCAACACCGCGTGATTGCTGCAAATAACCGGCAATCGCCTCACGTAAAGGGAGATAACCCTGCGGATCGCCGTAACCCAGTAATTTTTCTCCCTGCAGTCTGAGTATTTTATTGGTCAACTGTCGCCAGAGTTTGAGCGGGAATGCACGCAGGTCGGGGGATCCAGCCGCAAAAGGCAGCGGCGTTTGCGGGTCTTTGCATCCGCCAGTGGCAATGATCGCCGCGCCGCGCCGAGATAAAGCGGGATCGAAACGATCAGCACCTCCGCGAGCGGTTTTTTCGAGACTCTCGGGCGGGGGCGAGCTTTTAGGCATTACCTTTTTGGTAACATCAGGGCTGACAAACGTGCCTTTACCCACTTGCCGTATGATATAGCCCTCGGCTTCAATCTGGCCGTAGGCTGCCTCAACCGTGATGCGTGAGATGTTAAGATCGGCAGCCAGCAGCCTCGATGAGGGCAAACGCTGCAATGATGTTAGTGTTCCCTGAGTAATAGCCAGCCGGAGCGCCTTGCACAGCCGCTCTCGCAGTGAAGATGTCGCCGTCTCCGATTGGGCAAAAAGCTGGATCAGCGCGCCGTGGCGAATTTTAGCGGAAAAGCGTGTTTTATCGCTCAAAATGGGTCTTATTGATTGTGGGTAATTGGTATCAATTATAAGACCAAATCGCGGCAAAATAATATTTCGTTCCGTCGAGCAACAATCCTTTTTCGCGACCGGGAAGGCTGCGGATTTTACTGGCATTATTGCAAGAAATTTTCAGGCAGTGTTTGCGGGACAGGGTTTAACTTGTTTAGAGAAATTAATTTATTGCTGAAAAGGAGTTACCCATGCAGTCAACATCAAGAGTTCTGGCTTTTCCGCCGCCGTCTCCCGAGGTTAGCGAACGGTATTTGCATGCCAAACTGAGTTTTTATACCGATGCCTGGGACGTAGCAGAAGATTTGCGCCTGCAAGTCAGCGACATCGTGGTGATTGATACTCGTGCCGAAGCGCTGTATCACACCGGACACATTCCCGGTGCGCTGAGTTTCCCCCATCGATTGATGGATGCCAGCAGCACGGCAGGATTGGATCGTGACAAAGTCTATGTCACCTATTGCGACGGGATCGGCTGTAACGGATCGACTCAGGGCGCGTACAAGTTGGCTAAGTTGGGGTTTCGGGTCAAGGAGCTGATTGGTGGGCTAGATTTTTGGATCCGCGACGGGCATCCGCAGGCTACAGGCACTGAGGCCGGAGTTTATCCGGCCAACTGGCACATGCAGGACTGCGGCTGTGACTAAAGCCGTGTTAAACCACTAACCACAGCACCAGTGCCAGGAATGCCAAAATGAGTACAGTGAGCCAAACGCCACCGTTTGGCTGCATCGATGCTGGCAGCATCGCGACAAAAGGGTTGCCGCGAGATTCGCTGCGCGAGATGCGGGCAGATTTTTCATCTGTACGGTAGCTACGGGTTGGGCGGTCAACGCGCTGGTTGAACAACACGCCAATCAGGCTATTAACCTGTCCTGGCAGCAGCGGGGTGTCAGGCGTTGCGTGGAAATTAGTCGCGACGTAATCCGTCAGGCGATGTTGTTCAAGCTCAGTCGCAGGTTGTTTGAGCACGCCAAGCAGCGAGGCAAGGGTCGGCGTAGTTTGCTGGCTCACGGTGATCCGCACCTGGGCAAACTGCGTCAAGAGTTGAAAATGTTTGGCCGGAATAGGATCACCCGCTTTAACGCCGACCAGCACAAACAGGTCGTGCCAGATTTTGGTCGGTGCTTCTCCGGTCGCCGCGCTGAGTTTGGTCACCGACTGTTGCAGGCTGTTGTGCTCGGCAGGTAACAGCGGTCGATCCATCACCGCAGTTTGCTGCGGTTGTGGGATGGTCATTTCACGTGATTGGATCAGCAACAACACTTTCTCAAGCTGCTCGTGGCTCAGCTGGCTGAGTACCGTGTGACCAAAGTTTTGACGAATAAAATCACTCACTGCCTGACGATTGTTACCCTGCGGCAGAAGCTCGGTCAATTGCTGCATCAGCTGGCGAGTAGCATGGCTGTTTTGCGCCTGAGCAAGTTTGGACAACAACAGAGATTCGGCATGTGAATATTGGCTGGCATTGAGTTCACCGTCGTGAGGCAGTGCCAGATCGTGGCGCAAATTGGCCCAGATCTCGGCGGATTTCATGGCGGTCAAAGCCATGAGTTTCACGATCAGCTTTTCCAGAGTCGTTCGCTGTGCGGGTGTTAGAGGCTGGTTTTCACCTGCTCCGGCAGGGACTGTTTGACCATCAGGCTGTTCCCGATTGTTTTCATCGGTTGAGCGGCCACTCAAAGGTTGCATATTACCAGTCCTTGCTAAGAGGTTTTATCGTCCGACAAATGAAATTCTCGGGCAGATAGAAGTATTATTCACGGCGTCGAACGCACAAGGCCGACATCATACAGATAAATATCAGTAATCGACACCGTGAATGCCCCTATAGCAGAGATTCTTTCTGTTAATTTTCCTGCTTATTCTCGACCAGGACGGTCGGCTGGCGACGTCCGAACAACGGTGTACGTAGCCTTTGCGCCAGAATCACGCCAAACAGAGTAATTCCACCGCCGATTAGGTGATAGCTGTGCAGCTTTTCATGCAGGAAAAGCACGGCCACGATGGCGGTAAAGATCGGTGTCAGATTCATAAAAATGGTTGCCAGATTCGCGCCAAGGTGATGCACGCCCTTAATCCACAGGAATGGTGCAATGATCGAGGCCGGGATCCCCGCAAACAGCACCAGAGGAATATTGTGGACGTTTAATTCTACATTATTCGCCATCAGAAAATTCGGCACTAGCATCACAACGCCAAAAATAATCTGGATATAAAGCGATTGCCAGTTTGGCACCGGAATTGCCCAGCGTTTGGTGAGCACCCCGTACAGCGCATAGGAGGCCGATGCAGCCAGCATCATGACTTCGCCCATGCCGACGCCCTGTTGCAGTAACACTCCTGGATGCCCGGAGCTAACCAGCCAGATCAAACCGCCCAGCGAGACCAGACTCCCAACGGTAATGCCGACGGTTGGCACC